>JAYZBB010000098.1:0-14674 GCA_036339415.1 Bacteroidota bacterium | reverse complement strand
CACAACATCTATACCAACGTTCAGTTGAGAACCCGCAAATGGCACGAAATGACATCCCAGCAAGCCTCTCCATCCCCTTGCCACTAACTTTATGGTAATGAAGCTTCAACCATTCACTTGTCTTTTCCTGTTCCTCCTTGCCATTGGGCAAGGCGGTGCGGCAAGTGCTCAGAGCAAGCCCCTGACGCAACTGTTGAGGCCAAGCAAGACTCCCGCCGAACTGGGGACCCAACGCGTTGAGGACACCCAAGGATTGATGCTGGACATCACCACATTCAAGAGAGTCCGGGCGAACAGGTCCCTGATGAAAACGTTGGCAATCCCATTCCCCGGGTTGGGGTTGGTGGAACTCGAACTTCAGGAGCATTGCAACGTCAGCGACAATTTTGTCATTTCGCGGTCCAAGGCAGAGGGCACTATTGAAGAACATTACGTGCCTTCGCTCATCACCTATGATGTGCACGTTGCGAGGGTGAATGGCCAAGAACCCGCGGGCAAAACATTTGGCACTTTGGTGCTCTTCGAAAACTACTTGCAGGCCTCCATCCAGGTTCGTGGCCAACAATGGGAACTTGCGCCCATTGAGCGTCCCAAAGAGCGACGAAAGATGGTCAAGGAGTACGTTCTTTTTGACGTGGCCAAATCTTCCGCCACGAACACCTTCACTTGTGCGGTGCAAGACCAAGAGCGCGAAATGCATCGCCTGAATGCGCAACAGCGAGCCAGCTTGTTCCCGCAATGCGTCGAAATTGGCCTTGACATCGACAACTTCACCTTCAACACCTTTTCTGATTGTTATCAGGCCATTGATTGGGCTCTGGGGGTGCTGGCCGGTGTTGATTTGGTCTACCGCACTGAGCTCGACGATTTCATCACGCTGCAAGCCTCCTACGTGAACGTGTGGGAAACCCCTGAGCCATGGGCCAACACCGTAGAAAATGCGGAAACGATGTTGGATCAACTCCGCATCGAATGGACGTCATCCAATCCTGTTTTGTCCAACGCCAACTTGGACTTAGTCCACTTGATGTCAAAGCGGAACAACACAGGCACGGGAGGCATTGCGTACGTGGGCGTCGTGTGCAGCTCGAGCGTCGGTGTTGGCTTTTCGAGCGCAATGGACAACCAATCCAATTTCCCCGTGATTCCTCCCAACTTCACATGGAATTTGTTCGTTGTTTCCCATGAATTGGGACACAACTTTGGCTCCAACCACACCCACTGGTGCGGCTGGCCCGGAGGACCCGACCACCCAGATGAACCGACTGGTTCCACGGGCACCATCCATGACTGTTACGATTCCGAAGGTGGCTGTGCTGAACCCGTCATCAATGAGCAGGGCACCATCATGAGCTATTGCCATCTCCAACCTGCCGGATCGATTCTGGAATTTCACCCCGTGGTGGAAGCGGCGGCGTTGTTTCCCACGCTGAATGCGAGTGGGTTTTGTCATGGCAATTGTGCGGACATTGAAACTTCATGTGGGTTCTATGGCTGCACAGATCCAAACGCATGCAACTACAACCCGGACGCCGTCCAAGACGACGGATCGTGTGGCGTCCTCGATGCATGTGGCATTTGTGATGGTGGAGGTTTGAGTTGCTCAGGTTGCACCAATCCAAACGCATGCAACTACGCAGAAGATGCACTTTTCGACGACGGATCGTGTGTGTTCCCCCCGCCGGGCTTCTCATGCGATTGTGCGACTGAGGTCACTGGGAATGCTTCCCTCGCAGGCAATGAGAGCCAATTGTTCAATGCCGAAGCTGTTGGAAATTTGAGCACGGTTGAGATTTCCTTGAATTGGACCAACACCAGCGGCGATGGCAGTTGGGCCGGAGATCTGCTGCTCGAAGTGAACGCGCCCGACGGCAGCTGTGTCGGCATTGGTGGCTATGACATCAGCTCCGGCTGCTCGCTCGGCACATATGCCTGGCCAAGCGAGTGGAACGTGTCCAATTCTGGCAGTTACAGTCACGTGGTGGACCTCGCCAGCATAGGCATGTCCGGTGACGGAGATTGGTCCATCAATGTGGTCAACGGTTGGACCTCGTCCTCCGGGGCCAATTACAACCTCGTCGTCACGCTGAACGGCGTTTGTTCCATTGACAATGCCATTCCTGGATGCATCAATCCCGAGGCCTGCAATTATGATGAGTCTGCAACCTTGGATGATGGAAGCTGTGACTTGGGCACACCGGCCTACTTCGACATCGACGAAGATGGATTTGGCCAATTCTTCGCCATGAACTTTTGCGGCGATGAGGTTCCAGCTGGCACGGTCACGTTGAGCGGCGATTGCAACGACACCAATGCAAGCATGTATCCTGGCGCCCCAGGAACCGCTCTGGGCATCGACAACAATTGCAATGGCGTCATCGATCCCGATGAGGAGCCCGGACCCGTCTGTCCAGAGGATGTGACCCAAGATGGCGCCGTCACCGTGTCTGATGTACTCGCTGTCTTGTCTGGATTTGGATGCATGTTGCCCATGGAATGTCCAAACGATGTCGACAGCGACGACGCCGTGACGGTGAATGACGTTTTGCTTGTGCTCTCAGCGTTCGGCGCCGACTGTTGAAGTTTGAAACAATGCACTTGATGCTCATGGACATAAACTGGCGCAACCATTCATTGAACTGGACGTCTTTGTTTGGGGTTCCTCTCTCGAACTGTTGTTTCATGAGCAAGCGTGCGTCTTCATTTCTGTGCTTTCTGTTGACTGTCACCACAGGACTCGGACAATCGTTGTCCACTGAAGGGACGCTGTTCGACCTCGACACTGACAATGTCAGCAAAGCCATGGCTGGTGAAGATATTGACAAGTTGGGCCACGCGGCATTCATGACCCTGTCCGGAGGCAAGCTCGCCGCCACGAGAAAGCGGGATGCCCAAACGTTGCGTCTGATCCTTCCAGTCCCTCAAGAAACAACCATGGCAGCCAGACCACTCGTTGCGTTTGAGCTGCAGAGATTCTTCGTTCACCCCGCTGTCGTGACCGTGGGCATCACGTCCAAACGAGGGTACCGCGAAGAAACGTTGGTGCCAAGCCTACAAACCTTTCGCATGGTTCATGCAGGCGAAGCAGTAGGAACACTGGTTTTGATGGAAAACCACGTGTTGGGAAGTTTCCATCACAGCGGAAGGCAGTACGATGTGGCCCAGGTCAAGGGTGATCTGTATGCCGTGGCAGACCTTCATCAGAGAACCGATTTGCCCAAATTTGAATGTGGGTTTGAGGAAGAAGGCCGTACGACAGGTGAGCCTGCACCCATGGCCCTCTCCAACCGAGCCAATGGCGGATGTGTTGAGGTGGCCATTGACGTGGACTACTTCACCTACAACACATACAACAACGTTGGGAATGCCACGAATTGGGCATTGGCACAAATGGCAGGCGTCTCTGCCATCTACACTCAGGAATTGAGCAGCTTGTTTTTGCTGCAAGCCTCGTACGTGCATTTGTGGCAAACGCCGGACCCCATGGCCAACTTCGTGGGTGACGCTGGAAGCATGTTGGACAATTTCAGATCCACATGGGAAACAACCCCGTCGCTGGACGCGGTGCAACGTGACGTTACCCACTTGATGTCCAAGCGTGGAAATACAGGCACGGGAGGCATTGCATACCTCGGCGTGAATTGCTCTTCGTTTGCCTACGGATTCAGCGCCGTGATGACCAGCAGCACCACGACAAACATCAACAGTTACTCGTGGAACCTCGACGTGGTGTCGCATGAGCTCGGGCACAATTTTGGCAGCAACCACACCCATTGGTGCGGATGGCCCGGAGGTGCCATTGACGACTGCTATCCTAGCGAAGGGAGCTGCGCAAGCGGTCCGCAAGTCAGCACTGGAACCGTCATGAGCTATTGTCATTTGGACAACAGCACACCCAAGGTGCTCCAGTTCCATCCTTTGGTCGAGAACAATGCGCTGATTCCGAGCATGTCCTCCAGTGGATGCTACACATTCTGCGAAGAATATGAACCGCCAGAATGTGCCATCACGGACATTGAAGGCGGTGTGAAACAGTCGTGCGATCCAATCACGCTCACGTACACTCAACAGGTCATCATCACGTTCGAAAATGCACCTGCCGATGGCTTCCTTGTCGTCAATGGAGAACAAAAACCCATCGGTAGCAGCCCGCAGTCCATCAATTTGGTTGGACAGCCAGCCGATGGACAAACCGCTGGCATCTCGGCATATTTCACCACCAATGAATCCTGCGCAAGAAGTGAAAATGCCGTCTTCACCAGGCGTGAACCATGCTGTGGTCTCTTCCGATTGAACACCATCAACCCGGACGCCAACACACTTCGTTTGAAAAACATGGCGGAATGTCCTTCTGACATCTCAGAGTGGGGACTCCTGTCAGAAGCTGGTTACCAAGAATTGTCGGCGTTGGCCTCACAAGGCCAAGACATGATGATTCAACCTGGGGAAGAGATTCAAGTCTCATGGCAGGCTGGCCTGGCTGGAGACTGGATCATGTTGTTCCTGCCGACGGGACTGCTCTATGACTACGCGCAATGGGGTCCCACGCCCCCACCATCCATTTACCTCTCTCAGTACACAGAAATCACGACCATCTGGCCACAAGGCACAGGAGTGTACATCCAGGACCTGCCGCCCTACAACTACATCGGCAACGGTGCCTACGGCGTGGATCAATGGGAAGGCCTTGACGCCCCTTGCAACATCACCAATCTCAACGTGGTGGGAGCCACAGATTGCGATCCAACCGAAAACACCTTTGACCTCACCTTCGAAGTGAATTGGGTTGGCGCTCCGGAGACAGGCAATTTGACCGTCAACGAAGCCTCGTACGCCGTCAGCGGAAACACATTGGTCCAAACCATCACACTTCCCGCGGACGGCAACTGGCTTGGCTTGAATGCCTTCTTCGAAGATGAGACCGCGTGCAGCGCCACCAATGGCAACGCTTACTTCGCTCCGGAATCATGCGCAGTCTGTCCTGTCGACGTGAACGGCAACGGCGCGATCGAAGTGTCTGATGTGCTGGAGGTGCTGTCCGAGTTTGGATGTGACGTCGGATGTTCCTCTACCGTTGATTTGGACAACGACAACTCGATCACAGTAGCTGATGTGTTGATTGTGTTGAGCGCCTTTGGCGAGGCCTGTTGACCTCTTGCGCACCCAGACGCGAAAGGATCGCAACGTGCGTCAATCAATGAAGGTCCCCGAGAACACCCCGGCCCCTTCAAACGTGGTGCGCCATCGCACCTGGCCGTACCCCTCGCTCTTGGGAAAAATCTGAACATTCATTGCACCGGAAAACCCTCCTGACGTGGTCACTTGCATGAGCAACACTTCACCGTTGACCGGAGCTCCATTGGCGGCGGTGCGAAGGACAAAATAGGCTCCGCCTGTGTGGGTGTTGACACGCAAGTGTTGTGCCCCATCCTCTTCGAAAAAATCGGACCAAGATGCGCCTGGATCCTCCACCATCGTCGGATCCTCAGCTCCTGAAATTCCACTGATGCGGGCGCTTGTTCGAAGTCCAATCGTGGCATAGGAGTCGTCTTGAATCTCCGGCATCAATTTGAAAAAGTTGGGGTTGATGCCTGACGCAGACCACCCAGTGTTGAAGGGACTGTTGAAGGCTCCCTGGGGAGCGTGAAGTTCAAATGGATGCACATCGGTGCCAAACACGCTGCTCACTCGATCTGTGTCCGGCAACCGGAGGCAAACTGAGTACGTGTCCATCCCCTCTTGCAATGCAGGTGCCTTTTTCACCACAAGCGCATACCGCTCCGCCGAGATGACATCAACTCGGTCTTGCGACCATCCAAGATTGGGGAAACTCAACGCCACGGCCAAACCAAGCCAAATCCAACCCACACAACGCCAACGGACCATGTTCATGGCCAAAAGGTAACGCATGCTCCGTCAAGGGAACTTGGGGAAGCGCGAGAAATCGCGTGGCCTCTTCTCCAAAAAGGCGTCCCTCCCCTCCTTTGCCTCCTCGGTGCCGTAGGCCAAGCGCGTGGCCTCTCCGGCATACACTTGTTGACCAACAAGGCCGTCGTCGATGAGGTTGAACCCAAACTTCAGCATCTTGATGGCCGTGGGACTCTTTGTCATGATTTCCTTCGCCCAGCTGAAGGCCGTTTGCTCCAGCTTGGCGTGCGGCACAACGGCATTGACCATGCCCATTTCGTAGGCTTCCTGGGCGGAGTAAGACGCGCCGAGGAAAAAGATCTCGCGTGCACGCTTTTGTCCCACTTGTCGTGCGAGATAAGCGGATCCAAATCCACCGTCGAAACTCGCCACGTCCGCGTCTGTTTGCTTGAACACCGCGTGCTCCTTGCTCGCAATCGTCATGTCACACACCACGTGCAAACTGTGCCCGCCGCCAACAGCCCATCCGGGCACCACGGCGATGACCACCTTGTTCATGAACCGAATTTGACGCTGGACGTCGAGGATGTTGAAGCGATTGACGCCATTCTCCCCCTTGTATCCTGTGTTGGAGCGCACGTTTTGGTCGCCGCCACTGCAAAACGCCCAACCGCCGTCTTTGGGCGAAGGTCCTTCCCCTGTGATCAGCACCACTCCAATGTCCTGGCTTTCGTGGCAGGTGATGAGGGCTTCCCAAAGCTCGTCCACCGTCTTGGGCGTGAAGGCGTTTCGAACCTCAGGCCGATTGAACGCGATGCGTGCGACCCCCTCGTGCACTTTGAAGGTAATTTCGTCGTATTCCTTGACGGTTTTCCAGGGAAGGTTTGCCATGATGGTGCTTTCAAAAATGGAACAACAGCATGTGTCCGAAGTTCGCTGCGAAGGTAACGCGCACCTTCACCAAGGCAACTTCAAGGCCCGCATCTCTTCTTCGTAAAACGCCTCCAATTTGGCCTTTTTTCAGGCCTGATTATTGATAGCCTTTGCCAAAAACCAACAGGCATGACACAATCAGCCACGCGGCCTTCAAATCTTTGGCCTGTAAAACGAAAAAGTCCCGCAAACACTGGATTTACGGGACTCTTTGCGGTCTGGACGAGACTCGAACTCGCGACCCCCTGCGTGACAGGCAGGTATTCTAACCAACTGAACTACCAGACCTCCTCTTCGGGGACAAGCCCCTTCGATTTCCGACCACGTCGGTCGGGGCGCAAAGATAGCAAGGTCTTTGCTTTTCCCACAAACGAATTGAGGGTTTCGATCAAAAAAGTTTGGCCCGCTTGGTAAGGTAGCTCGTCAACACAGGCAAAACCCCTTGAGCCACATCGACATCGACCCAATCGATTCCGTGAGAACCACATTTGTCGCGCAGGCTTTTGGTCAGGGCGGCCATGCGGTTGGTGTAGGTCTCGCGAACCTCTGAAGGATGGAGTTTGAGCTCTTCCCCACTCTCGAGATCCACAAAACGGGTCGGGCGGTCTGCAAATCCGAAGTCAACTTCGGTCTCCGCATCCAGGAGGTGGAACACCACCACCTCGTGCTTGTTGTGGCGAAGGTGCTGCAAGGCGCTGATCAAGGCGTCAGGGTCTTCCGACTTGTCAAGCAAGTCGCTGAACAGCAACACCAAGGAACGACGGGGCGTGGCCTCAGCGATTTGGTGCAGGGCATCGATGGCCTTGGTTTCCTTTCGCTTGGGTGACGCTTCGAGCAGGCCTTCGAGCTTGTCGTAGAGCATGCGGTGATGGGCACGTGAAGAGCGCGCGGGCGTTTGAAGGTCAAGCGCTTCGTTGAACAGGCTGAGCCCCACCGCGTCGCGTTGACGACGAAACAGCTCTATGAGCGCAGCAGAGGCAAGCACCGCGAATTTCAACTTGCTCATCCGGTCCCCTTCCAAAGTCACCCCGTCTGGATAGGCCATGGACGAGGAACTGTCAATGACCAACTGGCAACGGAGGTTGGTTTCTTCCTCGTAGCGCTTGACAAACATCTTGTCGGTGCGGGCATAGAGCTTCCAATCGAGGTGCTTGGTGGACTCCCCTGGATTGTGAAGGCGATGCTCGGCAAATTCCACGCTAAAACCGTGGAACGGACTCTTGTGCATGCCCGTGATGAACCCCTCCACCGCTTGGTGCGCAAGGAACTCCAATCGACCGAGTCGTTGCTGAAGTTCAGGGGTTGGATTGATTGGCATACGAATGTGGAATTGGGGGAAACCAAACGTCCCCACCAAGATAGGCAGGGACGTGTGCTGCTGCGAGTCTGGAAGACTTCAGACGCCGAATTACATCAAGGCGTCGAGCTTTTCAGCCAAGACGTTCTTGGGGACCGCTCCCACGCTCTTGTCGACGACTTCGCCGTTTTTCAAGAAGAGGATCGTTGGGATGTTGCGAATG
Source organism: Bacteroidota bacterium (assembly GCA_036339415.1). GTDB lineage: Bacteria > Bacteroidota > Bacteroidia > Flavobacteriales_D > Sanyastnellaceae > UBA11663. Next base: position 6,353 of record JAYZBB010000098.1, on the reverse strand, counting down.
CCAAAGCGTTGGCTCACATCGCTGTTGTGGTCTACGTTCACCTTGCCCACGACCGCCTTGCCGTCGTAGTCGTTGGCCAACTCTTCCACAACGGGACCGACCATGCGGCACGGTCCGCACCACTCGGCCCAAAAGTCTACGAGCACGGGCTTGTCGCTCTTGATTGCGAGCTCCTCGAAGTTCGCGTCTGTGAATTCTACTGCCATGAGATTGAAGTTCAGGTTCGTTACAGGATTGAAAGCAAAGGTATTCGCGTGATGTTCATCCTCAACCGCGAAAGAACCCAACAGGCCGTTCATTTTTCAACCTTTTTGGCCATTGGTCCGTGGACAACAGCCGCTTGCTTGAATGTCCAGCGCCGGTCCATCACCGCTTCAAGTCCAGACGGTATTGCGCTTTGCCTGGGATGCACAATGCTTCTAGATCGTCCACAAAGCCGTCGTTCAATTGAACTTTCGAGGTACGGCTGGGCATTTCAAGCTTGGCTTCATCGTCGTAGATCTCAAGGGTCACCCCCACATTTCCTGGATGACTCGCCACACTTGACGAAAATTGATCCACCCATCCGTCGTTCAAGGCGCTCAGCTGCACTTGAATCCGAAGCCGCCCAATGCGCTTTTCCCTGGCTTCGGAGAGGAGCTCGATGGCTTGGAGTTTGGCCTCAAGCCCTTCCCTCCCATAGCCTTGCTCACGGACCTGGGTGGTCACCATCACCATCCACCCCTCGACCATGAATTCCTTGAACTTCACATAGTCCTCGCCAAAGCAGCGGAACTCATGGGTGCCCTTGTAGTCCTCCAGGGCAAACAATCCCCACGGCCTGCCCGACTTGCTGATGCGGTGCTCGCATGACGTGATCAATCCCCCAAACGTGAGCACCTTTCCCTTCTCGGCGTCGAGCGTCTCAAGGCGAGACAACCCTTGCTTGGCACAGAGGTGGTCCAACTCGAGTCGGAATTTGTCCAGTGGATGGCCGGAGATGTAGACACCCACAATGTCACGCTCCTTGTTCAGCAAATCCATGGACGGCCATGCCTCGCAATCGGGAATGGGCGGCTCTGGGATTGCCATGGCACCGTCGTCGCCTCCGAACAGACTGACCTGCGCAGAGTTTTCGGATTCCTGGGTCGCGGCTCCGTAGCGAACGGCCAATTCGATCAAAGGACGCTCCTTGTGGTCCAGGGCAAAGAATTGGGCGCGATGCAGCCCAAAGCCATCAAATCCCCCTCCCAGCGCAAGCGCTTCGAAGACACGCTTGTTGCAATCTTTCAGGTTCACACGACGCGCAAAATCAAACAGCGATTGGTAGGCTCCGTCTGCACGCCCCTCCACCACGGCCATCACGGCCCCTTCGCCCACACCGCGCATGGCGCCTAGACCAAACCGAATCGCCCCCTCCTTGTTGACGGTAAACTTGAACGAAGATTCGTTCACGTCTGGCCCCAACACAGGAACTCCCTGACGACGTGCTTCCTCCATCAAATTGGTGACCTCCTTGATGTCGTTCATGTTGTTGGACAGCTGCGCCGCCATGAACTCTGCAGGATAGTTGGCTTTGAGGTACGCGGTTTGATACGCGACCCAGGCGTAGCACGTCGAGTGCGACTTGTTGAAGGCATAGGACGCAAAGGCCTCCCAATCGGTCCAGATCTTTTCAAGTTTGTCAACGTCGTGGCCGTTGGCTGCGCCCCGGTCCATGAAGTCGGGCTTCATTTTGTCGATGATGTCCTTCTTCTTCTTGCCCATCGCCTTGCGAAGGCTGTCGGCCTCGCCTTTTGAGAAGCCTGCCAGCTTTTGGGACAACAACATGACCTGCTCCTGGTAAACCGTGATGCCATACGTCTCCTCAAGATATTCTTGACAAGCGTCCAAATCGTACGTGATCGCCTGCCTGCCGTGCTTGCGCGCCACAAAGTCCGGGATGTACTCCATGGGACCAGGACGGTACAAAGCGTTCATCGCAATCAGATCCTCAAAGACCGTCGGTTGCAGTGCCTTGAGGTGTTTCTGCATGCCCGCAGATTCATACTGGAAGATTCCGACCGTGTCGCCCCGCTGGAACAATTCGTACGTCTTGGTGTCGTCCAGAGGAAACGCATCGGGGTCGAGATCGAGCCCGTGACGGAGCTTGACGTTCTTGACGGCATCCTTGATGACGGTCAATGTCTTCAGCCCCAAGAAGTCCATCTTCAGCAGGCCCGCATCCTCCGCCACTGCGTTGTCGAACTGCGTGCAGGCCATCGCGCTGTCCTTGGCGGTCGCCACCGGAACAAAGTTGGTGATGTCGTCCGGCGTGATGATGACACCGCAAGCGTGAATGCCCGTGTTTCGCACGCTTCCTTCAAGGACGCGCGCGGTTTGAAGGGTTTGGCCTTCCAGGGTAGGCTGGGTGCTGATGGCCTTGAGTTGCTCGACCATCGCAAAACCCTCACTCCTCACCTTCTCTTTCAGCGCTTTGTCGTCCAGGCTGAACATCTTCTTGAGCGAGATGTCTGGCACGAGCTTGGCAAGGCGGTCGGCGTCACCCAACGGCAATTCCATGACGCGGGCCGTGTCACGGATGGACGATTTGGCCGCCATGGTGCCGTACGTGATGATTTGGGCCACTTGATTGGCGCCGTATTTGTCAATGACGTAGTCTATGACCTTCCCTCGGCCTTCGTCATCAAAGTCAATGTCAATGTCAGGCAGACTCACCCGGTCGGGATTGAGGAACCTCTCGAACAGCAAATCGTATTTGATCGGATCGACGTTGGTGATGCCCACGCAGTAGGCCACGGCGGAACCCGCCGCAGAACCGCGACCCGGACCCACGCTGACCCCCATGTCGCGCGCGGCCGTGGTGAAATCCTGAACGATCAAGAAATAGCCGGGATAGCCTGTGCGTTCGATGGTTTCGAGCTCGAAGTCGAGCCTTTCCCGCACTTCATCGGTGAGGTCGTCGTAGCGCTTCTTGGCACCCTCGTAGGTGATGTGACGCAGGTAGGCGTTTTCACCTCGTTTCCCGCCGTCTTTGGCATCCTCTTCATGGATGAACTCTGCTGGAATGTCGAAGGCGGGCAGCAACACGTCGCGCTCCAACACATACGTTTCGCATTGGTCGACCAGGGCGGCAATGTTCGTGATGGCCTCGGGCACATCCGCAAACAGGGCTTTCATCTCCTCCGGTGACTTCAAATAGAAGCTGTCGTTGGGGAACCCAAATCGAAATTCCCGCCCCCGCTTTCCGACGTACTTCTTCGGCTGACTGACGTTGCGTGCATCCTTGACGCAAAGCAGAATGTCGTGTGCGTCACTTTGGTCCTGGCGGGTGTAATACGAGTTGTTGCTCGCAACCATCTTGACATTGTGCGTGGAGGCCAACCCTTGCAGGACTTCGTTCACCACCGTTTCCTCTTCCAACCCGTGGCGGTTCAATTCCACATAGAAATCGCCGCCCATCAGGTTTTTCCAGTACACAAACGCCTCCTCTGCTTGGGCCTCGCCAACATTCAAAATCAGCGACGGCACTTCGCCAAACAACCCGCCCGTCAAAACAACCAGATCTTCCTTGTACTCTTCGACCAAGGCCCGATCGATCCTAGGCACGTAATAGAATCCATCGGTGTACGCCTTGGATGCCAGCTTCGCCAAATTGTGGTAGCCGTTTTTGTTTTTGGCCAAGAACACCGTGGGATAGCCATCGTCCTTCACACTCTTGTCGTGCATGTCGCGACACACGTTCAACTCTGCACCCACGATGGGCTTGATGCCCTCTTTGTTGCAAGCCCGAACGAATTGGAACGCCGCCATCATGTTGCCATGGTCAGTCACCGCCAACGCAGGCATGCCCATGTCCTTCGCCGCCGCCACCAACTCCCCCACTGAACTCACCGCTTGAAGGACGCTGAATTGGGAATGGACGTGCAAATGCGTGAATGGAACCTCCGCCAAGGCAGCCTCTGTCGCTGCATCGACATCACCGCCATCCAAAGCCACGTTCTCTTCGACTTGCGGAGCTTGAAAATTGGCTGCTTCGAGCTTTGGTGCCTCGTAACTGACAGCTTCCGGGTTGGTGAATTCAGGGCGGACGATCACCTTCAGGCGAATCATCTCGAACAAGCACCTTGCCGTGGCAGCCACGTCGTATGCCGCGTCGTGCGCATCGCCAAATCCTTCGCCGAAAAGCTTTTGATGGAGCTCCGTCAGGGTCGGCCACTTGAATTTGCCGCCGCGCCCACCAAGGATGGCACAATATTCGGTGCCCTCGTCCTTGGAGTCGATGACACTGATGGCCGTCAGGGGCTCCGCTTGCTTACCGAGACGGAGCAATTCCGCACCGACCACATTGACGTCAAACCCAATGTTGTGTCCCATGACATAGTTGGCACGGGCGGCGTCGGCCATGAATTCAGCCACCACTTCATCCAGCGGCAACCCTTCCGCCAGTGCGCGGTCGGTGGTGATGCCGTGAATTTTGGTGGAATTGAATGGAATGGTGAAACCATCAGGCCTCACAATCCGATTGCCTCGCGAAAGCAATGCACCTTTCTCATCGTGCAATTGCCATGCCAACTGCACCAAACGGGGCCAATTGTCACTGTCTGAAATGGGTGCATTCCAGTCCCTGGGCAGTCCAGTCGTTTCCGTGTCGTAAACAAGAATCATGGGCCTCCGAAATTCGTCCTTTCCCAACCGTCCGAACATCTTGGGAAGGGCCTTGTTTTCCACAATGCATCCCCATGTGTCGTACTTTCGCACTTGGACTGCCTTTTCAAAGGACTGCCAACATGACTACTCCCTCTGCACCCAACGCACCCCAGGATTCAACCCGAAACATCGATGCCATGGGCGATGAACACGTTGGAACATCGGTGGACACACCACTCCGGGCGGATGCCTTCGACATGAGTGACGTCGACAAAATCAAAGCCATCGAGGAGAAGTTCAAGGACATCATGGAGATCATGGGCTTGGATCTAAGTGACGACAGCTTGTCCGGGACCCCGCACCGCGTTGCCAAGATGTACGTCAAAGAAATCTTCGCAGGGCTCAACCCAGCCAACCACCCCGATGTCAAGACGTTCGACAATGTGTACGGCTACGACCACATGCTTGTGGAGCGCAACATCACCTTGAACTCCACCTGCGAACACCATTTTTTGCCCATTGTGGGGGTGGCGCACGTGGCGTACATCCCAGAACGTCGTGTGGTGGGTTTGAGCAAGCTGAACCGCATTGTGGATCATTACGCCAAGAGACCACAAGTCCAAGAGAGGCTTTCCCAGCAAGTGTTGAAAGCCTTGCAACGCATTCTCGGCACACAAAACGTGGCTGTGGTCATGGATGCCAAGCACTTGTGTGTGTCGAGTCGAGGCATTCAAGATGAAGGGAGCTCAACGGTGACGGCGAGCTATGGAGGGCTTTTCGAATCTGCCCCAGACGTTCGCGCCGAGTTCCTGCAACACATCGAGGGCTAAAATCTTCCGCACAGGCGTGCATTGCCAGGAAGATTGCCTATCTTTGCGCTCCAATTTTGGATTTAACAACTGGGTTTCGGACCCTTTTAAAACGTTTCAACCATGGCTGTACGCCTACGACTCCAACGTCACGGTAAGAAAGGAAAACCCTTCTACCACCTCGTCGCTGCCGATGCCCGCGCCAAGCGCGATGGCCGTTTCATCGAGAAACTCGGCACGTACAATCCCAACACAAATCCGGCCACCATTGAAGTCGCGCACGACCGCGCCCTTCACTGGCTGCAAGTGGGTGCTGAACCCACCGACACCGCACGTGCCATTTTGAAGTACACCGGTGCCATTTACCACAATCACCTTCTCAACGGCGTTCGCAAAGGCGCCCTCACAGAAGCGGAAGCACAGAAGCGTTTCGATGCGTGGTACAATGAGAAGCAAGCCAAAGTCCAAGCCAAGCGCGAAGGCCTTGATGCTGCTGCTGAAAAAGAATTGAAGGATCGCTTGGCTGCTGAGCGCAAGCAAAACGAGGAACGCGCAGCCGCGTTGGCCGCTGCCGCCTCTGAGCTCGCCGCCGAGGCTGAGGCTGCTGCCGCAGCTGCTGCCGCAGAGGCCGCAGGTGAGGAAGCACCTGCTGCTGAGGAAGCACCTGCTGCTGAGGAAGCACCTGCCGCCGAGGAAGCACCTGCTGCTGAGGAAGCACCGGCTGCTGAGGAAGCACCTGCCGCCGAGGAAGCACCTGCTGCTGAGGAAGCGCCTGCTGCTGAGGAAGCGCCTGCCGAGGAAGCACCTGCTGCTGAGGAAGCGCCTGCCGAGGAAGCGCCTGCTGCTGAGGAAGAGGCTGCCGAGGAAGCGCCTGCTGCTGAGGAAGAGGCTGCCGAGGAAGCGCCTGCTGAAGAT
>JAYZBB010000097.1:0-19854 GCA_036339415.1 Bacteroidota bacterium | reverse complement strand
GTTTGTCCCCTTGTCAGACCTGCCCTCCGCCCGTGGGTCATGGCCCACACCGAGGGTGTCTGTTGGGAACGCAAACGTGCTAGTGCCTGGCTGGCCTCTTGGCAATCACGTTTTGTGGGGAGCCACAGCCATGGTGATGTCTGAATTGTTGATGGTATGTGACGCTGCCGGGTTTGGCCTTTCCTTTGCACCCTCAAACCTGCAAGAATGATCAAAGACCTCACGCACGCAAACAACCAGAAAGTCAAGGCTGCACTCGCAGAAGCGAGAGACCATGGGGATGTGACTTGGGTGAAGCCGTTGCTTGAAGCATATGCCGGCCGGCAAGAGGATGCGTTGCGCGAGGAGATGCGCGATTTGTTGAGCACGATGAAAATTTCGTCCGCCGAACAAGTGTTTGCAGATGCTTTGGTGGATTCTGCCTATGGCCACATCAAATCAGATGTGCTGTCGTTTTTGTGGAATTGTGGATTCACGTGTGACGGCCGTTTGGCACGTGTCGCCGAAGTCGCAAGCGAAGGCGACTTTCAACAAGCTTTGGAAGGGGCCACGCTGATTGAGCAGGTAGAATCGGTGGTCGATGAAAAGGACCTGCTTGAAGCTCAGGTGTTGGTTGGGGAGGCGCTTCAAGACAACGACAGGTCAGGCATCCATCCATTTTTGGAGGCGATGCGCTCGCATTTGGCGGCTCTGCATGACGGCATGCAGTGATTGCGTGGTGCTCGTTGAACCTGGAAGAACGGAAACTTCAATTGTTTCGCAACCGACGCTTGTCGATCCGTTCGAGTGGCCCAGGGCATGTCCCTTGGTGACATTGGCTGCAAACCTCGACAATGGCGTTGAAGTGATCCGCCGATGGTGAAGCATTGAACTGTTCAATGGCCTTGGTGTACAAAGGTGCATGCGCTTCGTAGTGGGCGTTGATCATGCTGCCATCGGTTGGGACATGTCCAAGCAAATCATTTACAAGAAGTCGTTGGCCCTTCCAGTTGTAGTTGGGCACCGTCATTGCCGAATTGTGCATGGCTTCGAGTTGGCTGTCCATGGCCACCATGACCGATGCCAAAGCCGACGATCCATTGGGTTGGTTGGGTGCAAGTTTGGGACGTGCACACACTGCAGCCTCGTCGCTGCCACATTGAGACAAGGACATGCCGAGCATTGCGGCGAAAGCCAGTTGTCGAACCGAGCCCATTTCAGGGTTGATCTTCGATCATCACACCTGTGGCTGTGAACGCCAACCTGAGTTCAGGAGCGGTGATTGCGTCGATTTCTTCTTGTGACTTGCCGGCATCCTCGGCGTAATGCTTGAGCATGGGGACCGTCAAGGTGTCGTAGAACGCTTCTCCCTGCACCACGGTGCGCTTGCCTTCGGCCCCTTCCGTTGGAACGAAGAAGCCATAGTCCAAGAATCGAACAAAGACGGTATCTTCTCCGGACGCCACGTCCATCCAGCATCCTTTTTTTGCACATGTGGCAGTCACCGTGCCTTCAAGTTTGACCAGAGCCCTTCCCGAATCGGCAAGCGCTGCTCGAATCATTTCACCATCCATGCCGTTTTCCGTATCAATGACAGAGCCGTAGAATGTTTGGTTGTCAGGAGCATTTTCGCTTTGGACAGGCGTGGCTTCTCCACAAGAAAACAATGCAAGACTGCATGCAAGGACAAAGGGAAAAAGAGGTGTTGGTTGGGTCATGGGATTCATGGTTGAAGGCAAGCGAAAATACACATCAATGGGTGCGGGTCATGCGTGCATGCGTTTGCAGCAAGAAGTTGCCACGCCCCAGTTCATCCGGGCTCGCTGAGGACACATGTTCGGTCACGTGGCAGTGCAGTGTGAGGACACGAAGATTGGGCATGAGGTTGTGCAAGTGCCATTCGATGCCTTCGTGGTCTTGGCTGTGGTAGGCTCCATTGAAATGCACGAAAGGCGTGCCTTGTTCCAGGTTGGTAGAGATGAAGTGCGCCATCGTTGCATCCTTGATGGCCTGTGCCATGGGAAGCGTCTCTCCACCATGGCCGCCAGCCATGTCCAGCATGGCTTCGTAACCCGGGAGGGTGGGGTCATAGGCCACAGGCAGCGGCGGCAAGTATGCTTTGGCTTCTTGACTCAATTCCTTCAGAGCGTCAAGTCCGTTGTGGTAAACAAACGAGGCATAACGCCTTGGGACATTGGTGGCAATGAACCTGAGGCCGTTGTCTCTGGCAAGCTTCAGCAAGGGGTGGTAGTCTGTGAAGTGATTGGGCCAAAGGTTCGCAGCAGCCTTCAACTTGTCGTCACTCACCCACCCAGCCAAAAATTCGTCCAGGACGAGCTGATCATCCGCTTCCATCATTTCTGCGCCGAGCACAGGTTGAACGCCAGCGTCGAGCATGGCATGAACCAATTCCGCTTGAAGCCAGTGCATGATTGGATCGTCATGATGCTCCCCAAACAGCACCACATCAGATGCCATGGCTTCTTCCACGAAGTCCATCCACGCGGCAGGTTTCCCATTCTCCCCGAAGAGGGCATAGGCTTTGGGTGAATTTGCCAAGGCCTTGTTGACAGCGCGTTCTTGAGCGAAGGAACTCAGGCAAAGGGCCAATAAAAAGGAGACAACGGGCGTTTCTTTCATCAGGAAGTCATGTTTGGAAGACGCCGGGTCGGAATGGTTCGGTCGCCGGAACAGCATTGGCCACTTCGATGCCCATGCTCACCCATTGACGGGTCGCCTCGGGGTCGATGATGGCATCCACCCACAACCTTGCGGCAGCGTACACTGGGTCTGTCTGTGTTTCGTAGCGTTCGGTGATGGTGTTCAGCAGGTCAGCTTCTTGCTTGGCGTCGATGTCTTCTCCTTGTTTGGCCAGGGAAGCCTTCTCGATTTGAAGCAACACCTTGGCAGCCTGTTCGCCGCCCATCACGGCAATGCGAGCCGTTGGCCACGCCACGATGAAGCGGGGGTCGTAGGCTTTTCCACACATGGCGTAGTTCCCGGCGCCATAACTGTTGCCGACAATGACGGTGAATTTGGGCACGACGCTGTTGGCCACGGCATTGACCATCTTGGCGCCATCCTTGATGATGCCACCGTGCTCGGATCGCGAGCCAACCATGAAACCTGTGACATCTTGCAAAAACAGAAGCGGCACGTTGCGTTGGTTGCACGTCGCGATGAATCTGGCAGCTTTGTCGGCGCTGTCTGAGTAGATGACCCCTCCGAATTGAAGGCCGTCTTTTTTGCTTTTGACCAAACTTCGTTGGTTGGCCACGATGCCCACACTCCAGCCGTCCATTCGGGCATATCCGCAAACCAAGGTTTTGCCATAGCCTTTCTTGTATTCCGTGAAGGAGTCAGCATCGACGAGTGATGCGATGAGTTCGTAGGAGTTGTAGGGTTCTGTGCGGGCGTCGGGAAGCACGGCACGAGGCGAGGGGCCGCTGGGTTCCATGCTGGCTTCTCGGTGAAACCCTGCTTTTGGACCCAATTCACCCCAGTGGGACACCAAGGTCCGAATGTGGTTCAAGGCTTCTGCTTCGTCTTTGCATCGGTAGTCTGTGACGCCGCTGATTTCATCATGTGTGGCAGCGCCACCGAGCGTTTCATTGTCAATCGTCTCGCCAATGGCGGCTTTGACCAAATAGCTGCCTGCCAAGAAGATGGAGCCCGATCCTTCCACAATGATGCTCTCATCGCTCATGATGGGGAGGTAGGCTCCACCAGCCACGCAACTGCCCATCACGGCAGCGATTTGTGGAATCCCTGCAGAGGAGAGGCGCGCATTGTTTCGGAACATGCGGCCGAAGTGTTCCTTGTCTGGGAAAATCTCGTCTTGCATTGGCAAATACACACCAGCACTGTCGACGAGGTAGATGATGGGAAGTCGATTCTCGAGGGCAATCTCTTGGGCTCGAAGGTTCTTCTTCCCAGTGATGGGGAACCAAGCACCAGCTTTGACGGTGGCGTCGTTGGCCACGACCAAACATGGTTGACCGTGAATGCGTCCGAGTTCAATGACGACCCCACCTGCGGGGCAACCGCCCTCATTCTCGTACATCCCGTGCCCTGCAAGCGCACCAATTTCCAGCCGTTCTGAGCCTGAGTCAAACAGTCGGTCCAACCGTTCCCGAGCGGTCCATTTGCCTTTGGCGTGCTCCTTTTCAATGCGCTCGGTGCCTCCGCCTTGTCTCACTTGATTCAATGTGCGTTCCAAGTCAGAAAGGCGCATCCGCATCCGGTCTTCATTGAGGTTCTGCGCCAGCTGTTTGTCCTTCGCCATGACCCGAAGGTACGGAGAGGTCCTACCTTTGGTGACATGTTTGGAGTAGCTCTTCGCCCTTTGGGATGGTTGTATCTGGCGGGGTTTGTCCTGCTTGGCTGTCAGCCGTCAGGGGAGGAGATGTTCTCCATTCACGCGGATTTGGTCCTGCCAAAACATGCGAAAGGCTTTGCTTGGGCTGTGTCTGAACAAGGCCAAACCACGCTCGTCGTGTTCCAACCGCGCACGGGCAAAGCGATTGCCACGGTGTCTCACACCGAACGTCGTCGTGGGGTCAATGTTGCAGAGCACGTCCCGCACGTGATCATCAACCGAGATCGGGGCTTCGTGACCACGAGCACCACCCACGTGCACTTGCTCAAATCTGGGGTCGGGCTGAACGGCTGGCTGGGATGCTCTTCATTGAAGTATTTGCGAGATGAAGGGGTGTTGTCTTGGGCAGACTCCACGTCTGTTTGGGATGTCGGTGGAGATGGTGGGTTGAATGCGGAACTCATCACCTCATTGAACCCGGGGTGCATATTGACAGGTCCCAATCAAGATTTGGAAGAACGCAACTGGCCCTGGGTTCCCGTGACGGAATACCTCGAACCTCATCCACTTGGGCGTGCAGAGTGGATGGTGCCGTTGGCATGGCTGGCCGGGGATTCTGCGGCAGGGGTGCATGCTTTTGATGCGGTCGAGGCCAAATACACGGCTGCGGTGGATGCATCTACCAATGCTGGCAAACGCGTGTTCACAGGCAGTGTGGCCGATGGCGTTTGGCATGCGCCAGGCAAAGGCAGTTTTGTGGCACAATGGATTGAAGATGCGGGCGGGATCTACGCCCTGGAGGCTGCTGACGATGAAAACAACGTTGCCTTGGGTTTGGAATCGATGCTCGAATTGGTGTCCAACGCTGACGCTTGGGTGCTTGTGACGTACGATGAAAATGGGGTGGATGAGCAGGACATATTGGCGATGGACCCCAGGCATGCGCAGGTGATGCAGGCCGTTGATGAGGTTTGGGTTTGCAACACGGCGGATGTGGATTATTTCGGGGAGGTTGTGGCGCATCCCGAATGGGTGCTCGAAGATTTGGCTGCGTTGGTGCAATGGGATGCGGAGGGTCCTCACGGGGTTTTTGAAAAACTTCAACGACCTTCCCGATGACCAAGAAGAACCGTTCTGCATTGGCAGTGATGTTGTTGTTGTTGTCGGCCTTCGTCCTGCATGTTGCCATGGGTGAGGTTGACATTGCATGGGGTGGGCTTTTGGGCGCGTTGTTGACGGGCGGGGAGGTGAATGAATTGCACGCCACGATCGTGCGGGAGGTGAGGTTGCCCCGGGCACTGACGGCCATGACCACTGGCGCCATGCTGGGATGGTTGGGTTTGTTGATGCAGACTTGGTTTCGCAATCCGCTGGCTGGCCCAGGGGTGCTGGGCATCACTTCTGGGGGGTCCCTTGGAGTGGCACTTGCCGTCCTTCTCGGTTTGGCCCTTCCGGCCTGGTTGGCTGCGGCTTTGGGGTGTTTTGGGGTGCTCTTGCTGATCGGGATGGGGGCACGTCGTTTCGCTTCGCCCGTGACCACGCTGGTGTTCGGCTTGATGATCAGTTACGCGGTCAGTGCCATTGTGACGGTGTTGCAATCGTCTGCCACCGCAGAAGCCTTGCAAACGTTTGTGTTCTGGGGCATGGGGACATTTGGCAAATCCAACGGGTTGCAGGCGATGTTCTGTGTGGGGCTTCATGTTTTCTTGGGCAATTGGATGCTGCGTCGAGCCACGTGGTTGGACATGTGGACGTTGGGGGATGATTTGGCCCAAACCATGGGCGTCCCCAAATCCCGGTTGCATGTGGAGATTCTGTTGGTGACCGGCTTGGTCTTGGGCGTGGTGACCTCGGTGTGTGGTCCACTCGCCTTCCTCGGTTTGGCTACGCCGCATGTCTACCGCTTCTTTCATGCCAAGCGCGGGCACGTGGACTCCATCCGAGGCATTGGGGTGTGGGGTGCTGTGCTTGCTTTGCTCGCTGACGGCGTGGTGAGATTCACAGACAGCTTGGCCATGCATTGGCCCTTGAATGCTGTCTTGGCCATCCTCGGTGCGCCTGTGGTCCTTGCCGTGTTGTGGAAACGAACCCACGATTGGTCATGAATTTGCATTTGGATCATGTCGTGTTGGGTCACCACTCAGACCACCCCCTGACGTCGCCTTTGTCGTTCCAATTTCAGGGTGGTGGCATGCACGTCATTCTCGGGGGCAACGGCACTGGGAAGACGACCTTGTTGCGCTCGGTTCTGGGCATTCAAGCTGTGTTGTCCGGCAGCATTCGTCTGGTCGATGGTGAGACCTCGTTGGCAGCGCAGGGCGCGGGTGCGTGGAGAAAGCACATGGCCTACGTGTCGTCCACTCCGCCTCGGGAAGTGGGGTTGACCGTGCGCGAGGTGCTCGAGATGTCAGGAACCTGGGAAAAGGCCATGGACCGTCATCCTCGTTTGAAACCCTGGTCGAAGCGTCGACTTTCTCAATTGAGCGACGGCCAAAAACAGCAAGTGATGGTGGCTCGTGCCATGTTGCAAAGCCAGTCATGGATTGTGCTCGATGAGCCCACGGCATTTTTGGATGTGAAGGGCCAATCGGATTTGTGGACGATGTTGACCCAACACCAGGAACACGGAGGAAGTGTGTTGATGGCGACCCACGACTTGCGGGGCGTGTTGCATTGGAGTGAAATGCACGCGTCTTTGAGAAGCTCAGGTTCCCTGAACATTCTGCATGGTGGGGACTTGGACAACGTGGGGTGGACCATTGACGAAGGGGAGCTTGTGGCCAAATTGACAGGTTCCCCATTGTAGTGAACAAACCGAGGTTCTGCGCGGTAAACACGGCATGACTTTGCCGCATCCCGCAACCTGCTCCACATGCTCGAAAGGATTTTGATTGGATTGACGTTTGTCACGGTGTTTTTCTTGATTGTGGAAACATTGACGTTTCGCTCCTTGTGGAAAGTCTACCAAGGCATGTCATGGTGGCCCACGATGAAACTCGTTTGGTGGGGCGTGCACATCGTGGTTTGGGCGGCGTTCCTGGCTGCGTTTTTCATGTGGCCCACGTGGAGAGGCACTCATCCCGTGCTGCTGAAAAGCATCATGGCCGTGACATTCGCTTTGACCATTCCCAAGTTGTTCGTCTGCGTGATTCAAGGGCTCGACGAATTGCGTGCCTTGGGCGTGTTGTTCTGGCTCAAATTCACTTCTCAGCCCACTGAAGGTGCCATGTCGCGTGGGTCTTTTCTGAATGTTTTGGGCCAAGGAGTGGGCATCTTGGCCTTCTTGGGGATGGGCTATGGCATCACCAAAGGAAAGTATGCCTACAAAGTCAGGAAACACTTGGTGCGACACCCAATGCTGCCGAAGGCTTTTGAAGGGTTGCGTGTGGTGCAACTCAGTGATGCGCATTTGGGTTCGTTCGAAGGCACACCTGAGCCCGTGTTGAAGGCACTGGAAAAAGTCAACGAACTCGAGCCCGATGTGATTCTCTTCACCGGTGACCTGGTGAATGAGCTCGCGGATGAGGCTGAGGCGTGGGTCGATGCCTTTGCTGGGCTGAATGCTCCGCTGGGCAAGTTTAGCGTGATGGGCAACCATGACTACGCGGATTACGGCCCATTCACCAAGGAAGAACGCATTGAAAGCATCGCCAAATTGAAACGCTTGCAGTCTCAAATGGGCTTTCGCATGTTGGACAACGAGCACGTGGTTTGGGAAAAAGAAGGCGAGAAGTTGGTTTTGGTGGGTGTGGAGAATTGGGGAAAAGGCTTCCGCCAGAGCGGCGATTTGGAAAAGGCAATGGCTGGAAGTGGTGCCGGCGAGACGTTTTCCATGTTGATGAGTCACGACCCAACCCATTTCGAACTTCAAATCATGGAACGTCGCGCGCCAGTCGATTTGACGTTGAGCGGTCACACCCATGGCATGCAAATGGGCATTGAAATTCCGTGGCTTGGTGTCAAATGGTCCCCTTCCTCATGGACGTACAAGCGTTGGGGGGGGCTTTATTTGGAAGGAGATCAGTACCTGCACGTGAACAGGGGCTTCGGGGTGCTCGGATTCCCAGGTCGGGTGGGCATGCCTCCCGAAATCACCTTGTTGACCTTGGTCAATGGGACTCCTGCGGCCTAAATTCGCAATGGCCCGAGGGTCCTCATTTTCAACCTGAATTCCCATTCTCATGTCGGACGACAAGAAAGTCATCTTCAGCATGGTGAAGGTCAACAAGACGACCCCCACCGGAAAGCACATCCTCAAAGACATTTATTTGTCCTTCTTCTACGGAGCCAAAATTGGCATCATCGGCAACAACGGGGCAGGAAAATCCACGGTGATGAAGATCATTGCCGGGTTGGATGAAGCATTTCAAGGAGAAGTGGTCTGGGCCGATGGA
Organism: Bacteroidota bacterium; assembly: GCA_036339415.1. Taxonomy (GTDB): domain Bacteria; phylum Bacteroidota; class Bacteroidia; order Flavobacteriales_D; family Sanyastnellaceae; genus UBA11663. Next base: position 11,163 of record JAYZBB010000097.1, on the reverse strand, counting down.
TACACCGTGGGTTATTTGAGCCAAGAACCTGAACTCGATGAGTCCAAGACAGTGAGGGAAATCGTTGAGGAGGGTACGCAGGAAATCGTGGACGTGTTGAAGGAATACGAAGAGATCAACATGAAGTTCATGGATGAGGACATCTTGAACGACCCAGACAAAATGCAAAAGTTGATGGACCGTCAAGCGGCTGTTCAAGACAAGATTGATGCCCTGGATGCTTGGGAACTCGACACCAAGTTGAGCATTGCGATGGATGCGTTGCGCTGTCCCCCGGATGACCAGAACATTTCAGAACTCAGTGGTGGAGAACGCCGCAGGGTGGCATTGTGTCGTTTGTTGCTTCAACAGCCTGATGTGTTGTTGCTCGACGAACCGACGAACCACCTTGACGCAGAGTCCATCGATTGGCTTGAGCAGCACCTCGAGCAATACAAGGGCACGGTGCTTTGCGTGACACACGACCGCTACTTTCTGGACAACGTGGCAGGGTGGATTTTGGAATTGGACAGGGGAGAAGGCATTCCCTACGAAGGCAATTACGCCTCCTGGCTCGAACAGAAGAGCAAAAGGTTGGCCCAAGAGGAGAAGCATGAAAGCAAGCGACGCAAAGAGCTTGATCGAGAGTTGGACTGGATTCGCCAGAGCCCCAAAGGACGGCGTGCCAAGAACAAGGCAAGGATCAACAACTACGAAAGCATGCTCGCGGAAGGCACCAAGGAAAAGGACGCCCGCCTCAACATCCCCATTCCCAACGGTCCGCGACTGGGAAACAAAGTCATTGAAGCAAGCGACTTGACCAAGGCTTTTGGCGACAAGCTGCTCGTGGAGAACCTGACGTTCCAACTTCCTCCAGCGGGCATTGTAGGCATCATCGGGCCCAACGGCGCCGGAAAGACAACCCTGTTCCGCATGATCATGGGCGAAGAGACTCCTGACGGAGGCAACATTGACAAGGGCGAGACGGTCAAGATTGGTTACGTAGATCAGCGGCATGCCGACATTGATCCCAACAAGACCGTTTGGGAAGTTGTGTCAGGTGGCAACGAACAAATTGAAATTGGAGGGCAGCTGTTCAACAGCCGTGCTTATGTGAGCAAGTTCAATTTCAATGGAGCCGACCAACAAAAGAAGTGCGGTGTGCTTTCCGGTGGGGAGCGAAATCGACTGCATCTCGCCATGACGTTGAAGACAGAAGCCAACGTATTGTTGCTTGACGAGCCCACCAACGACATCGATGTGAACACACTTCGTGCATTGGAGGAAGGCATCGAAGGGTTTGCTGGTTGCGCGGTGGTCATCAGTCACGACCGGTATTTCTTGGATCGCATTTGCACGCACATCCTGGCGTTCGAGGGCGACAGCCAAGCATATTGGTTCGAGGGAACGTACAGCGAATACGAGGAAAACCGCAAGAAGCGCTTGGGCGATGAAGGTCCCAAACGCATCAAGTACAGGAAGCTCGTTCGCGGATGATTGAAGGCCGTCCGTATGTCGGACGGTTCGCGCCGTCGCCAACAGGTCGATTGCATCTAGGGTCCATGGTGGCCGCGGTGGCCAGTTGGCTTGACGCCAAAGCGCACCAGGGACGCTGGCTGGTCCGCATGGAAGACTTGGATCCTCCCCGTGAAGTGGAGGGTGCTGCCGATGACATCTTGAAGACGCTTGAGGGGTTTGGACTGGTTTGGGACGGACCCTTGGTTCGACAAAGCGATCGACACGCGCTGTACGCAGAGATGCTGGCCCGTTTGAAGTCAAGTGATCTGGCCTTTGGGTGCGCTTGCACTCGAAAGTCCCTGGCCGAGGTCAATGGTCTGCTGCGGTATCCTGGCATTTGTCGAGAGGGACTTCCCGAGGGAAAGGTGGCGCGTTCTTGGAGGTTCAAACTGCCACAAGGTCCTGCCTTGTCATGGCAAGACAGAGGCCAAGGATGGCAGTCCTTCGAACGTGCTGATGTCGGGGACTTTACGTTGCTTCGAGCCGATGGACATTGGGCATATCACCTTGCCGTTGTCGTTGACGATGGGGAGCAAGGGGTCACAGACGTGGTGCGTGGGGAAGATTTGGTGTCAGCGACGGCTTGTCACCTTGCACTTCAACAAGCCATGGGACTCACCCAGCCTCGATACATGCACGTGGACTTGGTGGTCAATGAACATGGGCAAAAGCTGAGCAAACAAACCCTTGCCAGGCCCGTGGAACTGTCCGATGCCCCCGCTGTGTTGCAAAAGGTCCTGATTCATTTGGGACTTGGTACCGTTGAGCAAGCCCCCGTGGAGTTCATGTTGCAGGAAGGAGTGTCGCGATGGCAAGAAGGGCATGGTCCGTGAACCGTGAACAGCATCGATTTCGATGCTGTCAGGCTTCGTCAGCCATGCTGTTTGCGGCTTCTTCGCTGCGTGGATGAAATTGAGAGACCTGGTCCTTGAGAAAGCGGTTGTCCAGGTGGGTGTAAATCTCAGTTGTCGTGATTTGAGCGTGCCCAAGCATTTCTTGAACTGCCCGCAAATCTGCTCCACTTTCAATCAAGTGCGTGGCGAAACTGTGACGGAACGTGTGTGGACTTACATTTTTACGAATCCCTGCTGCCACCACACTTCGCTTCAGCATTGTGAATGCCATTTGACGCGTCATCTTCCGCCCTTGTCGCCCCAAGAACAAGACATCCTCGTGTCCTTTCAAAGGAACAATGTTGGCTCGGTAATGGCTCAGGTAGTCGTCAATGGAATCGCACGCTTGCTGTCCAATGGGGACAATCCGTTCCTTGTTTCCTTTTCCGACCACCCGCACGAGTCCATCGATGAGATCCACTTTTGAAAGCTGAATGTCGATGAGTTCTGAAACCCGCAATCCGCAGCTGTAGAGCACCTCGAGCATGGCTTTGTTTCGCACGCCCTCCCGGCGGCTCATGTCCACTGCATTGATGATTCTCTCAATCTCAGCCACACTCAACACATCTGGGAGCTTGCGTTCCGGCCTTGGCGCTTCAATCAGTTGGATGGGATCGCCATCCATGATGCCTTCGAGCCTGAGGTACTTGCAGAAGCTCCTCACGCCGCTGAGCATGCGTGCTTGGCTGTTCCTGGCCAATCCCCGGTCGTACAAATGACCAAGGAAGCGCTCCACGTGTTGAAGTTCGATGCTCATGGGTGCTTTGACCTTCTCTTCGTTCGCGGCAAACTCCATGAATTGTTTGATGTCACGCATGTATGCCATCACCGAGTTTTTGCTCAAACCTCTCTCGAGGGTGAGGTAGTCGTGATAGCCTTGCACGGCTGAATTCCAATCTGTGGCGCGTGGAGACATCGTTATGGGATCCAGGTTTGATTGGAAATGAGGAGGGCTTCTTGAACAGTGATGCGTTCACCTTCTAAGCTGGCAGTGACAAAGGCATCCGTGGCAGCAGTGTTCTTCCATATGTCTGAACGCATGACCCGGGCATCCGAGTATGTGGGAACGTCATCGGTCAGATGTTTGTGCCAGCCTTCGTGCCGAATTGTATGGGTTCTTCCTTGAAACCCAACAACGTCAGACCATTCTTCCTGAGACAAATCCCGGTGATTCGCCAAAAGCTGCACCGCAAATGCCACGTCCGTTGCGGGCGCGCTGGCAGAGCCTCCCTTGTCATTCCGAGCAAGGTTTGAGGCATCTGATTGAAGAACAGATGGTTGGGTCAGTCTCATGGTTTCATTCAGGAGGGAGTCGAACTCCGTCCAAACAGTCTGGCCAATATCGGTCGTTTTGGTTTGAGTTCCAAATGCCACTTCCAGAGTGCCATCAAACGTGGATTCTTCGATGGGGTGCGCACAATTCATGGTGTATTGCGGACGCATCGGGGAGGCGCTGTCTGCGTGAAACCACAGAAAAATTTGTGTGTTCAATGCTTTTCGAAGCGATGCGCCTGAATCTTCTGTGACGTCGCATGTGCATCCTTCTGGGATGTATTCAGTCCATTTGACGAACGTTCCAGCACTGACATTGTCGATGTGAAGTGTGACCGATGCGGTGGATTCATCGCGGGCAACAGCCACTCGCTTTCCAGTGGTCATGTCTTGTGCGGGCTGTGCGCTGACGGTGTCGCGACTTCGGGGAAATCGAACGGTGCCGAGGGTCCATTGGGACCGCTTGCCGTCAACAACGTGCTCCCAGGCGACGTCAAACGCGGCGTCCTCATCTGATGCGGGAAAATGGTCCCAATCGATGTTCAATTCGACGGAGATGTTTTGGGGTGACTCCAGCCACATCCAACTCAACACGTCATCGCGGATCCAATGATCGTCGCTTGCGATGTGCGATGCCGTGATGGACAAGTTTGTGGACATTGCTTTCGGCACGAGGCTCAGTTTGCTCACTTCTGCCTCGCTCATCACAGCCAGTTTGAGATCGATGATGCAAGAGGAGGCCTTGTGCTCGACTAGTTCCCATTCCATCACGGGTGCAGGTGCTTCGAACACCAGTGTGAGGAGAGAGAAAAGAGGGAGGAGGACGGGGGCTAACACATTGCCAAGGTGGTGACGGATGGGGCTGGGTTCACGCAAGGCCCGTGCAGACTGCGAACGTGCGACCGTTCAAAAGTGCCCAAAAGAAAAATCCCGCTCCGACGTTTCGGAGCGGGACCAACTTAACCAAATTATCACTTGATGCTTAGCTTTCGCTAAACTCACTTTAACATGACCAAATTACACTAACGGAGTCATTTGCACAAATGGATTCGACGGAAATCATTCCCTCGAAATTGTGAAAAACATCAAAACCGTTGGCTCCTAGATTTTTGTGTCTTGGTGTTGCGCAGTTTTCATGCGTTTTTGTATCTTTGCCCACCCAAAACTGGAAAAGATGAAAGAAGGCATCCATCCCGACAACTACCGATTGGTCGTGTTCAAGGACATGAGCAACGAGTACGCGTTTCTGAGCAAATCTGCGGCTGAAACCAAAGAGACCATCCAGTGGGAAGACGGCAACGAATATCCTCTGGTGAAAGTGGAAGTGAGCCACAAAAGCCATCCTTTCTACACGGGCAAGGCGCAGTTTGTTGACACTGCCGGCCGGATTGACAAATTCCGTCAGAAGTACGGGAAATTCGACAAGAAAGAGGACAAAGCCTGAGGGTCCGAAGCAAGACATTGAACAAAGCCTGGTCAAAAGCCAGGCTTTTTTTTGTCCTCCATTTCGTCAGTGCCATGGACGGCCATGGACAAGGGAACACAGGAATCTGAAACCAAGAATCACATCAGAGGTTGATGCTTTCTACGCTTGAAATGCTCAATCCAAATCCAGCGTCGCCTGTGGGTTGATTTGAATTGCTCAGGAGCTTGATGTTTTTGACACCTACGTTGCGCAATATTTGGGCGCCGATGCCACGATCTTTTGAATCCAGCTGCGGAAAACTGCCCTGCCTTTTGGCTTTGGTCATTTCAGCATAAGCCATCAATTCGTCTGCAAGTCCGCCGCCTTGTCTCGTCTTGTTGAGAAACACAACAACACCTTTGCCAGCTGATTGGATTTGCTTCATCGATTGATGCAGTTGAGGACCTTTGCCAAAGTCACTCACCTGGAAGATGTCCGCCACCATGCTCGATGCATGGACCCGGACAGGCACGGCTTCGTCGTCGATCCAATCGCCCATCACCAGCGCCAGGTGGTCAACCTCATTGGTGGTCTGACGAAAGCTGATGGCTTTGAAAGCACCAAAGGCTGTGTTGAGATTGACTTCTGCCGTTCGTTCAATCAGGCTTTCGTGCTCCAAGCGATGTGCGATGAGGTCTGCAATGGAGACGAGTTTCATGTCGTGACGTTGGGCAAGAACCCTAAGCTCTGGAAGGCGAGCCATGGTGCCATCTTCGTTCATGATTTCAACAATGACTCCTGCGGGTTCAAACCCTGCAAGGCGCGAGAAATCAACGGCAGCTTCGGTGTGGCCGGGGCGACGGAGGACCCCACCGGCTTTCGCACGAAGGGGGAAAATGTGCCCGGGACGACCCAGCTCTTGGTGCTTGGTGTCTGGGTCAATCAGTGCTTGAATTGTCTTGGCCCGGTCACTTGCGGAAATGCCCGTGGTGCATCCGTGCCCCAACAGATCCACGGACACGGTGAAGGGTGTTTCGTAAGCGGCATTGTTGGATTGCACCATCAGTCCAAGGTCAAGTTCGTCACAGCGCGACTCCAGCAATGGTGCGCAAATGAGCCCTCGTCCGTGGGTGGCCATGAAGTTGATGACTTCCGGGGTGGCATGCCTCGCGGCAATGAGGAAGTCCCCTTCGTTCTCGCGATTTTCATCGTCAACGACAATGATGATTTCTCCTCGTTGGATGGCTTCGATGGCTTCCGGAATGGTGTTCAGGGCTGGCATGGCCGCAAAGGTAGGGAGGTTGGGGGTTGCAGTGGGTTGACTCACTATCTTCGCCACATGATTCGACCCATTGTGGCTTACGGGGATCCAGTGCTAAAAAAAGAAGCCGTTGAGGTGGAGGAAGGGCGTGCAGATTTGGCCGAGTTGATCTCGGACATGTGGGAAACCATGTACGCTGCAGACGGTGTGGGCTTGGCAGCCCCACAGATCGGCCTGTCTCTGCGGCTTTTTGTCGCCGATGGATCGCCTTTTGGCGAGGGTGAAAATGGCGATCCTGGATGTCAAGGATTCAAACGTGTGATGATCAACCCCGTTCTTTTTGACTTCTCTGAAGACGAAGATGTCATGGACGAAGGGTGTTTGAGCATTCCAGGGGTGAGGGAGCCTGTCACCCGCCCCATCAAGCTGGGTGTGGAGTATTACGACGAACATTGGAATCTCGTAGAGGAAACGCTCGGGGGGCTCGCTGCACGCATTGTTCAGCACGAAAACGACCATCTTGATGGGGTGATGATTCCTGATCACATCCCGGCGACAAAGCGTTTGCTTCTGCATGGCAAGCTTCGCGACATTGGCTTGGGCAAAGTCCCCGTCGACTACAAGATGCGCTTTCCCAAGACCAAACGGCGCTGAGGACTGTGGGCAAGGGACGCCGGACAACGACTTTGATTCTTTTGGCTCTTGGCTTGTTGTTGAGATGCGAGTCCAGTAGCCCTTCTTTGTTGCAGCAAATACAATCTTGGGAATCAGAGGCGTTCGTCGGTGATTCTATCCGGGTGGACATGCGGCAAAAGTTGCTGGTGGGGTACGCCGACCTTGCACGCCTTCACCCTGACGATCCTTTTGTTCCCGAGGCGTTGTTCAGGCGCGCCGACTTGCTCATATCGGCCGGCAAATACGAGCATGCACTGCTTCAGTTGCAAAATTTGCACGAGGGCCATCCTGGCTATGAAAAGAGAGCCACGTGCGCATTTCTGGTTGGGTTCGTCTACCACGAACATTTGAAGGACCCTGTTTTGGCCAAAAGGGCTTACGAGCGGGTGATGGTTCTTCATCCTGCAACCCCGGAGGCGGTTCTTGCTGAACAGAGTTTGGCATCGATGGCCAAGTGATTAGGAGCGCGTTGTTGTAGGAAGTAATTTTGCGCGCAAAATCAACCACGACATGAGTCAATTTCCTGCAGGAATCCTCACAGGTTCGCAAGTTTCCGACGTTTGGGCTCACGCCAAGCAGCACCGCTACGCATTGCCAGCGGTCAACGTGATTGGCAGCAACAGCATCAATGCGGTCATGGAGACCGCGAAAGCCGCCAACTCTCCGGTCATCATCCAGTTTTCGAATGGCGGCGCCAAATTCAACGCGGGCAAGTCCTTGTCCATGGATGACCAAGGAGCTGCTGTGTTGGGAGCTGTTGCCGGAGCGCACCATGTCAATGCCCTTGCTGAGGCCTATGGAGTGTCTGTGATTTTGCATACAGATCACTGTGCACGGAAGTTGTTGCCGTGGGTTGACGGTTTGCTCGAGGCTGGGGAAAAACACCATGCCCTTACAGGCAAGCCGTTGTTCAGTTCACACATGATTGACCTCAGTGAGGAGAGCTTGGAAGAGAACCTTCAAACGTGTGCAGCGTACCTCAAGCGCATGTCGGCCATTGACATGCATCTCGAGATTGAGCTCGGCGTCACAGGTGGGGAAGAGGATGGGGTGGACAACACGGACATTGACAGCAGTCGCCTGTACACCCAGCCAGAAGAGGTTGCAGAGGCCTACAAATTGTTGAGCGCGATTTCACCCAACTTCACGATTGCTGCGGCATTTGGCAATGTTCATGGCGTGTACAAACCAGGAAATGTGGAGTTGCGTCCGAGCATCCTTGCGAATTGTCAAAAACACATCGAGGAGACTTTCAACACGGGATCGCAACCGGTGGAGTTCGTTTTCCATGGCGGCAGCGGCTCGAGCCTGGAAGAAATTCGGGAAGCCATCGGCTATGGTACCGTGAAGATGAACATCGACACGGACATGCAATGGGCATTCTTGTCGGGAGTGCGCGATTACGTTCAGAAGAAGACGGAATATTTGGCAACCCAAATTGGAAATCCAGAGGGAGATGACGTTCCCAACAAGAAGCACTACGACCCTCGCGTGTGGTTGAGGAAAGGTGAGGAAGCTTTTGTCACACGATTGAAGCAAGCTTTCGAAGATTTGAATGCCACTGGCAGTCAAGCGAAATAACCATGGCTGAACATTTGGCGTGGAGGCCGTTCCGCCTCTCTGAATCTCATGCGCAGAGGCGTCTGGAAGCCCTTGCTGCGAGCAGATGTGACTTTGACATGCGCACTGCATTCGATGGCAATGTGGACCGTGTTGAGCAACTCTCATGGTCGCTCGACGGCGTCTTCGTCGACATGTCCAAACAGAAATGGGATGCTGAGGTGTTGGAGGGTTTGCTCGACTTGGCCCGTGAAGCTGATGTGGCGGGAGCCATTTCAGATTTGTTTGGTGGTGTCAAATTGAATGTCACGGAAGACAGAGCCGTGCTTCACATGGCCCTGCGCGCAAACCACGGTGATTCGTTTCAAGTGGATGGCAAGGACGTGGTCCAAGGGGTGTTGGATGTCCGTCAACGGATGCTCGGGTTTGTGGATGACGTGCATGCGCGGTGCCAAAACGGAACGATCACTGACGTGGTCAACATTGGAATTGGTGGCTCAGATTTGGGGCCTGCGATGGCAGTGAGGGCCCTGCGGCGCTTCGCCAAAGGCCCTCGGTGCCATTTCATAAGCAATGTGGATGGTGCCCACGCCGAAGCGGTCCTCTCTTCGCTGAATCCCTTGACCACCATGATCGTAGTGGTGAGCAAAACGTTCACCACACAGGAAACCATGGCCAATGCCAACATTGCCAAAGAATGGTTGGTGAAGGGTGGGGGAAGTGCAGAAGTGCAAATGGCGGCTGTGTCTACCAATGTGGAAGGCACACGGGCATTTGGCATTCCCGAGTCGCAGACGTTTGGCTTTGAGAATTGGGTGGGTGGGCGTTATTCGATGTGGGGTCCTGTGGGCTTGTGCATTGCCATGTCTTTGGGGTCTGATGGGTTTTCGAGTTTCCTCGGAGGTGCGAGGACGGTAGACCTTCATTTCAAGGGGACGCGACTTCAAGACAACGTCCCTGTCTTGTTGGCCCTTTTGGGGCATTGGAACCAAAATCTTCTGAAACATCGTTCACACGTGGTCTTGCCTTATGCCGAAGACTTGATTCGCCTTCCAGCCTACCTCCAACAAGCGGACATGGAGAGCAACGGCAAGTTTGTCGGGAGAGATGGGCTGCCGGTAAGCTGGAACACTGGTGCTGTGGTCTGGGGAGAACCGGGCACCAACAGTCAGCATGCGTTCTTGCAATTGTTGCATCAAGGCACGGAGGTTCATCCTGTTGATTTTGTTGCCTTCAAGAAGCCCACGAGCAATCACATCGGCATGCACGAAATGCTGTTGGCGAACGCCCTTGCGCAAGCTGAGGCCTTGCTTCAGGGACGTTCTGCACCTGACGGAGAGCCGCATCGAGACTTTCCAGGCAACAGGCCTTCTACGTTCATGCTTTTCGAGGAACTCGATCCGCGCCATTTGGGCATGTTGATCGCCATGCACGAGCATCGCATTTTTGTCCAAGGCGTGCTTTGGGGCATCGCCAGCTTTGATCAATGGGGTGTGGAGTTGGGTAAGCAAATGGCGAATGCGTTGTTGCCCGAATTGAGAGGTGAAGTGGGGTTTGCCTCACACGATGCTTCGACGCTCGGCTTGTTGTCGAAACTCGTCACAACGACATAGATCGATTTGAATGCATCGGTGTCTCGGGCCTTTATGTCACCCAAGGCACCATGGGTACATGTCGTTTGTTTCGTATCTTTTGCGAAAGATTGTGTCGACGAAACACGGTTTTGTCGCCGCGAAACAACCATTTAACCGGGCGAACGCCCACCAAATTGTTTTCAATGAAGCATTTCTTTACCGTTTTGATGGCAGCTGTCACCGCCTCTTCCGCTCTCGCAAGTTTCGTGGGCATGGAGTACGAAACCGTGGCGGAAACAGCCTTTGGCACAACGTATCGGGTGTATGCGACGTTTGACAATCCCAACGATGAGCTTGTTGCAGTGTATGCGTTGGAAACCGCTCCAATGACCGTTGGTGTCTCGACGTCGTTCTATCAAGACGCCGTCGGAGCTGTGCTTGCACAAACCATCAATACTCTGTTCTTCACGACATTCCCGTCGTTGGAATATGACAGCTGGTTCACCATCGGATCCACGGATGCGAATGGAACCAGCAACGTGCAACAAGTGGGCATGGATTCATATTTCGAGGCGTTTGAAAATGGAGGTGGGTTCACCATCGACACCTTCATTGGAGGGTCGTGGTTTGTCTTGCCAAATCAAAGCGCCGATGCGGAAGCGGGAGCTGATGGTCGCGTTCTGGTTGGGCAATTCACCACTGATGGCGTGGTCAATTTGACCTTGAATTTTCAATGGGACAACGCCGATTCAGATACGTTCAATGCAGAAGGCGTCTCCATTGTTTTCCCTGAGGTCCCGGTTCCTGGTTGCACCAACCCCTCTGCTGACAACTACAATCCTGTGGCCAATGAGGACGACGGATCTTGCACCTTTGCTGGAGGCTTGAGCACAGGTTTGTCGTACGATGTGGTTGCATCTGACCCGCTTGGCACGGGGGAGAGCACCTACCGCATTTACGCCAACTTCACGTCCAACGATGTCGAGGTTACCGCCATGTACGGCACGGATACTGAGCCATGGCTCT
>JAYZBB010000096.1:0-24184 GCA_036339415.1 Bacteroidota bacterium | reverse complement strand
AGGAACCCATGCAAACGCCAGCAGCATCGCCCACAACTGGGGCCAAGTAAAAGGCTTCTGGGTTGCCAAAAGATGAACCTGTTTGCGAGTTAATGTCGCCGTTGACGTCGTGGGTGCCTCCGAGGTTGGACCAAACCACTGTCTGACCTGGTTCGATGTTCAAGTTGGCAGGGTTGTACTGGAAGCTGCTTGCCTCCACCACAACACCATCGACGTTGCATGCATTGTCAAAAAGGCAAGAGCCATCGTCCTCCGTGGCAGAGGCATCGTAGTTCGTGGCATTGGCATTCGTGCAACCAGGAGTGCCCGGGCCACAACCGTCGAAGGTGTGAATGGCAAGGTTGGACCAATCGTTTTGATCGAGAACGATCCACTCGCTGTTGTCGGCGTCGGTGCCTGCGCTGGCGCTCCAATCTCCTCCATTGCCAGAAAGCACAGAAGCCTTGCGCACAATCGTGTGTTCTTTGGTACCGGCAGTCACACCAGCAACGTCCCACCCTGAGCCGGGATCGCCGTTCCAATCACCGACCGCGTCGATTTGGACGAATGACGTCTCGTCTCCTTGAACGAGGATGAACCCGTCGTCACCATTCGACAAGAATGTGAACGTGTGATCTGCTTCAGCCAAGATGGTTGGATCGGATGAGGGGTGCGCGATGATGTACACATCTCCTGTTGCCACCATGGCGCCCTCCGGAAACGTGTTCCAGAATTCGTACTCGCCGGCAACTGATGGCGCGTTGGAAACACTCGGGAATGCATACCCACTCAGGTCAACATCTGCGCCTGTTGGGTTGTAGATTTCCAAATACTTGTTGTTGGAAGAACCTTCCGCGGCCTCTGAAAAGAAGAGGTTGTCGCATTGGGCCCATGCTGTGCCTGCACTCCACATGAGGATGGCTGAGGCGAACCAGGTAGAAAAACGCATTGGTTTGGTTTTAAGGGTTTTTGGACGAGTAAAACTATGGATTCCTCGACGAAAAACACCATCTGGCAGAAGAGTTCACAATAGGTTTACATAGCCACAGATATAACGGGGATATAAACACCCCTCAACCTAGTCGAACAACGTTGGTGAAGGCGAAGCCCAGCTGAACGTAGAGCGGTGCAAAGGAGTGGGGCCCAGGCTTACAAGCGCCTTTCTGTGCGCGACGGTGGGGTACCCCATGTTGGTTTGCCAGCCGTAATTGGGATACGCATCAGCGGCCTTCGTCATGTATTCGTCGCGGTGGGTTTTGGCCAAAATGCTGGCCGCTGCAATGGAAGCGACTTTCGCATCCCCTTTGACAAAACATGTGTGTGGCGGCATGTCCGGCGCTGAGACGAAGCGATTGCCATCGATCAACAAATGGTCGGGTTGTCCCGCAAGCGCCCGGACCGCCCTTCGCATGGCCTCAAAGGAAGCTTGCAGGATGTTCATGTGGTCAATTTCTTCTGGCGACACGAACGCAACCGCCCAAGAGATGGCTTCAGACTCGATGTTCAGCCGCAAGGATTCGCGCTGCTTTGCCGTAAGTTTTTTACTGTCGTTGAGCGGCAGGTTCCGAGCCACGCGCGGATCCAACACCACCGCGGCAGCCACAACAGGACCAGCCAAACAGCCCCGACCAGCTTCGTCGCAACCGGCCTCAACCCGGCCCTTTACCACGATGTCCAGCAACTGCTTCGTCATTGCTTGTCGTTCAAAAGTGTTTGGACTGCTGCATCAAACATGTCAATGGTTTGGGTCCATGAAAATTCAGTTGCACGCTGCAATCCACGCGTGACTGCATTTTGTGCCGCCTGTGGATCTTGACTGAGTCGAAGCATGGCACGGGCCACCCCTCTCGTGTCCTCCGGATCCACCAACGCAAACGCCGCATCTCCACATACCTCCGGGAGCGCCGTTGCCATGGAAGCGATCACAGGAACTCCGCACGACATCGCTTCAATCACGGGGATGCCGAAGCCTTCGAACCAGGGGACAAAGACCAAACCATTCGCTCCGCCCAGGGCCGCAACCAAATTCCCGTCGTTCAGCCTGCCCGTGAAATGAACCATGGATGACGCCTCGTCCGTCAACGTCACCGCATTGTCAGACCACATCGCCTCGCCGACCATCACCAAATGCCACTCCCCTCCTTGCTCCACATATTGACCGAACGCATGCATCACCCCATCCACGTTTTTTCTTGGGTGAAAGGACCCCACATAAACGAAGTAGGGATGACCCCCAGCAAATTCCGCTTGGGCCTTGGTTTTTTCTGCAACGGTGGCTGGAACAAAGTTGTCCTCTGCGGCGTTGGGAAAGACCCAAATGTCCGAGGAACGAAGACCGTACGTTTGGGCCAAATCTGCTTTGCTGAACTCAGAAACCGTTCCCAAGACGTTTGCGCGCCTTGCAAAACCAGGAAACGTGGATCTGTAAAACGTCGTCCACATTTTGGGCAAATCGTCGGGACGATGCTCAAAATTCAGGTCATGGATCACGGTCATTTGAGGAAAGTCCGGTGGCATGCTCGTTGCCAAGGGGCCTTCTGTTGACACAAACGCGTCGGCCTTCCAAGCCTTGAGCACGCGGCGCAAGGGACCCGCAAACCACCAACGAATCAACCATGGACGCCGTGCAGGGATACGAATGCGACGCACCTCCACGTTGGGGCCCAAATCAAACAGTGCGTCGTTCGGACGGTCCACAACCAACAGGAATTGGTCATTTGGTCGGCGCGACACAAGGCCGCGAAAGGTGGTCAATGTAAACCTCCCTATGCCTTCTAACTTTCCAGGCACCAACAACCGACCGTTCAAGGCAATGCGCGCCATGGAGTCAAAGGTACCGCTGTCGCCCATTACCTTCGCGTCGATTCACGAATCAACCCCGTTGCCATGCCTCAATCAAACCCCATGGAGTCGACCCATCTTTTGGTGTTCATCTACAACAATCTAAAGACACTGCTTTCGGTCGGATTGCTCGCAGCCATAGCGGCGGCGGGTGTTTCTCTCACCATGGACGAGTACTATGAAAGTACGGTCATCATGTTCGCGACCAATCAAAACAGCCTCGGTGAGCAGTTCTTCGAAGAACTCAAGAAAAACGACCTGATGGCCTACGGGGAAACGGAAGATGCCGAGCGGTTGCTTCAAATCCTGAATTCCAACCGCATCCAAGAGCGGGTGATCGAAAAATACGAGCTCTTCTCCCACTATGACATTGATCCAGAGGAACCCGGCTCAGGCGCGGACATGGGGCTGGAATTCAATCAGAATGTCTCCGCCAGCCTGACGCGATATGGATCCATTCAAATCCGCGTTTACGACACGGACCCGGAGAAGGCCCGCGACATGGCCAACGACATGGCATTTCTTGCAGACAGTGCCGCCAACGCCATGCGCAACGATCGCGCCTCCGAGGCCTATGCGCTCTCCAAAGAGACCTTGGCCAAAATGGAAGAGCAACTGGCCGAGGCCGAAGACAGCCTGGCCACCCTACACGCCCTCGGCATTTACAACCTCGAAGCCCAGGTCACAGGTCTAACTGCCCAGTATGGCACCGCATTGGCTACGGGCAACCTCCAAGCGGCAAAGACCATTGACAACGACCTCAAACGAATTGGTGCCTTGGCAAATGGTCACAACAACTTGACAGGATATTTGGAGGAGGCCTATGAACAGCATGCCCTTCTGAAGAAGCGAGTGGAATTGATGCGCGTGGATGCAGAAAGTCAGATTTCCTCTTCCTTCATTGTGGACTACGCGTATGCCGCAGACAAAAAAGCCAAGCCCGTGCGCTGGCTCATCGTGGTCATCACTTCTGTCGTGGCTGTGGCGGCCGCATTCATTGGCATGCTCGCATGGGACAACTTGAAACAAGCACAAACTGCAGCCTGAGCACAGCATGACCATCAAGAAGGCAGGTTGGCTGGCCGGGGGCTTCATGACCCTCGTCGCCCTTGCGGGCTGGGCATTGGATTTCGCTTATGTCTTGGCTTTACCCGCGGCATTCTTGATTGCGTGGTGGGGATTCACAAACACAGACCGCTACCTGTCTGCGGTTCTTTTTCTCGTGCCGCTTTCCGTCAACCTGAGTGAATTTGGGATGACGTCCATTGGATGGTACATGCCCACAGAGCCCATGTTGTTTGCACTGTTGCTTTTGTTCGCCGCGCGTTGGGTTTCGGGAAAGCGGACCGATCGTCAACTGCTGCGACATCCCATGACGTGGGTGATTGGCCTGGGATTTGCGTGGATGGGGTTCACCATCTTGCCCAGTTCAGACATGGTCGTGTCGCTGAAGGCATGGATTTCAAGGGCGTGGTTCATCCTGTCTTTCTACGTCGTTGTTGGCGAATGGGTGCGGACTGACCCCAACGCGAGGGGCCGGTTTTTGGGCCTGCTGGCCATCCCTCTTTGTGGAGTCATTGCCTACACCCTCGTTCGGCATGCAAACCATGGATTCAGCAAGCAAGCTGGCCACTGGGTGATGAAACCCTTCTTCAAGGACCACACTTCATACGGCGCCGTGCTTGCCATGATGCTTCCACCGGCGATCGCCATGGCTTGGCGCACCCATCAATCTTCATTGGCGAGGGTGTTGTGGTCCATGTGTGCAGGTTGGCTGGCACTGGGCATTGTTTTCTCCTTCACTCGCGCAGCCTGGGTGAGTTTGGCGGCGGCTGGTGTGCTGTGGATCATGATGCTGGCAGGCGTGCGGTTCAAAGCGCTTCTCGTGGCTGGACTTGGTTCGCTTGTGGTGTTGGCGTTCAGTTGGGACAGCCTGGTCATCCAGCTCGAACGCAACAAGCAGGATTCTTCAGACGACCTCGCCAAACATGTGGAAAGCATCTCCAACGTGTCAAGCGACGCGTCCAACCTCGAACGGCTCAACCGATGGTCGTGTGCGTGGGCCATGTTCCTTGAACGGCCCCTCACAGGATGGGGTCCGGGAACCTACCAATTTGAATACGCGCCTTTTCAGACGGCACAACTCCGCACCCAAATCAGCACGAACAATGCCGACCTCGGCAATGCGCACAGCGAATACTTGGGGCCGTTGGCTGAACAAGGTCTGTTGGGGTTCATGGCCATGGTGGCATTGCTAATGGCCGCATGCCACTTGGGCTTCAAACTGCACCGAACGTTGACCGACCCCGACGAACGGGCACTGGCGCTGGGATTGTTCTTGGGCCTCGTGACGTATTTCGTCCACGGCGTCTTGAACAATTACCTCGACACTGACAAAGCAAGTGCACCGTTCTGGGGATTCTTGGCCATCCTCGTGGTGCTCGATTTTCAGTCGTCTGCCAAAGTCGAGACCCCTCCACGAATTCAAGACAACTAGCCAAACCGGCAGCTCAACATGGCGGTGTCATCGAGCGCTGGCTCTGACCCCTTGAACGCGTCAAGTGCAGAGATGATGGCGAGGTGCACAGCCTCCAAAGACTGCCCGTGATGATGAGACAACATGCTCAACAATCGGTCCGTGCCGAAGGGAACCTCCAGTTCATTCTCTTGCTCCACAAGTCCGTCGGTGTAGCAACACAGGATTCCTCCTGGTGCAACGTCCACCGCTCCCACAGTCAACGAGGGAATCTCACTGAACATGCCCAACCCCACGCCTCCCTTTTCCAACAGCTCGTGGCGTCCATCTGGATGGACATACAAAGGAGGATTGTGCCCACAATTTACATACTCCATGGCGCGCGATGAGGGGTCGTATATGGCCACAAAAAAGGTGATGTACTTCTCTCCCTGGGCGATGCTCATCACCCTGTCATTCAGCATGGTCAGTGTGACGCGAATGGAGGCATATTCTGCTTGGAAAAGGGCCCTGACTTGTGCCTGAAAATTGCTCATCAACAACGCCGCACTCATTCCCTTGCCACTGACGTCTGCCATGCACACGACCACTTTGCCCGTATTCGTTGTGAAAGCATCGTAGTAATCACCCCCAACTTGGGTGTGGGGTTGATAATAACCTGCAACGTCGAGATTCACATGATCCCATGACTGAGGCAGCAACATCGATTGCATTTCTCCCGCCAATTCCAACTCTCGCCTCAACGCCTCTTGCTTCAAGTTTTGCTCCACCATTTGGTTGTTCCGTCGTGCCACGACCAAAATGTTGGTCAACGTCACCAGGAAATTCAGGTGCTTGACCACGGGACTGACACCTCTGTCGTCGTCTGAGGTGTCGCCCGCCAAAACGAGGGCTATCGCCTCTTCGTTTTGATGAACGGGCACCACCACGTCGGACGGATGTTCGTCACCACCCATCGCGCCAGCAAGCGCAATGTTTTCTAGGTCAAGCTTCTCGAAAAAAGAAGCTGGTTGAGACGTCGGCCAAGATGCCTCGGTCCCTTCCGACACCAGCAGTTGCCACGAGTTTCCATCCAAATCAGCTGCGTACAGGACAAGCCGATCGATCCCCAAATTGGATTTCAAGGCATCGACGTACTGCTGCATCAAAGACGCCTCCGACGACTGAGCATTGATGGCCTCCGTAACCTTCAAAAGGGCATTCAATTTGAATTCCCGAAGGTCAAGTTTCTCTTTGAGACGGCGTTCTTTTGAATTGGTCATGACAGAATCATGGTTGCGCTCATGAGGTTACTTCTTCACCCTCTCGGTGTAGTCCCCAGAACGCGTGTCTATTTTCACCCAATCTCCCGTGTTGATGAACAAGGGTACGCGCACCTCGGTGCCTGTATCTACCGTGGCTGGTTTCAACGAATTCGTGGCTGTGTCTCCTTTGACTCCGGGTTCCGTGTACGTCACTTCCAGTTCCACATGACTCGGCAAGTCACAACTGATGGGGCGTTCCTCCTCCGCGTGAAACACCACCAAACACATGGTTCCGTCCTTCAAAAATTGAGGTGCACTGATGACATGTTTGTCCAAACGGACCTGCTCATAGGTCTCCGTGTTCATGAAGTGGTACCCTTCGTCATCGTTGTACAAAAACTGATGCTCTCGCGTCTCGATACGTACTGGATCGATTTTGTGTCCAGCGTTGAAGGTATGGTCGACCACCTTGCCGGTCTCGATGTTCTTGAGTTTGGTCCGCACAAAAGCCGCGCCTTTGCCGGGTTTCACGTGAAGAAATTCGACGATCTGCCACAATCCATTGTTGTGGTTGAGAACCATGCCGTTCTTGATGTCACTTGTGTTCGCCATGAGCGTTGCTTGGGTTGATGGTCTTGGTTTCTGACGTGGCAAGATACCCTCGTTCGTTCAGGCATCCCAACGCCACCGCAACGCACAACGAAAGGTCTCTTGTTGAGAAGGTGACCAGGTCCACTGCATCGTCCAAGCATGACGCTCCTTCTTCGAGGACAACCAAAGCCCCATGCGCTGGCCCTGATGTGGCAGTCGAGACCAGCGCTTGGCATCCAAGTTTGGAACCATGACAAAGGCACTCGACACATCTCCTTGGCCCTCCATGCCCAACAGACCTATGGAAAACACCTCCTTCACATGCCAGACAACTTCCACATTCCGGGCCTGAGACCACCGACCACTCACGTCACGTCCAAGCCACCATACGCATCGCAACCCTTGGGTCACCGCGTGAACTCCGACCATGGTGGATTGCTCATTTCCCACAAAACTCCAATTCCAGGTGGTGTGTCTTTCAGGGATGCCCTTGGCCCGGACGTCCCACCGACCCGACCCATGTCGTCTCAATCGAACCTGCACGCCGGCACCTGTTTGAGGATCCAACCAAGTGGCGTAGCCCCGAAACCCGAGAAGCCATGTGCTGCTCGCGTGTTCGACATCCAGCGCAGCCTGTGTCATCCATGAACTTGAATGTGCCCATCGCCAAGATGCACGCACTCCAACAACACCTCCATCGGAAATCGCCCCAGCGCATTGCACGTGCAAAGGCCCCAATCGCGCGGTCCAATGTGGTCCAAGCGCAAAACGCCACCCATGCTTGAACATGGTCCATCCAACCTCGTGGTTCCCTTGAGTTCTTGCAACCAGGGCGCCCAAGTGATTTCTCCCGCAGGTGAACCCAAGCCTGGCATGCCGTTCATGCCTTTCCAAAGCCAAGCCTCGAAAGCCACCCTCCACGTTGCTGTGGATGAGGCCGCGCGGAGGATTGTGCAATTGCATCTCGGCGTCACCCAAGAACAGTGAAAGACCAAACATGTCGGCGCGTGGCACCGTCAATCCATGGCCCCAAGCGAGGCCATGGTCACCAATCACAGCACGCAAACCCTCTCGTGAGAACACCCAAGAACCTGCCAACTGCAAGGTGTCTTGATGGCGCGCCCTCAATCTCAATCCACCCACACGCGACCTCAATTCAAGAATGGACGCTCTGTCCATGGAAGACTGCCGCCGTTCGCGTGTCACACTGAGGGTTTTGGGAACGTCGTCACCCTGGGTGGTGGAATGGACCTTGCGAGAGACCCACTGACGCCACTCTTCTGATTCGACCAACCAAAGCCGCTCTTTTGGCGTCAAGCCATCAATTGACCACACAACCTCCACTGACCAAGGCAAACCATGAGACAACAGATGGGCGTGAATGGCCCTTGCCCCTTCCTCAGAACATCTCGCTTCTTCAATGGCCTCCGCAAGGAATTTCCAAATCTCCTGTTCCACCCTCGATACGCCCCATTCCATGTCAAGCTGGGACAAGCAATTGGACCCGGATATTGCAACCATCAAGCTTGCCCATACCCATTGCCACGGGCGCCTCGTCATGGGTCCTTGTCGGACTTATCTCCCCTTTCCCACATCCAAAATGCACGCCAACCTGGAAGGCGCTGCCCTTGACGCATGGCGCATCCAACGGCGTGTTTCAGTGCCAATGAGCGCTTTTCAGGGTCGTAGGTTTTGGGCCCTTGGCGATTGGACGTGGGCGTCAACCAGCCTCTCCATCCAATGTCAATGACATGCGCAGGCAACCGCCAGTGGATTTGGATGCTGCCCGGTGGAGGTCGCCAAAAACGAAGCCCCTTGCCCCAATCAACATGGGCACTCCAGGCCATCTCCCATTGCCCATCTTGAGACCATCCAATGGCCGGCATCCCCATGGTCGAACCTTCCACCCTGGGAGTCCATCAGGCGGTCCAAGACCAAGGATTCGCGCCCCTCACTGACCCGACCTCTGACGTCGAAGTTGAGAGCCCTTGGCCTTGGACCCACATGATCTCCATTCTCACGTTGCCCCACGGCACATCCCTGGAGGCACTGCTTCGACATTCAAACCACGGCGTCAACACCCCCATGAATGGCCAGGATGTCATGCCGGCTGACATTTGCCACATGCACGACGTCCCTTCGTCAAATTGATGCAACCCTCCAAAAAATGCATGGGCCTTTGACCATCGAGGTCCTCCCTCAAAAGACAGGCCACTTGCCCACTCGCGCAGGTTCGAATCGTCTTTCAAGGTCCACCGAGACCAAGACAATTCACCCCAAGACAACCCCAACACTCGGTGACCAACTTCAAAACAACCACCCCCTGCTGGTGTCGCAAGAGGCGCACGATTGGGTGAAATGAATTCCGGCTGCGCAGCACTTTCGATGCACATCAACAGCGCTGAAATGAGACCGCTCAAAGCGTGCTTGGCAGGCGGGATTCCTCTCGATTTCATGGTCCAAAGTTCGTGACAGTGCGCGTCCATTTGCATCCACAATTCACAGGTGAGGGGATCAGGTTGACAGGCGAAAAAAACGGCGTACCTTTGCGCCCCTCGAAGGGCGCGGGTGTGGTGAAATTGGTAGACACGCCAGACTTAGGATCTGGTGCTTCGGCGTGGGGGTTCGAGTCCCTCCACCCGCACATCTTCGAGGACATCCAATCGGCAAACAGAAACCCTGCACATGACCGTTTCTCAAACCTCCCTTGACAACCTGCGAATTGAATTGGCAGTGACCTTGACCCCTGAGGATTACACACCTCGCGTGGACCGAAATCTCAAGCGTCACCAGAAAAATGCGCAAATGCCTGGATTCAGAAAGGGCAAGGTGCCGATGCAACTCATCAAGCGTCAATACGGTCAATCCGTGTTGGCCGAGGAACTCAATCAAATGTTGAGCGAGCAGCTGCAGGCCCACATTCAAGAGAACAAGCTGAATGTGCTGGGCAACCCCATTCCCAGTGAGGACAAGGAAGATTCAGGCGACTGGAACAATCCAGAAACGTTCACGTTCCACTACGAGTTGGGATTGGCGCCTGCATTGGATTTGGACTTTGGGAAGAAAGCCAAATTCACCCGTCACAAGGTCAAAGTCGACAAAACCGCGATTGACAACCAAGTCAAAGACTTGCAGCGTCGTCATGGAAAGATGACCGATCCCGACAAGAGCGAGGAAAACGACATGCTCGTGGGTTCGTTTGTACAACTCGATGCCAACGGCAGTGTGCTGGAAGGCGGAATCACCAGCGACAGCACCATCAGCGTGGAATTCGTGGAAGACAAGAAGACCAAAAAGGCACTGATCGGTTTGGAACCTGGGTCCGACGTGACAGTCGATCCGCACAAGGTGAGCCGCGGGCAGGACGATTTGGGCCGAATGCTGGGCATCTCCTACGAACAAGTGCACGACCTCACAGGTGACTTCAAGTTCACCGTCAAAGAAGTCAAGCGACTGGAGCCGCACGAAGTCAATCAAGCGTTGTTTGACAAGGTCTATGGCGAAGGTGTGGTGACAGACAACAAGGCGTTCCGCGAGCGTGTTTCACAGGACCTCGATGGCCACTTTGATCGCGACGCAGAGTGGGTGTTCCGCCGTCGCTTTGTGGTGGATTTGATCGACCACATCAAGATGGAATTGCCCGACGCGTTTTTGAAGCGCTGGATCATGTTGACGAACGAAAATCCCCTGACGCCAGAGCAGGTGGAAGAGGAGTACCCGGGATACGCGGAGTCGTTGCGTTGGCAAATCCTGCAGCAAACGGTTGCTGAAGCCATTGACTTGAAGGTCACTGCTGAAGAATTGGAAGGCGAGGCCAAACGCATGGTGGGCGCGCAATACGCGCAATACGGCATGCCCATGGACGAGGAAACCCTCACCAACGTCGCGAAGAACGTCTTGAACGACGAGAAGGAGCGTCGACGCATTGCAGACGTGCTCGTGGAGCGCAAAGTGGTCGACGACCTCAAAACCCGCGTGACGATTTCCGAGAAACAAGTGAGCTTTGACGCGTTTGGAAAGCTCGCAGCGGAAGTGCGTTGATTCTAACCCAACGGTTGTGAACAACCCGGGATAAAAGCCACGGGGTGGAGCTTGGCGCAGCGTAATTTGGCCTCAAGAATCACACCATGAACAACCGCAAAGAATTCCTCAAGTACGCCGTGCATCACCACGGCATGAGCAGCCACACCGTTGAAGATTACATCTCCGCCACGCAAGGTCCCGTTGCGGGTCCAGAGAACATGACCAGAACGGTCATTGAGGAGCGTCCCATGCCCTTCCGCGAGGTGGATGTCTTCTCACGATTGATGGCCGACCGCATCATTTTCCTAGGCACGGGTGTGGACGACCACATCGCCAACATCATCCAAGCCCAGTTGCTCTTTTTGGAATCAACCGATCCTGGCAAAGACATTCAGATTTACATCAACTCTCCGGGTGGCAGCGTGTACGCCGGACTCGGCATCTACGACACCATGCAGTACATCCGCCCCGACGTGGCGACCATCTGTACGGGCATGGCCGCTTCGATGGGTGCCGTGTTGTTGTGCGGCGGAGCTGCCGGGAAACGCACGGGATTGAAGCACAGCCGAGTCATGATTCACCAACCTTTGGGCGGTGCACGCGGGCAGGCATCCGACATCGAGATCACGGCGCGTGAAATCCAAAAGCTCAAAAAAGAGCTCTACGACATCATCGCCACGCACAGTGGACAGACCTACGACAAGGTTTGGGAGGACAGCGACCGCGATTACTGGATGATTGCCGAAGAAGCCAAAGCCTACGGCATGATCGATGAAGTCTTGGTCCGTCCAAGCTGATTCTTCCTAATTTCACGGGGCAACAACGGAACGAACGCCCATGTCGGAAAAAGACATCCAATGCTCGTTTTGCGGTCGACGCAAAGACGAAGTAGACATTCTCATTGCCGGTGCCACCGGCCACATCTGCAATCGCTGTGTGGAGCAGGCGGAAGCCATCGTGCTCGAAGAGCTCACGGAAAAAACCGGGGCCCAGTCGGCGTTGGACTTCACCTTGCGGCGGCCGTCCGAGATCAAAGCCTACCTCGATGACTTTGTCATCGGTCAAGAAGCGGCCAAGCGCACCCTCAGCGTCGCGGTGTACAACCACTACAAAAGGCTGACGCACACAACTTCTGACACTGAATCAGAGGTTGAATTGGACAAGAGCAACGTGATTTTGGTGGGCGAAACTGGCACGGGAAAGACCCTGCTGGCAAAAACCATCGCCCGCATGCTCGATGTCCCATTTTGCATCGCCGATGCAACCGTGCTCACGGAGGCTGGGTACGTAGGGGAAGATGTGGAAAGCGTCCTGTCTCGGTTGCTTCAATCCGCCGATTTCGATGTTCAAGCGGCCGAACGAGGCATTGTCTTCATCGATGAAATCGACAAGATTGCCCGCAAAAGTGACAATCCTTCCATCACAAGGGACGTCAGCGGCGAAGGCGTTCAGCAGGCTCTCTTGAAATTGCTCGAAGGAACAGACGTCCAAGTTCCACCGCAAGGAGGGCGCAAGCATCCAGAACAAAAGCTCATCACGGTCAACACTGGCAACATCCTGTTCATCTGTGGTGGTGCGTTTGCTGGGATGGAGAAAATCGTGGCGCGCCGATTGCGCAAAAGCACCATTGGATACGCCACGGCAGGTCAAGTTGTCGAAGAACACGAGGCACTTGCCTTCGTCGATCCTTCGGACTTGCGAGCGTTTGGTTTGATCCCGGAGCTCATTGGGAGGTTCCCAGTGCTGACCGCTTTGAGACCCCTGAAGCGGGAGGCCTTGAGACGGATTTTGACCGAGCCCAAAAACGCACTCATTCGTCAATACACGAAGCTGTTTGCCATGGACGGCATCGTCCTCTCATTTGAGGCCGACGCCCTTGACCTGGTGGTGGACCACGCCATCGAGAGAAAGCTAGGCGCACGGGGTCTGCGGGGGATTTGTGAAGTCATCTTGCGCAACGCCATGTTCGACATGCCTGGAACCGAGGTGAAGACACTTGCGGTGACTGCTGAATACGCACAGACACAAATTGACGCACAGCACGCGTCGTTTGAACCCGTGGTCGTCAAGACCAAAGATGCCAAGGCCTCTTGACCATGAGAACCTTCCTTTTCGCACTGGCCATGACGTGCACATTGCTCTCTTGCGAACAAGCCCCTGGCACAAGTATGGCTGCAGAAACTCCATCTCACGATGCCACTGCACCCATCATGAAAGACGTGGGGAATGACGTCTTTTTGAAGCTGATGGCCGACAAACCCCATGCGCTTCTCTTGGACGTGCGCACACCTCAAGAATGGGACGAGGGGCATCTTCAAGGGGCGGCCCACGCCGATTGTTGGGGAGACGAGCACGCCTTTCAAGAGGCCATGGATGCCATCCCGCGCGACCGACCTGTGCTCGTTTACTGCGCAGGTGGTGGTCGAAGCGGACTGACCGCAAAAGAATTGGCGGAGGCGGGACACCAAGAAGTTTACAACCTCGAGCATGGCATCAGCGGGTGGATCGAGGAAGGGCTCCCAGTCGTCACGGGTCCACGCGTTGAGCATTGAGCGGTTCTGATGTGAACCCCTTGTGAATAAAGGGCTCCTCTCAAAACGCGTCCCGCCCAACTCCGGAGTTACATTCGAGGTCCTCCCTGGAAAAGACAACCTCAAATCCCCCACTCGTGGCTGGCAAAGAGACCCCTTTGATGAAGCAATACAACCGGATCAAGGTGAAGCATCCGGACACCGTGTTGCTGTTCAGGGTGGGTGATTTTTATGAGACGTTCGGAGCCGACGCGGTTGCAGCGGCCAAGGTGTTGAACATCGTTTTGACCAAGCGCGGAAATGGGAGTGCCTCTGAGGTAGAATTGGCGGGATTCCCACACCACAGCCTTGACACATACCTCCCCAAACTCGTCAAGTCAGGACTGAAAGTCGCCGTGTGCGACCAACTCGAAGATCCCAAACAAGCCAAGGGGCTCGTCAAGCGGGGAGTCACCGAATTGGTGACCCCTGGACTTGTGATGCACGACCACGTGCTTGAAAGCAAAGCCAACCACTTTGTGGCAGCCATTCATTGGACACCCAAAGCCGTGGGTTTGGCCCTCCTCGACCTGAGCACGGGAGAATTCCAAGTTGCCGAGGGAGACGCGCGTTGGATCGACCGCATTCTTCGAAGCTTGGAGCCAAAAGAATGGCTTGTGAATCGCCAGTGCGAAGGAGACGTGAGGGCGCTGTTCGGAGACGACGTCACACGAACAGGACTGGACGATTGGGTGTTCACGGAAGCCCATGCGCTCGACCAGATTGAAACGCAATTCTCGACTGGTTCTCTGAAGGGGTTTGGATTGGAGGATGCACCGCATGCCACGGTTGCCGCGGGTGTCATCCTGCACTACCTCGACGCAACACATCACCGCCAACTCGACCACATCCAAGGGATTCGACGTTTGCGTCCCGAAGAAGGCATGTGGCTCGATCCTTTCACTGTAAGAAACCTCGAAATTCTCCATCCCAACCACCCAGACGGCACGAGCCTTGTCCATGTGCTCGATCGGACGTGTACACCCATGGGTGGTCGAGCCTTGCGAAGGGCGTTGGTGGCACCACTCACCTCAAAGCTTGACATCGAAATGCGGCACCTCGCTGTGGATCGACTGACCGAGGAGGTCAGCCTTCGGCACGACATCCGGCAAGTCCTCAACTCTGTTGGAGATCTGGAACGACTGACATCAAAAGCAAGTTCCAATCGAATCAATCCACGAGAGTTGGGTCACGTCAGACGGGGATTGCTCGCGGTGCAAGACATCGCCGACTTGACAGCAGGTGAAGATGCGCTTCTTACATTCTTGGAGCAACTTTCCCCATGCACAGCGCTCCTCGATCGCCTGCAACGTGAGCTTGTTCAGGAACCTGCCACGGCCATCGGCAAGGGTGAAGTCATCGCCGAGGGTGTCGACAGCCCCTTGGACGAAGTCAGAAATTTGGCCTTCCACAGCCAAGAAGCGCTTGATGCCGTGCGCGACAGGGAGGCCGAAGTCACTGGCATCAGCGGTTTGAAAATTGCGTTCAACAACGTGTTTGGGTACTACCTCGAGGTTCGCAACGCCCACAAAGACAAGGTGCCTGAGACATGGATCCGCAAGCAGACCCTGACTCAAGCAGAGCGATACATCACCGAGGAACTCAAAGCCCTTGAGACCCAGATTTTGTCCGCCAAAGAGCAGGCTGAAGTTTTGGAGCACAGAGCATTTGCCTCTCTCGTGGCGGCTTGCGTTTCAGACATCACAGCCCTCATGTCCAATGCCCGTGCAATCGGATTGTTGGACATGCTCGCAAGCCACGCCGAGACAGCCGTGGATTTGGGATACACCAAACCGCGCATGACAGAGGAGCAAGGGATCCACATCAAGGAGGGACGCCACCCGGTCATCGAACGAAATCTGCCTGTTGGAGAAACCTATGTGTCCAACGACGTCGGACTTCACCCGGAAAACCGGCAGATATTGATGGTGACGGGGCCCAACATGTCTGGAAAAAGTGCCCTGTTGCGTCAGACAGCCCTCATCTCTCTCATGGCTCAGGCGGGGTCATTTGTGCCTGCCAAATCCGCAGACCTTGGCATCCTCGACCGCATCTTCACGCGCGTTGGCGCCTCAGACAACATCAGCAGCGGCGAATCCACCTTCATGGTCGAGATGAATGAGACCGCCGCCATCCTCAACAACCTCACCGAACGAAGTCTGGTCCTGTTGGATGAAATCGGCCGGGGAACAAGCACCTACGATGGTGTCAGCATCGCATGGGCGATTGCCGAGCACCTTCACGAGTCAAACCGCACGCGACCTCTGACTTTGTTCGCCACTCATTACCATGAGCTCAATGACATGAGCCAACGGTTTTCGCGCATTGTCAATGTGAATGTCAGCGTGAAGGAACTCGATGGCAACATTGTGTTTTTGCGCAAACTGGCAGCAGGTGGGTCCAACCATAGCTTTGGCATCCACGTGGCGAAGCTCGCCGGCATGCCAAGGTCGTTGGTGCGCAGGGCTGAAGAAGTGCTGGAGACCCTGGAGGCTGCACGCGGTGATGCCTCAGCTCCCCAACCCAATGTATCAGAAGTGAGCTTGCCTGATGAGGGCATCCAAATGAGTTTTTTCCAGCTCGACGACCCAGCCCTCGAAGCGATCCGGGACCGGATCATGGAGGTGGACATCGATCATTTGACCCCCATGGAGGCGCTCATGAAATTGCATGAAATCAAAGCCACCCTCACAGGGAAAACCAATCCCTCGGCTGAAAAAGCGTGAGGAAGAAAATCACAACGTTGCAGCCAACAAGTCAAGCGGTTTCCATGGCAGGCTGCGCTCGGCTGCGATTTCTTCATTGGTCAAGGTCCCGTTGAACATGTATCCGCCTGTGGAAATGAGGTTGCGGTCTTTGATCGCTGGGACCACACCGCCCTCACCTGCAATGCCGAGGAGCATGGGCGCGAAGATGTTGCTCAACGCCTTGCTGGCCGTGCGCGCCACCCGCGAGGGAATGTTGGGGACACAGTAGTGAATGACACCGCACTCGATGAACGTTGGACGTTCGTGACTGGTCAAACGCGACGTTTCAAAGACGCCTCCGCGATCGATGCTCACGTCGACGACGATGGACCGCTCACGCATGCCCGAGATCATGGGCTCACTGACGAGCATGGGCGCCCTGGATCCAGAGCCGCGAACGGCACCGATGGCCACGTCCGCTGTTCGAAGGGCCTCTTCGAGCACCGAAGGCTGGAGTGTCGATGTCCAGAGCCGCTGCCCCACTGCATTTTGAAGCCTGATCAACCGGTGTACTGAATTGTCAAAGACCTTGACGCTTGCCCCCAATCCCAGGGCGGATCGGGTGGCGTATTCCCCGACAGTTCCAGCACCGAGGATGACCACCTCGCTGGGCCGGACGCCGCTCACACCACCGAGCATCGTGCCCTGACCACTGACACTGGCCATGAGTTCCCCAGCCAAGAGAATCGCCGTGTTGCCTGCGATTTCACCCATGGCCCTGACCAGCGGCTGGATGCCGTTTTCGTTTTGGACAAAGTCCCAAGCGATTGCGGTGGTTTTTTTGGCACTCAAGGCCTCGAGAAGCCCCTCGTTTTGAACGCTCAATTGAAGCGCGGAGATGAGCGTTTGGCGCATGCCCATCAAGGCCACTTCTTCGAGAGAGGGCGGCTCCACTTTCAGCACGATGTTCGCTTGAAAAACTTGCCGGCGGTCGTACACGATTCGCGCCCCTGACTCGCTGTAGTCGTTGTCAGAGAATTGAGCTTCGGAACCTGCCTGGGTTTCCACCAGCACTTGGTGGCCATGCGCCACCAACAGCGCCACGGCTTCAGGCACCAAGGCCACCCGTTTCTCCTGCAAGCTCGTTTCAGCGGGAATGCCGATGGTGAGCTCTGCGTGTCCACGTTGCGCCTCAAGGAGCTCCTCTTGTGGGAGCAAGGCAGCTTCACGTGCAAGTGCCTTGATGGCTTTGCGTCCTGATTCCATGCGGCCCCAAAATAGCCAAGGTGACGGGAATCAACCGCGGAGCTGAGACAAAATGCAGGTTCGGGTTTGGTCTTCGTTGACCTCAAGGCGCAACAGCCACGCATCTGGAGGCATCAAACCCGGGATGCGTTCTGGCCATTCGACCAGGTTGAGCGCCGCGTCTCCCAACATTTCGGCAATGCCCGAACGCTCTGCTTCCTCTTCGTTGTCCAACCGATACAAATCCATGTGCCGGACCTCGTGGATCAAGTCTCCACTGCGCTTCACCTTGTGGTGATGCACCAGCCCAAACGTTGGACTCGCCCCTTCTTCGTCCACGCGCCAACTGGCAAGCAGTTGTCGAATCATGGTGGTTTTGCCCGCACCCATGTCGCCGTGAACAGCCACGACTCCCGACTTTGGCAGGAGCTGCCCAATGGCCACAGCCACGTTCGGGAGTTCACCCAAACTGAACGACCATCGCCCCAATTCAACCAACACACTCATGCCTTTGTCATTTGGGGTCGAGTATGACCCATGGCACAATCATTTCTTCCATGCTCACTCCACCATGCTGGAACGTGTCTCGGAAGGTCTTGGTGTATTTGGCCGCGTTGTTGGGATACACAAGAAAGTCTTTTCCCTTGCCAAAAATGTAGGAACTCGACACGTTGGGCCTGGGCAAACCCACGCGATCGGGGTTTCGGATTTCCATCACTTCGTCTGGGTTGTAGCCCAAATTCCGACCAACCTTGTAACGAAGATTTTTGTTGGTTTCGCGATCCCCACGCACTTCGACGGGATGGTCCACCCGCATCGTGCCGTGGTCGGTCGTCAAAATCATGCGGCCTCCCATCTCTGCCATGGCGTCCATCATCTCCTTCAAAGGGCTGTGTTGGAACCATGAATGGGTCAAACTGCGGTACGCAGCCTCGTCGTCTGCCAACTCCTTGATGACCTCCATTTCCGACCGTGCGTGGCTGAGCATGTCGACAAAGTTGTACACCACCGTCACCACTGATTGGCCCTTCAATTCGTGAAAACGGTCGGCCAACCGCTTCCCAGCTTGGAGGTTTGTGATTTTGTGATACGAGGTTTTGCCCTCCAACCCAAGGCGAGAGAAAAGCGCTTGCTGCAACGACTCCTCATGGGCATTTTTGGAGCCTTCTTCGTTTTCTCCAATCCAAAAATTGGGCAACAACCGTGCAATGTCACCCGGAGTCATGCCGGCAAACAAGGCGTTTCGGGCGTATTGGGTGGCGGTTGGCAAAATGCTGAAATACGTCTTCTCCTCAGCCACGTTCCATTTGGATCTCAAGGAAGGAGCAATGGTGCGCCACTGATCCCAGCGCAAATTGTCAATCACCACCAAGAACAAAGGGCGGCCCTCCGCCCCGGCAACCGCATCGGGCAACCACTCAGGGAGCACCCTGTGCGACATCATCGGCGCCTCTTCCTGGCCCGTCATCCACAACTCATAGTGGTCTTCCACAAAACGGACAAACTGATGGTTGGCCTCCGCATGTTGGCTGTCGAGAATCTCCAACATGCTCCGGTCCCCCGACTCCCCCAACGTCGCGTGCCAATGCATGAGGCGTCGGTACACGTCTGACCACTCCTGAGCATCCATCTTCCCTCCCAACTTCATGGCAAGTTCACGGAATTCCCGCATGTAAGTGGACTGTGCTTGCTCCCCCTGCAACCTCGTGTTGTCCAGAATTTTCTTGACGGACAACAAAATTTGGTGAGGGTTCACCGGTTTGATGAGGTAGTCGCTGATTTTCGAGCCAATGGCCTCCTCCATGATGTGCTCTTCCTCGCTTTTGGTGATCATGATGACGGGCACACCGGGATGCTTGTCCTTGATGCGTTGCAGGGTCTCAATGCCATTGATGCCCGGCATGTTCTCGTCCAAAAACACCACATCAAACGGCCTTGCTTCCACCTCGTCCAGGGCCTCCACCCCACTGTTCACGCCCGTCACGTCGTAGCCCTTCTCTTCTAGAAACAAAATGTGCGGGCGCAACAACTCAATCTCGTCGTCGGCCCATAGAATGTGTGGTCTTCCCATCGATGTTCACTTTCAATTGCCCGGCGCATTTCAAGGCATCGGCAAGGCGCGTATCTTGCGGCGTCTCTCGCTTCAGCATGTGCCTTTGGGCAAGTTAACGAGGAGAAGACCGACTTCGTATTTGGATGAGCACGGTGAACCGACACAAAATTCTGAATGACCCTGTTTATGGGTTTGTGACGTTGCGGCACGAACGGGCCCTCGATTTGATGGACCATCGCTTCATGCAACGGCTCCGACGAATTTCACAATTGGGACTTTCGCACCTGGTCTATCCTGGCGCCGTCCACAACCGTTTCCACCACGCCGTCGGGTGCATGCACCTGATGCAAGAAGCCATCGACAGCCTGTGCAACAAAGGTGTCGCCATCACTGAGGAAGAGGCGGAAGCCGCTTGTTTGGCCATCTTGTTGCACGACGTGGGTCATGGCCCCTTCAGCCATGCTTTGGAACACAGCATCGTCAAGGGCGTTCACCACGAAGACGTAAGTGCACTCATCATGGGCCGTTTGAACGACGAGATGGGTGGCGCCCTGGACCTGGCAATCGAAATTTTCAACGACCATCACCCCAAGCCATTCCTCCACCAATTGGTCAGCAGTCAATTGGACATGGACAGACTGGACTACCTCGCGCGCGACAGCTTTTACAGTGGCGTGACTGAAGGCAAAGTCGGAAGTGAACGCATCATCAAAATGCTGAACGTCGTGGACGGTCAACTTTGCATCGAAGAGAAGGCCATTTATTCGATCGAAAAGTTCATTGTGGCGAGGCGGCTGATGTATTGGCAAGTGTATTTGCACCGAACCGTATTGAGTGCAGAGCACATGTTGATGCTCGTCTTGAACCGCGCCAAGCATCTCGTTCGTGAGGGGGCCACGGTGTTTGCCTCCCCTGCCTTGTCTTTGTTCTTGCACGACGACCTGGACCGCGCAAAATTTTTGGCGGACCCGGAAGTTCTGGAGCGTTTCTGCGAACTTGACGACAGCGACATCTTCGTCGCCATGAAGTCTTGGAGACACCATGAGGACCGCGTGTTGGCCCTGTTGAGCCAGCGGCTGCTCGACCGAGGCCTGTTCCGAATTGAGCTCCGCCCAGAGCCCTTCACAGAAGACGAGGTTCAAGAGCGGATCCGGGCAACTGCCGCGCATTTTGACCTGAGCCAAGAAGAAGCATCTTACCTCGTCAGCAACGCACGCATCGACAACAAGGCTTACGTGCCCAAGGGGATTTTGGTCCTCTACAAGGACGGCAGCCTGAGGGATTTTGCCGAAGCCAACGACCACCTGCACATGCAGCTGTTGAGCCGCCCGGTCGAAAAGAGCTTCTTGTGCTACCCCAAAGAACTTCAGGTGCCCAACCGCTCCTGACTCATCCTGTCCTCACCGACGTTCAATCCGGAGTGATTTCCTCACCCAGGGCGTTGTGAATGTGGTACTCAAGGATTTCGAGGTTGGAATTGGATTCGATGCCGAGCTTGATGCCGAGCGCCTTCTGCCAATTGCGTCGGATGGACTTCCACCAGCCTTGCGTGAGGTAGGCCTCAAGCATGGGGTGCACCATCAACGTCATGCGCGTCCGGTTTTCTCCCTCGGCGAGGTACTTCAAGGCCGATTCGATGCGCTCAGTGATAAGGATGCTCGCCTCGACCTTTCCGGAACCGTTGCATGCGGGACAAGCGTCCTGGGTCGAAACTTCAGCCACATCACGCACCCGTTGTCTGGTCATTTCCATCACTCCAAATCGACTGGGCGAGGAGATGTTGTGCTTCGCCTTGTCACGCTTCATGGCTGCGCGCAAGGCGTCGGTCAACTGCTTGTTGTGCTCACGCTTGGCCATGTCGATGAAATCGATGGCAATGATGCCGCCGATGTCACGAAGGCGAAGCAATCGGGCGATTTCCTCCACCACGTCCAAGTTGGTGATCAGTGCGTTCTCCTCCTGACTCGACGCGCCTTTCTTTCGGCCACCGGAGTTGACGTCAATGACGTGCATGGCTTCGGTTTGTTCCAAAATCAAGTACGACCCGCTTCTCAAGTTAACCTGTCGCCCAAACGCCGCCTTGATTTGACGGTGGATCGACATGGCGTTGAACAAGTCCTTGGCCCGACAGACCTTGACCATGCTTTCGTCGCCGCTGCCGCTGCCCACCAGAAATTCCTTGACTTCATCAGCCACGCGGGGGTTGTTGACGTGGATGGTTTTGCAATCCGGAGTCATCACGTCGCGCATGACGACGCTGACTTTGTTCACTTCACCGAGAACGCGCTTTCCTGGCTTGGCACTCTTGAGGTTTTCATACAGCTTCTTCCAGCGGCTCACGAGGTCTTCCAAATCGCTGTGCAAGTCTGCGGAGCCCTTGTTCTCGGCCACCGTGCGCACAATGATTCCAAACCCAGGAGGTTGAATGCTTTGCATCAGACGCTTCAGTCTGGTGCGCTCCTTTTCACCCTTGATGCGTGAGGAAAGGGAGACTTTGTCACTGAACGGGACCAACACCAAATAGCGCCCCGGCAAGCTGACTTCGGCAGTCAGTCTAGGGCCTTTGGTGCTGATGGGTTCCTTGGCAACCTGCACGAGCACCAGTTGAGATGCAGACACGTAGTCTTTCATCTTGCCTTTGCGCTCGATGTCCTCTTCCCGTTTGAATTTGCTGATGTCTGACGTCGGTTGCTTGCCGGACATCACGCGTTTGACCCAGATTTGCTGCGTTTTGAACTGGGGGCCCAAATCAGAATGGTGCAAAAACGCATCCTTTCCATGACCCACATCGACAAAGCCCGCATTCAAATTGGGCATGACCTTCCTGACGCGGCCGACATAAATGTCGCCCACGGCGTACTGCACGTCTCCCCGATCACGGTGAAGCTCGACGAGCTGACCGTCCTCGAGGAGTGCAATGTCAACGCCCGCAGACGTTGAATTGATGACGAGTTCGGCGTCCATCACATGAAGATTCGCGACACGAAGACGACCTGGCAGGTCGAACTCATGTCACGGCAATCACTTCTTCTTGTGACGGTTCTTGCGAAGACGCTTCTTCCGCTTGTGCGTGGCCATCTTGTGACGCTTGCGCTTTTTTCCGCTTGGCATGATGATGTTGTTTAGGTGCCCAAACCTGACAAGTCAGATTCAAGCCGTTCGATGATGCCTTCCACACTCTTGGACACGGCCGTGTCGGGAGAGAGAGGAAGGTAAGATTTGTATTCAGTCAGTGCTTGGTCTACTTGGCCCATGGCCTCGAGGCAACGGGCTTTGAAGAAACGACCATTCACGTACATTTCGTCCGCTGAGATGCAAAGGTCAAAACCCTGCACGGCGTCTTCGAGGAATCCCTCCTCCATGTCCAACATGGCGCGTTCCCAATACGCCTCAACTCGGTCTGGTTGGGCATCAATCACTTGATCAAAACGCTCACGCGCCTTGTCAAGCTGTCCGCTCTGAACGCTGAACCTCCCCAGCCACATGACTGCGTCCAGGTTGGGTGGGACCGCGTCAGCCAATGCACGCAGCTCGAGAATGCCCTCCATGGGGTTTTCGCCACTGACCTTGGCCACGGCAATGTCCACAGGAGTGGTTCCAATCTCCGACATCGCCGCAACCTCGGCACTTGACGGTGGTTGGGGGGCAGAAGCCGGGATTCGTGGCATCCACAACACGCCCGCGACGAGTGCTGCTGCACCCGCCAACAAAACAAGCGTGGATTTGGACACCGACATTGCGTCTTATTTGACCTTCACATTGAGCTTCACATTCTCCACGAAGTCCTTGCTTGGCTTGAAAGAGGGAATGTTGTGAGCTGGGATCTGGATGGCCTTCTTGGCCAAAATGTTCCGGCCTGTCTTGGCAGCACGGGTTTTCACCACAAAACTTCCAAAGCCTCTCAAATAGACGTTTTCGCCACGTTCAAGGTTGCTACGTACAGCACGCATGAACGCTTCTACGGTGACTTGAACGTCTCCTTTTTCCATTCCGGTTTGGTCCGAAATCTGGCTTACAATGTCCGCCTTGGTCATGGTCTTTGTGTGTTGGGGTGGTTTGTGGTTCAATATCAACGCCTTGTGAAGGCATTTTCAGGGCTGCAAAAATACACCCATACCTTTGAAAATGAAATGAATGACAAGGGTTTTCTCGGACAAAATGATATCGGCGTTCGCGCAGCGGAAGCTCGGAGATCGATGAAAGCCTGGTATTCGCGCCATGCGCGCGCCCTTCCCTGGCGGGAAAATCCCAGCGTTTACGGGACCTGGTTGAGTGAAATCATGCTTCAACAAACCCGCGTGGACACGGGCATACCCAAATGGCATGCCTTTCAAGAAGCCTTCCCCGATGTTGCAGCGTTGGCCGGCGCATCAGAAGAAGAAGTGCTCAAAGCGTGGGAGGGCCTGGGGTATTATCGCCGTGCCAGACTGCTCCATCGCGCCGCCCAAGTCATCCAGCAGTCGGGTCGCTTTCCT
>JAYZBB010000095.1:0-10402 GCA_036339415.1 Bacteroidota bacterium | reverse complement strand
ATTGCCGGACGTGCGCTGCCGGATGAGCAGGAGTTTGAGTTGCTCACCATCAAAACCAAACAGGGCGCAATCGACACTTACATCCATTACAAGGGGGAGTTGAATTCAACGAAGGGAGGCCCAAGATACGGGTATAGTGTCAATCGTACACTTAGATATTCACTTTGAGGAACCTGAGAAACCAAAACTTGCTCACATCGTTCGGAAATACGCGCTGTTTGACGCAAATTTGTGCGCCTTCAATGCCGGGCAACCAAAAACCATGATTCGCAAAACATGAATAAAATTGCCGTCTTGACTTCTGGGGGCGATGCGCCTGGCATGAATGCAGCCATCCGTGCTGTCGTTCGAACTGCTGTGTTCCACGACTTGGAGGTGGTGGGTGTGTTTCAAGGATATCAGGGACTGATTGATGGCGATTTCAAACGACTTCATGTGCGTTCTGTGGCCAAAATTTTGGGGCGGGGTGGAACGATCCTCAAGTCTGCTCGATGCGACGACTTTCACGACGCAGAAGGACGGAAAAAGGCACACATCAACCTGGTCGAGGCTGGGGTCGATGGACTGGTGGTGATTGGCGGGAATGGCACCTTCACTGGCGCAATGAAGTTTGGGCATGAGACGGGTTTCCCTGTCATTGGACTTCCCGGGACGATTGACAACGACCTCAGTGGCTCTGACTCAACCATTGGATTTGACACGGCCATCAACACCGTTGTGGATGCCGTGGACAAAATCCGTGACACAGCTGACAGTCACAATCGATTGTTTTTTGTGGAAGTGATGGGGAGAGACAGTGGATTCATTGCTCTCAAATCCGGAATTGCCACAGGTGCAGTGGCGGTCATGACCCCTGAAATGGGCATGAGCATTGACGACCTCGTGAGCGTCCTTCAAGCAGGTGAGCAAAGCAACAAGACCAGCAGCATTGTCATCGTGGCCGAAGGTGATCCCAACGGTGGAGCATATGAAATCGCAAAGCAGGTCAAGGAACGAACCAAGAGCTATGAAACCCGCATCACTGTGCTCGGTCACCTCCAACGGGGTGGAAGTCCCTCATGTTTTGATCGGGTTCTGGCATCACGACTCGGAGTTGCGGCTGTGGAGGCGCTGCGACAAGGGCATCACGGTGTCATGGCAGGCATCAACAACAACAGCATTGAGCTCACACCTTTTGATCGTGCCATCGGCACCAAAAGCAGCATCAATGAAGATGAGGTGCGCATAGCGCGAATCCTTTCGATTTGATGATCACATTTTGAACCAACAACAAGAACACATCTTATGAAGCGAATTGCCATCAACGGATTTGGCCGCATCGGCCGCCTCGCCTTTCGACAACTGGTCGCCCGACCCAACTTTGAAGTTGTGGCCATCAACGACCTGACGGACGTCAACACATTGGCTCACCTTTTGAAGTACGACAGCATCCACGGCCTCTTCCATGGAGAGGTGTCGGTGTCCAACGGAAACCTCATCGTGAATGGTCACGAAATCCAAATCACAGCGGAGCGCAATCCGGCTGAACTCCCATGGTCGAGCAACAAGGTGGACCTTGTCGTTGAATCCACTGGTGTGTTTGCGGACGCCGAAAAAGCAGGTGCCCACTTGGCGGCAGGTGCTGGCAAGGTCATCATCTCGGCACCGGCAAAAGGAGACCTCAAAACAATTGTTTTGGGCGTCAATGACGACATTCTGACTTCCGAGGATCGCATCGTCAGCAACGCATCGTGCACCACCAATTGTCTGGCGCCCATGGCAAAGGTCTTGAACGACACCTTTGGCTTGGAGAAAGGATACATCACCACCATTCACGCGTACACAGCAGATCAGCGTTTGCAAGATGCCCCTCACAAAGATTTGCGTCGTGCACGCGCAGCTGCGCTGAGCATGATTCCTACATCGACGGGTGCCGCGAAGGCTGTGGGTTTGGTGTTGCCTGAACTCGCAGGCAAGCTCGACGGCATGGCCGTTCGCGTACCAACCCCAACTGGATCGGTGACTGACTTGACTGCGACATTGAAAACTGAGGCCACAGCGGAGGAGGTGAATGCTGCCTTGAAGGCAGCTTCAGAGGGTGCCATGAAAGGTGTGTTGCAGTACTGCACCGACCCCATCGTCAGTGTGGACATTGTCGGCAACACGCACAGTTGCATTGTGGATGCGGCGTTGACCAAATGCGCGGGCAACTTGGTCAAGGTGTTTGGATGGTACGACAACGAAGCGGGTTACGCCACACGCGTTGTGGATTTGGCTGAGCGCATCGCGTAAATCACAGAGTCTTGTCCATCCTGATTGCAGACAGCGGTTCGACCAAATGCGACTGGCTCGCCATCACCGAGCAAGGTCAAGAATTGGGTGAATTCCACACGATGGGGTTCAACCCATATTTTCACAATTCGGATCTTGTTGAGCGTGAAATGAACGCCAATTCACAGGCCATGGCCATGGCGAATACTGTGGAGCGCGTCTTCTTTTATGGTGCTGGATCCAGCTCTCCTGAGCTGTGTGATGTGATTGCAGAAGGCCTGCGTCGGGTGTTTCGAAATGCCGCTGTCCATGTGGGGCACGATTTGGATGGTGCAGCTTACAGCACTTACACGGGAGAACCTGCTGTGACGTGCATCTTGGGCACTGGAAGCAACAGCTGTCTCTTTGACGGTATCCGCGTGAGCGAGGAGGTTCCGGCATTGGCATATGTCCTTGGAGATGAAGGCAGCGGCTCTTGGTTTGGCAAGAAATTGCTTGCGGCATTCCTTTACAAGCAACTGCCTCAAGTCATTCACGATGATTTTGAACAGCAGTATGGACTCGACAAATTGTCCATCACAAAACGAGTTTACCAAGAGCCCAATGCCAATGTGTTTTTGGCGAGTTTCATGACATTTTTGGGACGTCACAAAACGCATCCGTTCGTCCAAGCATGGCTAGACGAGGGATTCAAAGCGTTTCTCGACGTGCACGTCAGATGCTTTGCGGACTCCCAAAACGTGCCGGTTCATTTCGTCGGAAGCGTGGCCTACCATTTTCAAGAAGCATTGAGAAAGGCTTGTGCAGACCGTGGGTACAGCGTCGGCAACATCATCAAAAAGCCCATCGACGGTTTGGCCCAATATCACGTTCAGTTCATTTTGAAAACGCGTTGACGATGGAGTTGAAAGGATGTTTGTTTGACATGGATGGTGTGATTGTGGATTCCGCGATTCATCACTTCGAGGCTTGGAAGCGGTTGGCCGATGAGTTGAGCATTTCCTTCTCGGAGGAAGACAACCATGCGCTGAAGGGGCTGAGTCGCGTGGACAGCCTTGAACACATTCTGCGAATGGGCCAGCTTCAACTTGATGAGAAGACCAAGGTGAAGCTGATGGATCAAAAAAACGCGTGGTATCTCGAACTCATCAAAGGGATGACGTCAGACGACATTCTGCCTGGTGCTGGCGAGCTGATCGAGGCACTGGTTGCCGAAGGCGTGAAGGTGGGTTTGGGAAGTTCAAGTCGAAACGCGCGCCTGATTTTGGACAACGTCGGATTGACCTCGTTGTTTGATGTGGTCGTGGATGGCAACCATCTCACCCTAAGCAAGCCGGATCCAGAGGTTTTTCTGAAAGGTTCGAGCGCATTGGGATTGCAACCTGCAGACGTTGTGGTGTTTGAAGATGCCGTTTCAGGTGTGCAGGCGGCCAAAGCCGGCGGTTTTTTTGCGATCGGGGTTGGAGATGCCAATCAACTCGCCCAAGCCGATGTGGTTGTTCCACATTTGAAAGGGGTGACTCCACGTCACCTTCGGAAGTGGCAAACCCAGTGAACTTGTATTGCATTGTGAACATGTTGGCCAAGAATCCATGAATCGTTATCTCATTTCCGAACCTTGGCGCGTCGTCGAGCGTGGATTTGATGCTGCCAACATGCGCAGCTCTGAAAGCATCTTCTCTCTGGGCAACGGGCGTTTTGGACAACGAGCCAATTTCGAAGAGGGGTATTCAGGAGACTCCATGTTGGGCAGTTATGTTGGTGGTGTCTACTACCCAGATCGCACCAAAGTAGGCTGGTGGAAAAATGGCTATCCTGAATATTTCGCCAAGGTGCTCAATGCCACCAATTGGACTGGCATTGGTGTCTTTGTGAATGGCATTGCGCTCGACTTGGCCAAGGCGAGCACGGTTCGAGAATTCGAGCGCGTGTTGGACATGCGGCGCGGCTTGCTTCAGCGATGCGTTGAGGTTGAAGTTGAGCCAGGAGTGATGCTTCGATTGGAAACGGAGCGCTTCATCAGCATGTCACATCCAAATTGCGCGGCAGTCAAGATGATGTTGACGCCGCTGACCGGTGTGACGCAATTGATGGTTGTGCCGTCTCTAGACGGTGGCATCACAAACGAGGACACCAATTGGGACGACGCATTTTGGCGCCACGATGGCCATCAATCGGACGCTGTCAATGGCACATCGACTCTGACCAACACCACCGAAAAGACGGGATTCACTGTATCTGTGGCGCAAGCAGTCCATTGCCCAGGGGCCGCGTGGGAGGGGCTATCAGGTTCCAAACATGCTGGATTGCAAGGGGAGTTTGAGGGTTCCGCCACGGTTGAGCTTGTCAAGTTTGTCGGATTGGTGAGCTCCTTGCACGTTGCATCAGATGAATGTCCTGCTGAGGCGCTGCGGGAAGCAGCTGAAGCCCGTGAGTTGGGCTATGCTGCGCTGAAAGACGCACACGAGCGCGCATGGGCAGACATTTGGTCCCTTGGTGACATCGAGATTGAGGGAGATGTGGAATCGCAGCAAGCCATTCGCTTCAACATTTTTCACCTCAACCAAACGTATCGAGGGGACGATGCACGTCTGAATGTAGGCCCCAAAGGGTTCACCGGTGAAAAATATGGTGGCGCCTCTTATTGGGACACAGAGGCGTATTGCCTTCCGTTCTTTTTGGCCACGCACCCTCCTCATGTCGCTGAGCAATTGCTTCGTTACCGGTTCAATCAGCTGGGGAAGGCCATTGAAAACGCTGAGAAATTGGGGTTCAAGGGGGGGGCTGCTTTGTATCCGATGGTCACCATGAATGGGGAAGAATGTCACAATGAATGGGAGATCACATTTGAGGAAATCCACAGAAATGGAGCCATGGTGCTGGCGCTCAGGAATTTTGAGGCGTACACTGGGGACGATGCTTACCTGTCATCTGAGGGTGTTTTGGTGGCTGTGGCTGTTGCGCGCTTTTGGGCTCAGCGTGTTCATTGGTCTGATCACAGAGGAGCGTATGTCATGCTCGGCGTCACAGGACCCAACGAGTACGAGAACAATGTCAACAACAACTGGTACACCAACCTCTTGGCGGCTTGGTGTTTGCGATATGCTGCTGACCTCGTTGCGCGATTTGATGCAGACGTGCCTGCTGCCGAATGCGACCATTGGAAACGCATTGCTGATTGCATGTGTCTGCCCCAGCAGGAAGGAACAAGGATTCGTTTGCAGCAAGATGGGTTTTTGGACA
This sequence comes from Bacteroidota bacterium, assembly GCA_036339415.1. Lineage (GTDB taxonomy): Bacteria > Bacteroidota > Bacteroidia > Flavobacteriales_D > Sanyastnellaceae > UBA11663. The sequence goes on along the minus strand of JAYZBB010000095.1, from coordinate 4,909 downwards.
AGGATTTGAAACCCGCCAACTCCCTGCCTGAATGTGAACGTCCCATCAACCAAGTTTGGTCTTGGGACCGAATTTTGCGCTCCTGTTTCATCAAACAAGCGGATGTGCTACAGGGTTTCTACTTCTTCCCGGATGACTTCTCCGAGCAAGATCTAGAAGCCAACTTTGATTTCTACGAGCCAATGACCGTGCATGAAAGCAGTTTGTCACCCTGCGTTCATTCCATTTTGGCTGCCAAGCTTGGACGGGAGGAGAAAGCATTGGAGATGCATTTGCGGACGTCAAGGTTGGACCTTGACGATTACAATGCCGAAGCCTACCAAGGGTTGCACATCACCTCCATGGCGGGCACTTGGATGAGTGTGGTGGAGGGCTTTGGCGGGTTTCGTGTCTTGGACGGTGTGCCTCATTTCAAAACGATGCTTCCATCTGCATGGTCCTCGTATGCATTCAAGTTGTGCTTCCGAGGTCGCACTCTGAAAGTACGGGTCGACCAAGAAGCCACCACAGTGACACGCCTTCAGGGAGAGCCTTTGACAGTGTGTGTCAATGAGGAGTTCCAAGAGATCTGAACGCATCGAATCAGTCGGCCCATGTGCTGTTGTCGCCTCCAGGTGATCCGCCCAGGGCGTTCGAACCAACCCATGCTTCGGGTTGGCTGTTGTCCCAACTGCCTCCTTTCCATTCCAGCGTAGCCCCCATGCCATCGGCTTCACTGGTCCAGCCATCGGTGTCGCTGTAGGTGACAATGTCTCCGAGTGTGCCATCTGGACGAAGCAGCCGAATGGTTTCCCCGCTGTTGTGAAGACTGGAAGTTGCTTCCCAAGGAACCATGGAGACAAAGGGTCCGAGCATGGTTCGATACACGGCTGTATCAGCAACCGTCAGCATGAAGCCGCCAGGTGGCAACATCGTGCCATGCGGAAACGAAGCATCGATGCCATCGGCAAGAACCCAGCCACTCAGATTGATGGCGAAGGGGTGAGGGTTCATCAATTCCACAAATTCGAACTGATTGTCGTTGCCTTGCTGCGTGCTTGGATTGTAGTGTATTTCTGATATGACGGGGTCGTCCCATGCCGCGAACTCGCAGGTACTTCCGTAGTCAGCAAGGAGGATCACCAAATCGTCGTTGTCAATGAGAAGGTTCCCGTTCAAATCTGATTGACACTGTGCCATGGTGTCGCCCACCCAAGGACAAGCGACAGCCAAGACGAGTGCAGTGGTTCGTAGGAATGTATGCATGTCGTTTTTGCCCGAAAGGACCAAACGACTTCCTTGCTTCACGACTGCGATTGACAGGCGTTCATGCGGATTTCATGGTCGCCACCGAAGGGATACCGGACAATGGTCGCTCCCGAAGACGTCGCTGTGGATGCTTGGTTCCAGTGTTTGGTCCAAGATCCTCTCGCTCACAAGCATGTAGTCCAGTCGCCACCCAACGTTCTTTTCCCTTGCACCTCCCCGGTAACTCCACCACGAGTATTTGACTTCCTCGGGATGTTTGTGGCGCCACGTGTCCACAAACCCAGCGTCCAACAACGCCGTCATTCCATCGATTTCTTCCTGCGTGTAACCAGGTGTTTTGTTGTAATTCGGTTCGGGCCGTGCAAGGTCAATGGGGGCGTGGGCGACGTTCAAATCCCCGCAGCAAATCACAGGTTTGTCTGCGTCGAGTTCTGAGAGATACGCGCGAAACGCTTCGTCCCATTGTTTTCGAAAGGGAAGACGTTTGAGGCCACTGCTTGCGTTGGGCGTGTACACCGTGACGAAATGAAAATCCTGAAATTCTGCACGGAGCACACGACCTTCTTGGTCCAATGCATTCACACCGATCCCTGCTTGAATGCTCAGTGGTTGATGTTTGGTCAGGATGGCAGTGCCTGAATATCCCTTTTTTATCGCAGAGCTCGAATGGACGTCATACATGTCCCATCCAAACAGTGCTTCCCTCACCTGATCATCTTGCGCTTTGGTTTCCTGCAAGCCCAAGATGTCGGGAGCCAGTGCCTCGATTTGATCGGTGAATCCTTTTTTGACAACGGCACGCAGACCATTGACATTCCAGCTCATCAGTTTCATGTTGTGAACAGGGCATCAGGGCGCTCGGCCCATCTTGCAGCGAGTTCCAGGACTTCGTCCAAAGAACCTTGCGCGAGAAGGGTGTCGCCAGTTTGGTAGAGGTGATTGAGGTAGGCTTCCCCATGTTGAAATTCCGAAGAAGGTTCCATGTTGAGGAATTGCGACGCGTCTGGACAAGGGTGAATGTGCATCAGGGTATAACCACCAGATTCGGGGTCAAATCCTGCGACAAGCATGCCTTCGACGTCATGTCCAATTTCTACCGGCACTGGGAGCCTCAAAAAGAAGGCGCTCCACGGTCCCATGTAACCCATGCTGAAATACGGATACAACCACGGCTTGGGGTTCAATCCAAGGACCCGAAGGCCTTTGGTCAACGCTGTTGTGGTTTGCTGAATGTGGTAGGCTGTCGTCGTTTCAGGTTTGAAATTTTCGAGCTTGGCCCAGCGCTTGTTGGCTGTGTAATGCTCCATGGGCCCCAGTTTCAACTTGTAGTCAAAATCTGAACGCTTGTCGAGGATGTAGCCTGGGTAGAACCACTTGCGCCCCGTGCGCTTGCCGTATTCGGCTTCTTTCAGGAGGGTGTAGGTTCCCAAACTGTACTTGCTGTAAGCTTCGTCGTACAACCCAAGCAAGCTCGCCATGCTCTGTTCTCCAAGATCAAAGTAACTGACGGCGATGAGCTTGTCTCCATCGTACACGCACACCTCTCGCGTGTCAAAAACGGTCCCTTGAAAACCTGCGCTCAAATAATCCGTCAACGTGTTGTGGATGAACCCCTTGAATCGTGATTTGTGCTGGTCATAGAGGGCTTCTTTGTTCGCATTGGGTTGGGCATGGCCGTACGTCACGGTGAACCTTGATTCCACCCGCCGCATTGTCTTGCGCTGCCTCGCAGTGGGTTTGTGATGGTCAAGATTCATCCTAATGTTCACTACGCTGTAGAGGCACTCGTCAATGCACAGAAGATCCATTTTGTACAGCATCACGGACCCCCTGAACCAACCCGAGGCCAAGTATTGGTCGTACCTGGAGCGAGAGAGACTGCGTGGGAAATGCGTTTGGACGAGCATCAAAAACGAAGGTAGGGCTCAGTGCGTCACAGCCAACGTTGGATGTTTCTGGCAAGCCACAGGCTTTTGTCGGTGAATGGAGGAAAGGTCCAAGGCAAGGCGTTGAGCCGGCTTGTTTGTTTGAGTACCGAACGCATGTTGGAGAATTGTTTGAAGCCTTCGACGCCTCCAGTGCGCCCCATCCCGCTGGTTTGGATCCCGCCAAAAGGCAAGTTGGGACTTGCGACTTGAAGCACCACCTCGTTGATGGCCGTGGTGCCAGCGGGGTTGGCTTGCATCCACGCTTGAATGGCATCCCTTCTTTTCGAAAAAAAGTACATGGCGAGGGGGTGAGGGTTGTGCGCCACGATGGCGTTGACTTCTTCGTCTTGATTCCATCGAATCAATGGCAGCACTGGGCCAAAAATTTCTTCGTTCATGATGGCCATTTCCATGGTCACGTTGTCCAACACCGTGGGCGCAATGCGACGTGAAGATGCATCCCAAACACCTCCATGCACCAAAGTGGCACCGCGCTCAAGGGCATCTTGGATCAAGCCAACGACACGCTCAAAGTGATGCTGATTCACCATCTGAGAACGGTGTTCATGGAGCAACTGGCTGCGCTCATCTTGCCCATACATGTCTGCAAAGCGAGACTTGAGTTCTTCAATAAAGCGATCGGCAATCGCGGAAGTCACAAGAAGATAGTCTGGGGCAATGCAAACTTGGCCGTTGTTCAAACATTTCCCCCATGCCATTCGGCGGCTGGCATCCACAATGTTGGCTGTGTCGTCAACCACTGCTGGACTTTTTCCACCGAGCTCGAGGGTCACCGAGGCGAGGTGCTCTGCGGCGGCCTTCATCACTTTGCGACCGATGTTTGTGCCTCCTGTGAAGCAAATGTGCTGAAAGGGAAGGGAGGTGAGTGATTGACTGATTTCGGGACCCCCAAGGATCACCGATGCCATCTCTGGTTCAAACGCTGTTTCCACAATGGATGCAATCACCTTGGATGTGGCCGGTGTATGCTCAGAAGGCTTGAGCATCACTCTGTTTCCCGCCGCGATGGCACTCACGAACGGCCGAAGGGTGAGGATGACCGGAAAGTTCCATGGCGCGATGATGAGCGTTTGGCCTTTGGGTTCTGGCAGCACATGAGAAGCTGTTCCCAACAAGGCAAGAGAGGTGCTCATGGGTTTTGGGGCCATCCAGCCTCGCAGATGCCTTCGAGCGTGCATGATCTCTGCCTTGAGTGGGTAAATCTCCTGCAAGTGAACTTCTTCTCGAGGTTTTCCCATGTCCAAATGCAATGCGTCAATCAATCGCGATTCATGGGCCAGCACGGCATCCCAAAGCGCGGTGAGCATTGCTCGTCGCTCCGTTGCCGAGATGTGATTGGTCAACGCGGCTTTCTGTTGGTCGAAGATGTGGCGAATGTTGTCCATGACAAAGGGTGCGAAGGCCCCAAATTAAGGTCAATGACAGCCAACTTGTTCAACCGATGCTCGCGCGAATGGCGTTGACGATCTCCAGTACTTGAGGCAGGAGTTGGGACATGTCATCGTTCTCGATGACAAAGTCGGCCAAGGCCACCCTCTCGTCCCTTTGCCATTGGCGCTCCACACGCTTGAGGATGTCTTCTCGTGTTGGCTTGTCTTCAGGCGTCCGTGCTTGCGCTCTGACCACCCTGAGACTCAATGGGGCTTCAACCGTCACCACGACGTCGCACGATTCGTTGCTTTTGGATTCGAAAAGGATGGCCGCTTCACGGG
>JAYZBB010000094.1:0-23226 GCA_036339415.1 Bacteroidota bacterium | reverse complement strand
CTCAACTGTGATCGTCTGAGTCGCTGACGTGCTGTTGCCACAGGCGTCCGTTGCTGTGAACGTGCGCGTCACAGTGTAGTTCCCGGGCGCCATGCCCGCAATCGTTTCACTTTCAACATCAATGGTGACTGCAGTGCACGCGTCGATGGCGGAAGCGTCCTCCAAAATGAGGTCATCGGAGCACTCGATGGTGTAATCGGCGGGAGCCGTCAATTCGGGTGCAGTCGTGTCTTGGAACAAGATTGTTTGGACACGAGAAGTGCTGTTGCCGCAGTTGTCTGTGGCCGTCCAGGTACGCAATGTGGTGAAGTTGCCTTCGCAGTTCCCCGGCAAAACCTGGTCTTCGAAGGTGACAAGTGGTTCAGAGCACCCACCCGTTGCAGTCGCGGCAGGCAAGTCAGCGCCGCACTCCGCCAATGTGTCTGCTGGAACAAACAAGAGAGGAGGGAGTTCGAATGGATCACAAATCCCGTCATTGTCTTGATCGCTCAAGCAGTTCCCATCGCAATCGTACCCATCAAGGGCTGTGAAACATGACCCATTGTCGTCGGTGGCCTCCTCGTCATAATTGCAAGCCCCAGGGTCGGTACAACCGACGATTTCAAATGGATCGCAAATGCCATCCCCATCGGCATCTTCCAAGCATTCACCATCACAGTCATAACCGAGTTCAGGGAACACACACTCACCGGCGACGGTGGCGTTGGGGTCGTAATTGCATGCGTCTGGGCTCAAACAGCCAACACAGCTTTCAAAGTCGCAGCTTTCATCCTCAACGTTGGCATCAGGGTTGTAGTTGCAGGCGTCGGCATTGGTACATCCTTCAACAACGTCAATGCAGGACCCATCGTCTTGAGTCGCATTGGGATCGTAGTTGAGAGCATTGGGGTCATCGCACCCCAGCACTTCGAATGGATCACAAACGCCATCCCCATCAAAGTCGCTTAGGCATTCTCCGTCACAGTCGTAGCCCATGTCGGGATATTCACACTCCCCCGGATAAATGGCCTCCTCATTGTAGTTGCAGGCTGTTGGAGCCAAACATCCCACGCAGGAATCGAATTCACACGATCCGTCGTCCGCGTTGGCAGAGATGTCATAGTTGCAGGCTGCGCTGTCCGTACAACCTTCCACAGGAAGAACACAAGAGCCGTTGTCCTCAGTTGCTTCTGGGTCAAAGTTCAGAGCTGTAGAATCGGTGCATCCTGCAACTTCAAACTGGTCGCAAACGCCATCTCCATCAGCGTCATTGATGCAGTTTCCATCACAGTCGTATCCGGCGTCGGGGTAATTGCATTCTCCGGGCAAATCGGCGTCCGGGTTGTAGTTGCACGCAGTCTCGTTCAGGCACCCTTGCACCAAGCAAGAAAAGAAGTCGCAGCTCCCGTCGTTGAAGTTGGCACTCTCGTCGTAGTTGCAGGCGCCCACCACGGTGCAACCAGGGAATTGACAAGACCCATCGTCGAAGGTGGCGTTTTCGTCGTAGTTGGCGGCGAGTTCCTCCGTGCATCCGTAGCACGAGCTGTAATCGGTGCAACCTGCAGGAATGGTCGCATCGGCGTCGTAGTCACATGCCAGTGGATTGGTGCATCCGGCACAAGTCGAGTATTCACAAGAACCATCGTTGTAGGTGGCAGTTTCGTCATAGTTGCAAGCCGAGGGATTGGTGCAACCAAAAGACAAACAGCTCAAGAAATCGCAAGAACCGTCATTGATGACCGCTTCCGGATCGAAATTGCACGCGAAGGGGTTGGTGCAACCAGGAACGTTGCACGTGATGAAATCACAAGTTCCATCGTCATCGGTGGCTTCTGGATCGTAGTTGCACGCATCTGCTGCGGTGCAGCCAGGGATTTCAAAGGGATTGCAAATGCCATCGCCGTCGTTGTCTGCGATGCAGGTGCCATCGCAGTTGTAGGCATATTCAGGAAATTCACACTCCGCAGGGTAGATGGCCGTCGGATCGTAGTTGCATGCGCTTTCGTTCAAGCATCCTGCGCACGACGTGAATTCACATGAACCATCGTCTGTGTTGGCTTCGTCGTCATAATTGCATGCAGAGGGGTCGACGCATCCTTCCGTAAGGATGAAACAAGAACCGTCATCGTCTGTGGCATCGCTGTCGAAGTTGACAGCTTCTGGGTTGGTGCATCCAAGGACTTCAAACGGATCACAAACGCCGTCTCCATCGATGTCTTCAAGACAAATGCCGTCACAATCGTACCCATTCTCTGCAAATTCGCATGTCCCAGAAAAGACTGCATCTGCATCGTAGTTGCACGCGACTGGATTCAAACAACCGGCACAGCTCTCGTATTCGCAGCTGCCGTCGTCCGAGTTGGCGCTCTCGTCGTAGTTGCAAGCCACAGACACGGTGCACCCCAGGAACAAGCAGTTGCCATTGTCTTGGGTCGCAGAAGGGTCGTAGTTGTCGGCTTCAGCGTCAGTGCAGCCTAAGCATGAAGTGAAGTCCTGGCATTGGGCTGAAATGGTGGCTTCGGGGTCGTAGTCGCATGCAGCTGGGTTGGTGCATCCAGCGCAAGACACAAACTCGCAGCTCCCGTCTTCGTAGTTGGCATCTCCATCGTAGTTGCAGGCTGCAGGGTTGGTGCATCCAAAGGTGATGCAGGAAAAGAAGTCACAGCTCCCATCGTCAATGGTTGCGTTGGGGTCGTAGTTGCATCCAAATTCGTTGGTGCATCCAGCGCACGTGCTGAAGTCACAAGAACCATCCAGTTCCGTGGCTTCGCTGTCGTAGTTGCAAGCCGATTCGTCAGTGCAGCCGGCAATTTCAAATGGGTCGCAGACGCCATCTCCGTCATTGTCAACGAGGCAATTGCCCTCACAATCGTACCCGGCGTCAGGAAAGTCGCAGGTCGCAGGGTAAATGGCAGAAGGATCGTAGTTGCAAGCTGACGGACTCACACATCCTGCGCAAGACAGGAATTCGCAACTGTCGTCATTTTGATTGGCGAGAGGATTGTAATTGCACGCCGTCGGGTCCAAACAACCGGGAGTTGAAGCAATGCAGGATCCATCGTCGTCGGTGGCTTCCTCGTCAAAGTTGAGGGCTGTCGAATCAGTACATCCTTCAATTTCATTGTCGTCACAAATCTCATCTCCATCCGAGTCCGCGAGGCAGTTGCCTTCGCAGTCGTAACCCGCATCTGCAAAAACACAAGAGCCGTCATTGATGACGGCCGAAGAATCGTAGTTGCAAGCGTTTTGGTTCAAGCATCCATTGGGCAAACACGAGAAGAAGTCACAAGAGCTGTCGTCGACATTCGCGACAGGGTTGTAGTTGCACGCGCCAACAATGGTGCAACCAGGAATCTCACAGGATCCATCGTCCAGCGTGGCGGTGGAGTCATAGTTGGGTGCGTCCTCATCCGTGCATCCGTAGCAAGACGAAAAGTCGGTGCACGAGGCGGCCAAAGTCGCATCAGGGTCGAAATCGCAAGCCGCTGGGTTCATGCAGCCCGCGCAGGAGACGTACTCACAAGAACCATCGCTGTAATCGGCGTCAGGATCGAAGTTGCATGCCGTTGCGTTGGTGCAGCCAAAGGCCAAACAAGACACAAAGTCACAGCTGCCATCGTTGCTCGTCGCCGATGGGTCGTAGTTGCAGGCACCTTGGATGGTGCAGCCAGGATACGCCCAACTTTCGACGCTGTTGCCCATGGCGAGCAACAGGGTCATCATGACCACGAGGGTTGCCTTGGGCAGTGAAATGTGATTGACGACCGGGTTGAAGAAGCGGCCAATTGAATCGCGGAAGAACAAACAGTCCATGTGCGTGAGTTTCGTCTTTGAACTCGTCAAAATACGAAAAAAAGCGCTGAATGTTTCATTTTAACGCATGAATGGAGATTTGGGCCCGATGAACCGATTTATGACCTTCACTCAAAACCCGTGTGGCAAAAAAAACCACTCCTGCGGGAGTGGTTTTAATGAATTGATTGTGAGCAGTTTGTATGCGACACAATGTGTTTTGTCTCATGTCATTGCGCAAGGCGCTTGCTGAAGTCGAGGACGCTCGGTGTTGCAATGAAAATCGAGCTGTATGTTCCAACAACCACACCCACCATCAAGGCGAACACAAAGCCCTTGATGTTGTCTCCTCCAAAGAGGAAAATGGTCAACAACACCACAAATGTCGAGAGTGAGGTGTTGATGGTTCTGCTCAGCGTGCTGTTCAGTGCGCTGTTAATGAGTTCTTCTTCGCCCTTCTTTTTGCCGTACAGCCCGACATATTCCCGAATGCGGTCAAACACAACCACAGTGTCGTTGATGGAGTAACCAATGACCGTCAAGATCGCTGCAATGAAGGCTTGATCCATTTCCATGGTGAAGGGGAGGATTCCCCAAAAGATGGAGAAAACGGCAAGCACCACAATGACGTCGTGAACCATGGCGATGAGTGCTCCAAGGCCATACTGCCACTTCCGGAAGCGGAAGAAGATGTACAGGAAGATGATCAACAGGGAGAAGATGGTCGCGTTTTGGGCGCCGCTTCGGAAGTCGTCCGAAATCGTGCTGTCCACCTTGTTGTACATGTCCACGCTGTATCCCGTGTTCAACGTGGCGAGTCCGGCAGCCAAGGCGGCGTTGATTTGCTCATCCACATCCTCAGCTTCACTTTCAATCATGAAATTGGTCATGATCCGCAGCTTCTCAGGGGAGTCTTTGGTTTGCACGAGCGGGTTGCCTGGCACGCCATCCTCTGTGAAGGCCGCTGCCAAGGCACCTCGAACGGCTTCCGCGTCCACAGCTTCATCAAAGCTCACGTCAAACGTGGTTCCGCCGGAGAACTCAACGCCATAGTTGAGTCCTTTCGTTGTCAATGAGGCAATTCCACCAATGACCACAATGGCACTCAACGCGTAAAAACGACGACGGTTTCCAATGAAGTTGACCGCCGTGTTGGTGAACCAATTTTTGGTGGCTTCGGTGTAAAAAGTGATGTTTTTCTTGCTCTCCAAACGGGAGAAGAACACCAGTCGTGTCAGCACAATCGCGCTGAAAAGCGACGTGAAAATGCCAATGATCAACGTTGTTGCAAAACCTCGAATGGCACCGCTTCCGAAGGAGTAGAGGACAAATGCTGTCAACAATGTGGTGATGTTGGCATCGATGATTGCGCTGTACGCTTTGGCGTAGCCTTCTTTGAGGGCCACCATCAGTCCTTTCCCTCCGCGCATTTCCTCTCGGATTCGCTCGTAAATGAGCACATTCGCATCAACAGCCATGCCGATGGTCAACACAATGCCCGCGATGCCAGGAAGGGTCAAGGCGGCGCCGAGAGAGGCCAAAGCTCCAATCAAGAAGAACAGGTTGGCAATCAAGGCCACATTCGAAACGATGCCCGCTCCGCGGTAGTAAAAAATCATGTAGGCCAGCACCACCAAAAGGGCGATGACGAAGGAGCTCAAACCGGCTTTGATGTTCTCCTCACCAAGTTGTGGTCCCACACTCACCTCGTCCACGATGCGTGCAGGAGCGGGGAGAGAACCGGCTTTGAGCAGGCTTGCGAGGTCCTCCGCTTCAGCGAGCTTCTGCTCGGCCGATTGGCCTGAGCCAAAGCTGATTTGTGATCGGCCATTGGTGATGGCGGACTGCACGTTGGGTGCGCTGAACACAAGATTGTCAAGAACGACGGCCACGGCGCGGTTGTTTTCGTTCGCGCAACGCTCTGTCATGGCGCCCCATGCAATGGAACCTTCGCTGTTCATGGTCATGCTGACCACCACATCTCCAATCTCGTCATAGCTGACGCGGGCGTCCACAATGCTCTTCCCGCTCAGTTCAGCCTTGCCCTTGCCCGAGGGGTCTTTCACAGCAAACAGTTGTGCCACATTCGTGGCGGGCTTGGCCTCCCACAAGAGGCGCAGGTCGTTGCCGATGGCTTGACGGGCCTCTGGGCGACGGAGAAGGTCGTTGACGCGGTTGGTGTCGCTCGTGAGCGTGTAACCGACCACAGGAGAGCGGCGACTCAGCTCCATTTGGAACACCGAAAACAGTGGGTTTTTGGCGCGGAGCTGGTCTTCTGTCAGGGTGGAGTCTGCAGGTGCGTCGTCGCCGTAGAGCTCTGGGCTCGTCGCTTCACCCAAGGCCGCGTTCACGGCACCAAGACGACCGATGACCTCGTCGTTGAAGTAGGTTTCCCAAAATTCGAGGTTCGCCGTGCTCTTCAATTGCTTTCGCGCACGCTCACGGTCGTCGATGCCTGGGAGTTCGACCAGGATGCGGCCGTTTTGAAGTTTTTGGACATTGGGTTGAGCCACCCCGAGTTGGTCAATCCGCTTCCGGATGATGCTTTCAGTGTTGTCGATGGCGGTTTGGGCTTCAGCACGAAGAATCTCAAAGATCTCCTCGTCTGTGCTCTTGGCAGGGAAGAGGTCCTTGTTTTCCATGTTGTGGAAGATGCGCCAAAGCTCCACATCTGCTCCACGGGACGTCCATGCCGACTCAAAGTTTCTCACGAAATCATCGCTGTTCTCTTTGCGCAACGCCTTTGCTTCTGCCAGGGCACCGCGAAAGTCTTCGTTGTCGCTGTAATCCGAGAGGGCGACGATGAGGTCTGGAAGGCTCACTTCGAGCGTGACACTCATTCCTCCTTTGAGGTCGAGGCCGAGGTTGAGTTCCTGCTCCTTGACCTGACGGTAGGTGTGACCAAAGACAGGGTAAATCTCTGCGGCAGCGCTGTCACGGAGGAATTCGCGGGCCGCTTGGGCTGCGGCTTCTTCGAAGGTCTGGCCTTCGAGGGCGTCTGCACGCTCAAGGGAATCAGCCACATAGGCGCCGTATTCATCCGCGGTCGTTTCGTAACCACTCGCCACCCAGTTGAAGGACAGGGTGTACAACGTCGCCAAGGCCAACAGCACTGTGAAAACGACAAGAATGTTCTTATTCTGCATGATCGCTAGGGTTCAGCTTAGTTCAATTTCAGGTGCGCGAATATACGCAAAAATGCAAGGCCCTCTGCGCCAAAGGCCTTGCTGGTTTGGGGGGACAGCATACCTTTGTGGCATGGGAAAGGTTGCAGTTTGCGCTCGGTTTTTCGGTTTGGTTGGGGTCGCGTGTGCAATGTGGTTTTGTGCACCTTCCACAAGCTGGGCCCAAACGGTGGCCGACGTGCAGCTGGCCGTGTTGCAGTACAGGGGTGGCGGCGACTGGTACTCCAACCCCACAGCCGTGCCCAACCTCGTGAGGTATTGCAACGCGGAAATGGGCATGCGCTTGTCCGAAGACGTGCCATACGTGGACGTGGCGTCGACGGAGTTGTTCAACCATCCTTGGATCCACATGACGGGCCACGGCAATGTGGTGTTTTCGTCACGGGAGGCCGACCAACTTCGCAGTTATTTGGAATCAGGTGGCTTCCTCCACATCAGCGACAACTACGGGATGGATGCCTTTGTCCGTGCGGCGATGGCCAAGGTGTTTCCCGATTTGGAGTGGATTGAAGTGCCCTTCGACCATCCTGTGTATCACCAGAAGTTTGATTTTCCCGAGGGCTTGCCCAAAATCCACGAGCATGACGATTTGCCAGCGCGAGGGTTTGGGTTGTTTGTGAAGGGGCGATTGGTTTGTTTTTACGACCACGAATGCGACCTCGGTGACGGGTGGGAGGACTACCAGGTGCACCGTGACCCAGAAGAGGTTAGGGAATCGGCTTTGCGGATGGGCGCCAACCTCATCCGTTACGCCATGGGTGGAGCCGACGGATTCTGAACGTCAGGCCCCGCAGCAGAAATCATTGAATGGTCACCCGCGTCAACCCCTTCTCGTCCTTCGATTGAGACAGGGTCAGTCCTTGCGTGGACATGGCGTGGACCAACGCGCCCCAAGTGTCTTGGGCGCCGTCGGCGTGGTCACGTCTCAAATCGTCGAGCCGCTCACCAGCCACTTCTGCGAGCACGTCCCAATACATGTCCGCGGTGATGCCGATTCGGGGTTGTCCGTATCGCTCCCACAACAACCGCATGGCGGTGCTCAATGAAGCTTTGCCGCCCGTTCGTTCCATGATTCGGGTGTCGCACAAGAATGCGAGCACCGCGCCTTCGACATAGATGCTGCCTTTCCTTCCGGGCACGCCAAGGCGATAGCCGTCAAGCCAGGTGTCGTAACTGGACGCGGCCACGCTCATGTTGAGCCGGCCAGGGTTGTTTAGGTGGCGTTCCAAAAGTTTGGTCATCAAGCTGCACCAGCCCTTCAAATCCACAATCCCAGATTCAAACAAAAACAGGTCGCCCATGTAGGTCGTCACGCCCTCAGCGACGTAACCCAATTCCGAGGGACAAGCCCCAGTGAAGTCATATGGAGTCCACTCGGCAGGACGAATCCGTTTCACGTTCCATGCGTGATAGAGCTCGTGGCTGGCGATGCCCAAGATCTCCATGTATCCCTCTTCAGATCTGACGCGCTCGGCCGGACCGATGGCGATGACCGTGCTGTCTTCGTGTTCCACGCCGTGGCGGACATCCCGGTCTGGAAACAGATACAGGAAGTGGTATTCCTCAACCGGAAAGCCGCCAAAATGAGACATCTGAGCGCGCGTGAACGCCACGTGGTCGGACACGAAGCGATCCAGGTCGCCGGGCAAGGTGTCATGGACCCAAATATGAACATCCAGGCCCTGCTCTCTGAAGCTGTCGTGCCAGAGTTTGGGCGAGGCCATCCAAGGACTGTCCATGAGGTGCTGAACGTCGCACGCTTGCATGCACGGCGAACCTTCGTCCAAGTGCCAAGGCATGGCCACTGCGAGGGACCATCCACCTTCCTGCTCGGGATTCAGATCGAGGTCGGCAAGAACCACATCCGCACCCAAGTCTTGGCGTTCGAGGTCAAACATGAAGCAGTTGACTGGATTGACGTAGAAGAGGTCGGCTTCAACGCATGTTGAACCCGCGTTGAGGATGTCTGCATGGAACAACCATTTGACGTGGCTGATGCCTGGAGGGACCGTCCATGCATGCAAACCTTGTTTCGACAAGCGCGTTCGTTGGCCCTCTCGATCGACGCCTTCCACCCAAAGAACGTATTGCGCAAAATTCCCCAGTTCATAGCGTCCCGGACGCCAGGTTGGCAGTTGCAAAGTCCAGGCGTCGGAACGCGCAGGAAAGGTCGCTGAAAAATGAATGCGCTGGGCTTCGATGTCCCGGGTGAGGACGTATTTCACCTTTTCATGCGAAGCGCTCATGGCCATCGGGCATTGAGGAGGTCCTCGATGGGCTCCCCTGTGGCACCGTTGGGATAGGGGCTGTTCATGAGATGGGCCACCGTTGGGGCGATGTCTCGAATGTGCGTCCGACTGAACGTTTCGCCATGGGGCACGCCGGCGCCCAGAAACAGAGCGGGCACATGGGTGTCTTGCGGATACGCCGACCCATGGGTGGTGCCAGTGCGACTGTAATCAATCCATCCTGGCTGCGGAACGAGCAACACGTCGCCTGAATGTCCTGGACGATGTCCTCGGACCAAACGCGCCACAACAGGGTCATTGGCAGCCATCGCAGGTGCGTCGCATGCTGCGATGGCCTTGCTCAATCCGGGTTCCACCGCGCACCGTTGGGCCACAAATCTGGCCATCGCATCTCGATCAAGACCTCGCCTGTGGATGAGCGGATGGTTCAGGAAGATTTGGTCGTTGCTGTGCCGAAGGATCCACGATTCGCCTTGCGGGGTGGATCCCCAACGATCTTGCAGTGCCAATTCGACTTCATCCATCAGGTTGCCCGGTTGCCAATAGCCCGTGGGCATGCCTTCGGCGGAAGCGTGCGAGGGCACGTTGGCACCGCCATGGTCAGCAGACAAAAACGCGGTCCATTGTCCTTTTCCCACCTTGTCATCCAACGCGTCGAACAGCCGCTTCAACTCCATGTCCAAGCGCAAGTACATGTCCATGGTTTCTTGGGCGTGCGGACCGACCCGGTGTCCCACATAGTCTGTGGCGCTGAAACTTAGGGCGAGCACATCGGTCACGTCGTCTTGCCCCAGCTCGGCCCCCTCAATCGCAGCGAGGGCAAAGTCGACAATCAGCGTGTTTCCACCGGGCGTGCCCTTCAGCAGGTCGTACCCTCCGTTCTGTTCTCGCAAGGCTTGGAGATTGTAGGGAAAGGTGGGTTTGAGCTCGCCTCGGAAGGCTCCTTCGTAGGGGTTGTTGTCTGGAAGGCATTGCGCGTACACCGATTCATCATGCAGTCGGTCCCAGCCTTGCGCCATCAGCGCTTCCGCTTGGCCAGACGCATTGAGTTCAATCAGCCAGTCGGGCAGGCTCTCGCCGTAGTAGGTGCTAGACACAAAGTGTCCGAGTTCTTTGCCGTAAAACCAAAACGCACCATCCGCACCATGGCCCGCAGGCAATATGGCCCCGCGGTCTTTCATGCTCACCCCGTACACCTTTGCTTGGCCTCCGGTGGCCATTTTGAGTTCGTCGCCGAGGGTGGTGGAGAGCATGCGGTGGGGAGACATTTGCCCAGAGGACCCCAACACAAGACCATCGGTGTCAACGCCTTCATCGTGCACCCCTTTGACCGAGGTGTCCGAGGCGCAGTACACGCTTGAAGCGGATGCGCGGTCGTACCAATCGTTGGCCAAGATGCCGTGCACCACGGGTGTTGTTCCTGTGTAGATCGAAGCGTGTCCCGGACCTGTGTACGTCGGGGCGTATCCAAAGTGGTGGTCGCGACATGCAAAACCCTCTTCAACCATGCGGCGGAATCCACCTTCACCAAACGTCGCAGGGGATGAGGCGTCTTCCCAAGCTCCAAAGCGCGTGAGGTAATCGGCGCGCATTTGGTCCACCGTGATGCCAACAACAAGGCGTGGTTTGGCTTGGCCGTTGGCGTCACCAATGTGCACTTCAGTTTGCACGGAACAGCCTGACATCAGCAGAGGCAAGCCTACAAACAAAAAAGGGAGCGAGCATTTCATCGTGCCCGAAGATAGGCCGTGCGCGTCGCTGTTTCAGGCCTGTGACCTCAGGAATCGGCGCAGACCCGAGCCACCCACCAGCCGACAACGACACACCCAAGCACAGACACGGCCACGTTGGTCGCGGCAAGCGCCCATCCACCATCCTCCCACAAACGCAACGTGTCCCACGCAAACGTGGAAAAGGTGCTGAACCCTCCACAAACTCCGACCGTCATGAAGAACCACACCGGAGACGTTTTGCCCCAAAGTTCTGCGCCTGCCACCGCACACCAAGCCAACAGCGCCGTGGCAATGACATTGGCTGCCAGCACCGCCCAAGGAAAGGTGGCCGCTTCTGCGCCAATCATGCGCACCCCTTGACCGAGACCAAACCGGAGCACGCTCCCAACGCCACCGCCCAAAAAGACAGCCAGCCACGTCATGGCAGTGATGCCTTCAGCCATGGCCTGCCTGTTTGGGGTTCAACGGTTCTGGGGTCCAGCGCCGAGCGAGGGTCAGTGCAGCAGCGCCAACACCCCAGCCCACGATGAATCCGCCGAGGACGTCACCGGGGTAGTGGACGCCGAGGTGGATGCGGCTGAACCCAATCAACATTGCCCACGCGAGCAATCCCCATCCCCAAGCGCCTCCAAGAAATCCCCCAAACAGCACGGCGATGCCCATGTGGTTTGCGGCATGCGAGGAGACGAAGCCGTGACGACCGCCGCGGTACAATTCCCCAGGACGCTCTTCCACCAAATGCACGGCATTGGCGAGTGCGGGTTCATGGGAAGGGCGCAAGCGCGCCACCGAGGGTTTCAAGACCCGTGCGGAAACCACATCGGTTCCTGTCACGCAGAAGCCCGTGCACAGGGCAAACAGCGCAAGTTGCTTACACCACCCCAACCTTCGCGCACATGCCCAAATCATGGCCACGTACAACGGCGTCCAAAACAGCGGCTTGCTGACCCACCACATGACACCGTCAAGCGCAGGCACCGCCCCGTTCAGCGCGAGAAACAGCGCTGTGTCCATGTCATTCAGGGTTTCGAGCATGCTCAGGCGTACATCGTCTCAACGGCATCGCCGTATTTCGCCATGATGGGCTTGCGCTTCAGCTTCAAGGTCGGCGTCAATTCGCCACCGTCGATGGTGAACGGCGCCGGCAGGATCGTGATCTTTTTCACCTGTTCCCACTTGGCAAAGGGCGCCATGAGGTCGTTGACTTCCTGCTCAATTCGGGCGCGGAGACGGTCGTCACCTGCAATGCCTGCCATGCCTGGGAAGGCATGATCGTGACGTTTGCACCATTCTTCCACCACGACCGCGTCAGGCACGATCAAGGCTGTGGGGTGCTTGCGGTTTTCGCCAACCACGATGACCTGTTCGATGAAGAGTGACGCCTTCAAAGCGTTTTCGAGCAGGGTAGGGGCCACGTACTTTCCGCCCGAGGTTTTGAAGATTTCTTTCTTCCGGTCCGTGATGCGCAAGAAGCCGTCTTCAATGACGCCGATGTCCCCAGTGTGGAACCACCCGTCTTTGAGCACCTCGGCGGTTTTCTCGGGATCCTTGTAATAGCCCATCATGACATTGGGCCCTTGGACCAAAATCTCACCGTCGTCGGCGATTTTCACGTCGACGCCGTCCGCGAGCTTGCCCACGCTTCCAATCTTCAGCATGTTTTCGCCGTTGGTGGTGTTCACACTGACCACAGGTGAGGTCTCCGTGAGGCCGTACCCTTCGAGGACTGTGATGCCGGCGCCGTTGAAAAAGCGGGCGAGTCGAGGTTGAAGGGCCGCTGAGCCCGAAGCCACAGCTTGAATGCCACTGAGGCCGAGGGCTTCTTTGACCTTCCCGAAGACGAGTTTGCGGGCGAGCTTGAGCTTGAGTTGGTAGAAACCACCTTTGTTGGGGTCCCATTCCAAAGCCACACCGACGGCCCAGTTGAAGATGGCCGACTTCACGCCGCCTGCGGCACGCCCCTTGGCCACGATGCCGTCGTAAAATTTCTCGAGCAAACGAGGCACAGCCGTGAACATGATGGGTTGTGTGTGGTTGAGGTCCTCTTTGATGGTTTCGAGGCTCTCGCCAAAGTGGATTTGGGCGCCCATGTACATGTACAGGTAGTGGAGCATGCGCTCAAAAATGTGGCACACGGGCAAGAAGCTCAGCACGCGGTAATCCATGTTGGGATCCACGGCCGGCACGCGAGGTTTGGCGATGAGCACGTTGCTTGCCACGTTGTTGTGGGAGAGCATCACGCCCTTGGGCAGACCTGTAGTGCCTGAGGTGTAGATGATGGTCGCGAGTTGGGCGGGGTCCACTGCGTCACGACGGGCGTCGAGTTCTGACTGTTGGTCGGCGGAGCCTGCCTTGGCAACTTCGGTCCAGTGGCGCGCACCCTTGACCTCTTCGAAGGTGAACACGTCTTCAAGGGAGGGACACTCGGCCTTGACTGCCATCACCTTGTTGTAGAGCTCTTCACTGCTGACAAAGCAGTATTTCGACTCACTGTGGTTGAGGATGTACTTGTAATCCTCCTCCGTCATGGTGGGGTAAATCGGAATGTCAATCGCACCCGCCTGCATGATGGCGTGGTCCATGATGTTCCACTCGCAGCGGTTGTTGTGGCTGATGAGCGCCACTTTTTCCTCCGCCTTGAGCCCCATGGCAATGAGGCCACGAGACACCGCATCCATTTCTTCCACAAATTGAGCGGTGGAATACGTCACGCGGTTGCCGTAGTTGGGCATGGTCATCATCACGTCCAAAGGCTTGGTGGCCAATTGGTAACGTGGAAAGTCAAACAGGCGGGTGGGTTGGGTCATGATTCAGGTGTCTGCCGCATTGCTGCGGGCGTTTGGGGGGTCCAAAATACAAACCTGCCCCTGAACCACAAGAGTCAGCCCGCAATTGGGCAAGGCATTCAAAGTTTGTGGCCGCAGTGTTTGCAGTAGTCGGCATCGTCGTCGTGCCCCTCGGCACCACATCCCGGACAGGCCTGCGTGTTGGTGTCAATGGGATCTGTTCGGGCGAGTTCCGCTCCGACAATGCCAGTGGGGACGGCGATGATTGCGTAACCCAAAATCATCATGAGGGACGCCAACATCTGGCCCAACACCGTTTGTGGCGCGATGTCACCGTAGCCCACGGTCGTCACGGTCACAATGGCCCAGTAGATGCTCATGGGGATGCTGGTGAATCCGGCTTCGGCGTCTTCGATGATGTACACCACCGTGCCGAGCAAGGTCACCAAGACGAGCACAGCCGACAGAAACACGACGATTTTCCGGCGGCTGGCCCAGAGGGCGTCTTTGAGGATTTGGGCTTCACGCAAAAACCCGACAAGCTTCAGCACCCGGAAAACCCGAAGCAACCGCAGCATGCGCACAACTCGAAGGCTTGCAGCTCCTGGCAACAGGATCTCCACAAACGTGGGGAGGATGCTCAAAAGATCCACCAAGCCGTAAAAGCTGAAAGCATATTTGAGTGGACGCTTGACGGAAACCAGTCGAAGGATGTACTCGACGGTG
Source organism: Bacteroidota bacterium (assembly GCA_036339415.1). Lineage (GTDB taxonomy): Bacteria > Bacteroidota > Bacteroidia > Flavobacteriales_D > Sanyastnellaceae > UBA11663. Next base: position 8,776 of record JAYZBB010000094.1, on the reverse strand, counting down.
AAGAGCCCAGTGAACACCAATTCCAACAGGCGAAGCTCCCATCCCAGGGCAGCTCGTACACTGGCCACACTCTCAACGAGCACGACGGCCACACTCAGGACAATGGCCCAGAGCAGGGCCACGTCGAACCGTTTGCCGGCAGGGGTGTCTGCTTCAAAAATGACGGTGTGCAACCGTTCGCGCCAAGACGTGTTGGATGGACTCACGGCACTCAAGGTAAGGAGGGCTTACTTGGCGAAGGTCGGGGCGACCACGAGGTCTTTAGAGCCTCGGGTGTGGATGTAGAAGCCTTCGCCAGACTTCGCGCCGAGTTTGCCCGCGGTCACCATGTTCACCAAGAGGGGACAGGGGGCGTATTTGTCTTGGCCCAAACCGTCGTGCAACACCCTCAAAATGCTGAGACAGACGTCGAGGCCGATGAAGTCCGCGAGTTGGAGCGGACCCATGGGGTGCGCCATGCCGAGCTTCATCACGGTGTCAATCTCTTCAACGCCGGCCACGCCTTCATGCAGGGTGAGGATGGCCTCGTTGATCATGGGCATCAGGATGCGGTTCGCAACAAAGCCCGGGTAGTCGTTGACTTCGACTGGGACCTTGCCGAGTTGGGCGCTCCGTTCCATGACCTCGGTGCACGTATCGTCACTGGTGGCGTAGCCGCGAATGACTTCGACGAGCTTCATCACCGGAACCGGATTCATGAAGTGCATGCCAATGACCTTGTCGGGGCGTTCAGTCGCTGCTGCAATCCGCGTGATGCTGATCGAACTCGTGTTCGTCGCCAAAATGCATCCTTCGGGAGCGGCCGCGTCGAGGTCGGCAAAAATCTTCAGCTTGAGGTCGACGTTTTCAGTGGCTGCTTCCACCACCAGGTTGGCGTTGGCCACGGCCGCAGCCATGTCCGTGGAGGTGGTCAAACGTCCCAAGGCTGCGTCTTTGTCTGCCGCAGACATTTTCTCCTTGGCCACCATGCGGTCCATGTTCTTGCCAATGGTGGCAAGGGCGCGTTCGAGGGCTTCTGCCGAGCGGTCCATCATGACCACGTCGTGGCCCGATTGTGCGAAGACGTGGGCAATGCCGTTGCCCATGGTTCCGGCACCGATGACAGTCACGTTCATGGTCAGGCGTCTTTCTTCTTTGCAGGCTTCTTCGCCCCGGCCTTCTTGGCTGAGTCTTTCTTGGCCGGCGCTTTCTTGGCGGCCGGCTTTTCTTCCTTGCCTTTTCCCCCGCTGTCCCCTTCATTTTCTGGCTTGTCAGGAGCCTCCAAGGGGAAGGCCCCTTTGCCCACGAGCAGGTTGTACCATTGGACCAACTTCTTCAAGTCGCTTTGGTACACACGGTCGTGGTCAAGCTCTGGCACAATGCCATCCACGAAATCGCGAATGGTCTGGGCAGCGTCTTTGTGTGACGGTCCGGCTTCACCTTTTTGGGTGTCGTGCATGCGGTTCAAAATGTCCAACAGGGGAACGTCTTCGTCATGCGTGTACATCGTGATGTCGGCGAGGTTGCTGACGCGTGCCGTCCCAGGGATGCTGGATCGCTTGCCGTCCACCATGCTTTCCACCACGATGCTGGCACTGCCTGAGGCCAACACCTGGTACAAGCCGGGCTTGCCGGCCACTGCGAGAATGTCTGTGATCTTCATTGCGTCGCGAAAGTACGCAAGGTCCGCCCTCAACGCCCCGGGCAGGTGGGAAGGATGGTGAGTGGCGACGCCTTTCCGTCCTTGTCAAGGCCAAATGCCGCATGCTTCAATCCATTGGTCACGAGCAACACAGGTACGTTCAGGACCAAGTTGTAACGGGCGGCCTGATTCACCGTCTCTTGATTGAGCGCGACGTTGGGAGCTTTGCATTCGACGAGAACGTGGGGGGCACCATCTGGGGTGAAGGCGACAATGTCTGCGCGCCGAGACATGCCGTTCAAGGTGAGTTGGTGTTCGACGGACATGCAGCCCAATGGATATCCCAACTGGTCGTTCAGATGGTGCAGGACATGCTGACGAACCCACTCTTCGGGCTCCAGGATGACCCACTTTCTTCTCGCCAAACAGAGCACCTCCAGTTTGCCATTGTCGGCTTGCCGCGTGCGCAGGGGAGCAGCGGGCCACTTGAGAGAAGGCATGGGAGCTTCCATGCCACGAATCTAGTTCGCGCGTCAGTACCTTCGCCGTCATGCCGCATCGCCAAATCCTGCGCAACATCACCGGGGGGAAGCTTTCCCCTCTTTACGTCTTGCATGGCGAAGAACCGTTCTTCATTACGGAAATCGTGCAGGCGCTGCTGGACACGGTGGTGGACGAGGGGTTCAAGGACTTCAATGAAACGGTGCTGTATGGCCGCGACACCGATGTGGACGAAGTGCTCGCTGCGGCACGGCGCTTTCCGATGATGGCTGACCGCCAGCTCGTTCTGGTGAAAGAGGCTCAAGACATGCGCATGTGGAAGCGCAAAGACGACATGGCCAAACTTGCGGCCTACGCCGAGGACCCTGTTCCGACATCCGTTTTGGTCTTCGCCCACCCCCACAAAAAGGTGGACAGTCGGCTGAAAGCAGTCAAAACCATGTCACGTCAGGGCACGCTGTTTTTGAGCGACAAGGTCCGCGACCACAAGCTTCCCCAATGGATTGCAGGATACGCTGAGGCCAAAGGCTTGAAGCTCGACGGGCGTGTGTCTCAATTGCTGGCTGAAAGCCTCGGAAACAATCTCCAAAAAGTCGCAAACGAGCTCTCGAAGCTACAGATCCTTTTGCCAGAGGGCACCCAGGTCACCACCGACCACGTGGAGCAGCACATCGGCATCAGCAAAGACTACAATGTGTTTGAGCTTCAACGTGCGTTGGGCAACAAAGATGTCGAACGTGCAAACCGAATCGTGCAGTACTTCGAGGCCAACCCCAAGAACGCACCCCTTGCGATGGTTGTTCCGGTCCTGCATGCCTACTTCGCGCGCGTGCTTGTGTACCAGACGTTGCAGGACCGTTCGGAAGGGGCTGCGGCCAAGGCCATGCGATGCAGTCCTTACGCCGTTCGCGATTACGCCCGGGCTGCCAGTGCCTTCACCCCGGCCAAGGTGGAGCGGATTTTTGGCTACCTCCGTGATGCCGACAAAAAGGCCAAAGGACGATCCAATGCCACCACAACGGACGGCATGCTCCTGAGAGAGGCGGTGTTCAAGATTTTGCACTGACCTTTGGGCCCATGAACGATTTGTTGTTGCGCGCCCTCCGTGGCGAAGAAGTGGAGCGCCCTCCGGTATGGATGATGCGGCAAGCGGGTCGTACACTCCCTGAGTACCGTGCAGTGCGGGCTGAAGCAGGGGGCTTCAAAGACCTGTTGATGAACCCGGACCGCGCAGCCGAAGTCACCCTTCAGCCCATTGAGGCGTATGGTGTGGATGCCGCCATCCTGTTCAGCGACATCCTGGTTGTGCCTGAGGCCATGGGTCTGCCATACAACCTCGTGGAGAAAGTCGGCCCTCGTTTTCCGGAGACCATCTGTTCGACCGCCGACCTCAGGCGTCTCAAAGATGTCGACCCTCAAACGGACTTGACATACGTGCTTGACGCCATTCGTGTCATTCTTGATCAGCTCAACGGCGAGGTGCCGCTCATCGGTTTTGCCGGCGCGCCGTGGACGTTGTTTTGCTACATGGTCGAGGGAAAGGGAAGCAAGGATTGGACCCTTGCGCGCCGCATGTTGTGGGAGGAACCCGCCCTGTCAGACGCTCTCCTCGAGGCCATCACAAAGGCCACCGAATCTTACCTGCATGCACAGGTGGACGCCGGCGTTCATGTCATCCAGCTCTTTGACAGCTGGGCAGGATCGTTGAGTCGCGAGTTGTATGTCCAGCGCATTTTGCCACACATGCAATCCTTGTGTGAGTCGTTGAAGGAACGCGTGCCCGTCACGGTGTTCGCGAAGGGAGGCAGTCATTTCTTCAAAGAGTTGTCTTCCTTGCCCTGCACGACCCTTGGCTTGGATTGGCAGACCGATCGCAGATGGGCACGTCAGGTGGCGGACGATGCGCCTGGAGGCCCCAAAGTTTTGCAAGGAAACCTTGACCCGAGCATCCTCTATGCAAATCCTGGCATCATTCGTGAGAAGACCCATCAAATGATTGACGAATTGGGGGTCCAACGGACCATCGCTAACTTGGGCCACGGTTTGTATCCTGACATTCCTGCTGACCACGGCCGTGCGTTTGTGCAGGCAGTGAAGGACTACGCCCCCGCAACGAAACAAGAAACAACCACTACTGCATGAGTTTGAATCTTTCCCCAGCGCGAATGCTGCGCATGGCATGCGTCCTGACGCTTGCCGCGACGACCTCTGATGTCGCCGCCCAAGAAAATTTGGTCCCCAACCCCAGTTTTGAGTTGATTTCAGAGGACACCGAAGTCAAGGACATCAAGAAGTTTGGCCTTGTGAACGAGCATGTCCTGGAGTGGTCAGGCGTCAACGACGTGTCCCCTGATTTGTTTGTCGTCCGAGAAAAAGCGAGCAAAGTCAGCGTGCCTTGCAACGATTACGGGTTTGAACAAGCCAAGGACGGAGAGTACTATGCAGGCTTTCGTGCTTACAGCAAGAGCTCCAAACTCAAGCGCTCCTACCTCCAGGTGCAGCTTACAGAAATGCTCGAAGAAAATCAGGTGTACTGTGTCTCCTTCGACTTGAGCTTGGCTGAAATGAGTCGCTACGCGGTTCCTGACATCGGTGCTGTGCTCAGCGACCGCAAAATGTCTCGCTCAGGGTCGAGTCCCGTGACCACCGATCCAGATGTCCAACACGTGAGCAACAAGACCATGCGCTTTTCTGAAGGGTGGGAGACAGTCTGTGGGTCGTTCGTCGGCACCGGAGAGGAGGAGTTTTTGGTGATTGGTTGCTTTGGCGGTGACGCAAGCATTGATGCGGAACGTGTGCGAGTCCCTGCACGTCCCACGGGTCCTCGTGGCGATGCACTGGAGGAACACAAGGACTGCTTCAATGACAAAGAGGGCGACCCCAAAACAGGCTTGGCCCAAGCGTATTACTACATCGACAACGTCAAGGTGACGGCAGTGGACTCTCCCAAGGATTGCAACTGCGGTGCGAATGAAAAGCGCAAATCCTCCATGGTGTACAACCGCTCGGCCAGGCTCCCAGAGGATGCCACTGCCAAGCAGCGCATCGAGGCGGCGGCCACGTATTATGCCTTTGTCAAAAAGATGCCGACCGTGGCTGGAAAGCGAACCTTGACCGAGATGGTCGGTTTGCTCAACGAGAATCCAGAAATGAATGTGTTGATCACGGGTCATGCCGACAGCGACGAAACGGAAGAAGGCAAGTTGAACTCACGTTATGCCAACATGGGACAGGCACGTGCAGACAAGGTCAAGGCCTTCCTAGTGGAGGCTGGCATCGGTGCCAATCGTCTCGAGACCATCAGCCGCGACGACACCGATCCGGCGAGCACGCTCGATACGGAAATTGGACATGCGAAAAATCGCCGTGTGACATTCCGAGTGCAGTAAGGCACATTCTAGAAACAACCTTTGAAAAGGCATCCAATGGGATGCCTTTTTCATTCACGCTTGGCGTTACGCCGGTTGGACGAGATGTCCTCGATGCGATTTGGGCATGGCACGAAGCACGGCGAAGGCGATCAAAAACAGCCCCACGAGCGCCAAGATGCTGTTGCGCATGGAGCCAGTCACACCTTCAATGTAGCCCCATCCAAACATGCCAATGACCAGCCCACTCTTTTCGAGCACCTCATAAAAACTGAAATAGGATGCGTGATCCTCGGTCTTTGGCAGCAGCTTGGAATACGTCGATCGGTTCAGGCTCTGTGTGCCACCCATCATGAATCCGATCACGCCTGCTGCCACGTAGAAGCCTTCCTTGCTCGACGCAAACCAATAGGCGTACGCACACACGGCACACCATGCCAGGATGCATGCCCCGAGGGCTTTTACATTGCCCATTTTGCCACTCAACCACGCCACGAAAAAGGCGCCAGGAATCGCCACAACTTGAACGAGCAATGTGGCGACAATGAGCTCGGAAGTGGTCAGTTGAACCTCTTTGATCCCAAAGCTCGTTGCCATCAACATGATTGTTTGGATGGCCATGCTCATCACAAAAAAGGAGCTCAGATATCGCGTCAGGTGCAGCTTGCCTTTGAGCTCACGGGCCACCCCTCTCAGCTCCTTGAAGCCTTGCGCGAGCAAGTTGCCTTCTGGCCTGACATTGTAGGGGTTTGATGGCAAGCGCCGAAATGCGGGTTGTGCCCAGCTGACCCACCACACACCAACGAGCACGAAAGCCCATTTGGTCAGATGGTTGCCGATGCCCATGATGAGCCCCAAGCAAACCAACAAAAGCAACACCGACCCGATGTACCCCATGACGTATCCACGTGCACCCAGCTTGTCGTGTTCTTCTGGCGGAGCGATTTCTGGCAGGTAGGCGTTGTAGAATCCAAGGCTTCCCCAAAAGCCTAGGTTGGCCAAGAACAGGGAGGCCATGCTCCACTCCAAGTGGGCGGGGTTGAAGAAGAACATGCTCGCACATCCCGCTGCGCCCGCATAGCAAAACACCTTCATGAAGGTGAGTTTCTTCCCCGCGTAATCTGCCATGCCACTCAGCAAAGGGCTGAGGAAGATGATCACCGCAAAGCTTGTGGCCAGGACATAGCTATACAACTGGGTGTTCAAGAATTCCATGCCCCAAAAAGACACCACGTCGCTCACCAACGTGCCATCCTCTTCACGGACGGTGGTCATCGCATTGTAGAAGATGGGGAAGATGGTGGTGGTGATGACCAGGGAGTAGACGCTGTTCGCCCAATCGTAAAGCGCCCACGCGTTTTGGACTTTCTTGCTGTGAACAGGCACGTCTTGAACAGTCATGACCGGCAAGATAGGCCGCAGGTTGAAAGGTCACGTACCTTTGGTCTCGATGCACAACAACGGCTCCTTGGATGGACACTACGATGTGGTTGTGGTGGGCGGCGGCATTGTCGGCGCGGCCACATTTTACAAGCTACAAAAGCGATTCCCTGACCGTCGCATGCTCCTGGTTGACAAGATGCCACGGCTTGCAGACCACCAAACGGGCAACAATTCTGGTGTCATTCATTCAGGCCTGTACTACAAGCCCGGCTCCCTGAAAGCCACCAATTGTGTCCAGGGCCGGCGCGAACTTGTGGAGTTTTGCAAGGAGCACGATGTGCCTCATGACGTTTGTGGCAAGGTGGTCGTCGCCGCCGACGAGTCCGAGTTGCCCATGCTTGAAAAGATCCATGGCATCGGCAAGCAAAACGAAATCGAAAACCTCGAGCGCATCGACGCCCATCAGCTTCGAGAAATTGAGCCCCATTGCGAAGGGGTGGCTGCCCTCTGGGTAGGCTGCACGGGCATCGTAGATTTCCGAAATGCCACCGAGAAAATGGCTGATGCAGCCCTGGCCATCCAGCCCAACAGCGACATCCGACTCGGAGAAGAGGTGGTGGATTTGGGACCCGAAGGTCATGGCTCTGTCATTCGCACCAAGGTTGTTGGAGAGGCCAAAACCTACCACGCCGACAAGGTTGTGGTCTGCGCAGGATTGCAGGCCGACCGCCTCGCGCGAAAGGACGGCGTTGCGTTGAAAGAACGCGTGGTGGGCTTCAGGGGTGACTACTACGAACTCGAAGATCACGCCAAACACAAGGTCCGCAACTTGATTTACCCTGTACCCAACCCGGACTTTCCGTTCCTCGGTGTGCACTTCACGCGCATGACGGACGGCGAAATCGAGTGTGGTCCCAACGCGGTGTTCACCTTCAAGCGCGAGGGCTACGGCAAGACGGACTTTGATTTGCGCGACACCATGGAAGCCCTCGGTTATGGCGGAACGTGGAAGTTGTTCTTCAACAACATGGCGTTTGGGATCAACGAATACCGCCGGGCCTTTTCCAAGCGCTTGTTCCTCAAAACGCTGCAGCGTCTGGTGCCTTCCTTGACGATGGACGACATCCGTCCGGGCCGCTCAGGGGTTCGTGCGCTGTTGCTCAGCCAGGACGGTGACACGCGCGACGACTTCCGCATTGAAACCACGGACCGTTCCATCCACATCCTCAACGCACCTTCTCCTGCCGCCACGGCCTCCCTTGCCATTGGAGACTATGTGGCCGATCGTTTTCAGGAGCGATTTGTGTGACGCGTCAGCACCAACATTGGAGACACAAAAAAGCCACCCCGAGGGGCGGCTTCCTTGTCTACCAAAACCAATTCATGTCAGCGATGAGGTTCGCTGTCAACCATCAAAACCATGTTTGTCTCCCTTAACGTACGAGCCAGGAGAAGGTTGCACTTTTCGGAAGAAATTGTTGTTTGACCACAGCCAAAACCTTTTGATGGTGCGATTTGTGTCGCAACACGGGTACCTTGACCCCCATGGAATACAAGACGATTTACCATTGGGAGTTTGCGCTGACCTTCAGACAATATCACAACAATTTTACCGCAAGGTGAACGATGCGATCGCAGAGGGATTTCGTCCTCTGGGTCCGGCGACAATGGATTGGACGGGCACCATTCGGCAGACCATGGTCCGAGATTCGTCGTTGTAGAGCAAGCGTTCGCTCTTGCGCACAAAAAAACCGCCCACAGATGTGAGCGGCTTTTGTAGTCGGGGCGGCAGGATTCGAACCTGCGATCTCCTGGTCCCAAACCAGGCGCCTTAACCGGGCTGGGCCACGCCCCGCCTCGTGATTGAGGACGGCAAAGATAGTGCGCTTTTTTCCTTCCACCA
>JAYZBB010000093.1:0-6101 GCA_036339415.1 Bacteroidota bacterium | reverse complement strand
AAAAGTGCCTTGTGTTTCATGACAATCAAAAGTTGGCGTTGATGGTGAAGATGACGGAGCGCTCCTGAGGGGCCGTGAGGTAGTTGGCCCCTCCGGAAAAGTTGCGGTCTTGGCTGTTCTCAAAGTCTCTCGTCAATTCTGGATCGAGACCGATGAAATTTGTCAGCACAAAGAGGTTGTTCCCGCTGACACGCAGGGTGACATTGCCTTTGGTTGATGGGATGCGATACGCAATGGATGCGTTGCGCAGCCTGACATAGCTCGCATCGTACATGAACAGACTCGTGTTCCACCATGGGAAACCAGCAGGCAAACCGTACGTAGTTTCGTCGAGGGTAAGTCGCGGGAAAGAAGCCACATCCCCTGGTTGGCGCCATCGGTCAAACAAATCGGTTCGCATGTTCCAGTCGGTGACCACGCCCAATTGACGCTTGGCTGAGCTGTCCCAGATTTTGGCCCCAAAAGAAGCAGTGAATTGGCTGCTGAAAGTCCAGTTCTTGTAAGTCAATTCGTTCCTCAGCCCCCCAACATGATCTGGCAATCCATCCCCAACGGCACGACGGTCTGCCAGGTTGTACTCGTACGTTTCTTGACCTTCAATGTCAATGTAAACAGGCAGTCCAGATTCTGGATCGACATGGCTGAAAGGCACGAGGAAGTACGTGGTCAGCGGTGCTCCAGTCACAGCTCGGCTGTCGTTGGTTCCGCCGGAAATGGCGTCTTCCGTGAAGTCCCCTGTGTTGACCAGTTCGTTGTAGTTGTAAGCGTAGTTCAGAATGGTTTTCCACTGAAGGGCCGATGTGCTGGGCAAATTGTTCGAGGTGACCCCCACTTCCCATCCACGATTCAACACTTGTCCCGCATTGATGGCTCGGCTGTTGAATCCAGTGTGGGAGGGAAGTTCGACAGACATGAGCACGTCACTCGCCATCTTGTTGTACCATCCCAATTCGACAGAAACGCGATCTTGCCAAAGTCCCATTTCAATGGAGGCATCGACGGTTTCCACGGTTTCCCAGCGCAGATCAGGGTTGCCTGGTTGAATGGGAAAGACGAGGGTGTCCCCTCCATAGGTCGCACCTTGGCTTTGATCTGCATAGAGGGCAAAGCGGCTGTCGCCTGGGATGTTCGAGTTTCCTGTTCGTCCCCAACTCGTCCGAAGTTTCAAAAAGCTGATTCGCTCGGATTGAAAGCCTGGTTCATCACTGATGACCCACCCTGCCGATGCAGATGGAAAGAACCCAAAACGATAGTTGGCACCAAACTTGGATGAACCATCCACACGGGCCGTCGCTTGAAAGAAGTAACGGTCTTTGAAGCTGAAATTGAGTCGTGCAAACGAGGAAGCGAAGCCTTCTGTTCGTTCCTGAATTGGATATGCATTGGTGACCGTCGTCAGGGAGTCGACAACATAGAGGCTGTCATGGATGCCAAACAACGTGTCCCGCAAGGCCTCAGCCGAATAGGTCGGCCCGTCCGTGTTGCGCAGGTTGAATCCAAAGCCATCACTCTCAAACCTCTGGGCTTCGGCACCCACGAGAAGAGAGAGGGAGGTTGAATCGTTGTCGACCAGCCGCATGGTGGCATTTGCTCCGACGTTGTAGTTGCGGGCGTTGAACTCACTCCAGTTGCCGTAGGAAAATCCATTGGTTTGGTCGAGTGCAGCATCGTCGTAAGAGTCGTTCTCAAGCTTGCTGTTGTCATAGCCTCCGTTGAGGACGATGTCGAGCCGATTGAAGGGGCTGATGACGATTTGCCCAGTGGCAATTTGCCGACGCTCAGTCTCTCTCCATTGCACCAAATCTTGATATGCCATGGGATTGTACCACCGGTTCAATTCATAGTTGCGTTGTGTACTTGTGAGATTTCCAGCATCGTCGAATGTGGAGTCCACAACGAAGGGGGCCATGTAGGGAAGGGCAGTTGACATCGCCGCGCCCATGCCCCCAGACCATCCTCCTCTCACGCGTTGGTTCTGACCTTCTGAGGTGCTGCCGGAGAGCACCAATTTGAATTTGCTGCTCGGTGTCCAGTCGAAGTTGGTTCTGGCGCTCGTCCGCGTGTAACTGTTGCCTAGGGCATAGCTTTCGTTTTTGTCATAGCTGACGCCGTTGTACATGGACCATGTCTTGCCGCCACTCCGTATGCCGATGTTTTGCTGGGTCTTTTGAGCTCGCCTTGCAAACTGATCGAACCAGTCTGTGTCTGTGAGCAAAGCCCTTTCGTATGCCTCTTTTCTCAACTCGGGGCTTGAATTCTCAGATGACAGGTATGGAAGCCAGACATGTCCTGTGCCACCATCGTTTTCCCAAGCTTCTTGGCGAATGGCCAAGTATTCTGACGTTGACATCATGTTGGGTCGTGCCGTCGGCTCGCCATATCCCACCGACGAACTGTAGTCGACACGGATGCCTTTTTTGACGCCACGCTTTGTGGTGATCAAAATGACGCCATTGGCGCCACGCGAGCCATATATCCCAGTGGAGGCCGCGTCTTTCAGGATTTGAATGTCCTCAATGTCATTGGGGTTGATGCTCGCCAATGGATTGCGGTTCATCGCACCACTGTTTCCACCAGCGAAATAGTTCTGTGTGATAGGAATTCCATCCACGACATACAAGGGGTCTCCGCCCGCTGAAATGGAGCTGAGACCTCGAATGCGAACAATGGAAGAACTGCCCGCCATGCCTGAGCCTTGTGTCACTTGGACGCCAGCCGCTTGCCCGTGCAGGGCGGCCTCGAACGAAGGTGTTTGCACGGCCGTGATTTCCTTGGAATCGATGGTGGAGATTGCGCCGGTGACCTCCTTTTTACGTTGCACGCCGTATCCAATCACGATGGACTCGTTGAGAAGCACCGCATCTTCCTGAAGTCGAAAGTTCAGCGTTTTCGTTTGGCCATCGTTCAAATTGACCGCTTTCACAGTGCTTAGAAAGCCGATGAAAGAGCATGTGATTCGTTGCTCGCCCGAGGGCACACTCAAGGTGTAGTTGCCATCCAAATCCGTAAAGACGCCTTTGCCTGTGTCTGTCATCACGGTCGCAGAGGGCAGGGGTTGTCCTTGTTCGTCAGTGACCCTGCCAGTCAAGGTGGATTGAGCCATCAAGTCTCCCATGGCACAGGAGCACAGAAGGGCGGTGAGGATGAGTTTGAAATTCATCATGTTCTTGTCAAAATCGTTTGAGAGGGCAGGTGCATAAGGGTAGTGTCAAAAGTACACCTAGCATTTGGTTTCAAGGCGTGATTTTATACACTGGTGTTGAAAACGCCTGTCCATTGAGGTGCCATGTCAACAGGTAGGTTCCTGATTCGAGAGGATTCAGGTCGACGATCCATTGGCCAAGTCGGTTGGGGGTCGAAATAACGTCTAGTTTACGTCCCTGCATGTCCATCACGCCTATCCTTGTGGGCTCTCGTTTGATGTCAAATTCAACATGCAGGACGTCCGCGGTTGGATTGGGATAACAGTTGATCCACACTTGTTCATCTCGCACCAAATCGTTCGTGCCGTCAGGGTCATCTTCAGACGCCGTTTCAAAGGGACTGTTGAGCATGATGTCAGTGTAAATGTGGAATTCACCAGGCTCAAAAACCATGGGTTCATTTGGGTTGGTGACATCAATGGAATCGCCTTCGAGATAGTCGTACCAGGTCCCCATGTGAGTGAAACCGGGAATCATGTCGATGGTTGTGGTTTTAAAATTCCCCACGACAATGGCATCTCCGTCTGGATGTTCAAAATGCATGCGCTTTCCAAAGCCCCCTACGTCCACGTTGAAGGAGGTTGCAGCTGTTCCAAAGGCCGCGTAGTCTCTTTTCAGTCGGCCCAAGGCTCCGGTGACTTGATAGAGTCGTTGTCTTTCAGGGTCTTCGAAATAGTCCCATCGCACCGGCTTCGGTGAAAGTTTGCATAAATCGTCGTCAGGGTTGACAGATCCATTCAAGCATGTATAGATGCTGTAGTCGTATCCCAACTCCTCAAATTGCCAAATCATTCTTGGTCCTGGCATCAAAAGATTGAATGCCATCGTGAGCTGTTGACGACGCAATGCGGTTGTTGGGTCACTGGTGTCATAGGTTCCTGAACTGTTGCCAAATTGGAGGTTTTTGTACATCAACCTCTCCTCGTCGTGGCTCTCGGCGTAGGCCACCGCATGGCGGTCCTGGTAGTTGTGTTCTTCAAAATTGGCCCAACTGAGGTCGTTGCTTGAGTACCCCATGCTGGCCTCCTGATAACTTTCAGTGGCATTGGCCCAAAGCATGAAGCCGGCAGCATTTCCATTGGCCCCATTGTAATCGGCAAGTTCGCGCTCTTCACTGGGATCGCACCAATGTTCGAGAATCATGTAGACATCGGGGTCGGTGTTCCAAACGTGATCGCCGTATTCCTTGAGCCAGTTGATGCGCTCTTCGTTGTAAGCGCCATTCACACCTTGTTCTTGGACAATGCCTTGGGTGAAGTCCCAACGAAAACCGTCGATGTGGAACTCGTCCACCCAAAATTTCAAATTGCGCTTGACGAAATCTCGTGTCTTTGAACTTCCGTGATTCCAGTCGTAAAACCATGTGAAGTTATGGGGAGCATTGGTGTTGAACCACGGGTTGTATGGCAATACGGTCCAGTCTTCCCAATACATGGTGATGAATGGATTGGGTTGGTCAGCGTGATTGTACACCACGTCCAAAATGACGGCGATGCCTCGTTCGTGGCACGCATTCACCAGCGATTTCAAATCGTTCTTCGTGCCATAGGCTTTGTCCACAGCGAAATAGAATGTGGGGTTGTAGCCCCAGCTGTCGTTTCCACTGAATTCATTGACTGGCATCAACTCAATCGCTTGAACACCGAGGCGCTCGAGATAATCCAAGCTGTCTTCAATGAATTTCAGGGTGCGTTCCTCGGAGAAATCACGCACCAGCAATTCATAGATCACCAAGTTTTCTTGGTCAGGCTTTACGAAGGTCGCGTCGGTCCAATCGAAAGCCTCTTCGCCGATGGTGAACACGCTCACGGGACCTGTGGCTTCGATGCTCGGATAAGGAGGCATTTGGGGGTACGTGGCCTCTGGGATGTATTGGTCGTTGGACTCATCCAAGATCACCTCCGCGTAGGCGTCGGCCACACGAATGTCGTCTGGGAGGATGTGGTACTGGTAGCGGTAGTCTTGACCTGGCGTCAAACCGTCCAACTGAATCCAGAAGGTTTCGCCATTTCCTATGTCGTGCATCAAGGATTGCTCATTGAGTGTCCAATTGTTGAAGTCTCCCACCGCAAAGATGTGGTCCTTGTAGGGGGCCGTCCATTGCAGAATGACTGTGCTGTCGTCCACGTAATTGATGCCATCTTTCAAGTTGAGGTTCGTCGGAGGCGCGGTCACGGGCGCTGATTGAGGCAGGGCCCATACCGAACTTGATGCTGTGGATGCCAGAAGGCCTTCTTCTGCATGAACCTCAATGAGATAATCGCCTGAAATGTCAAATGTGTAGGCATGTTCCAACGACATTCCATATTCGGAAGCGACTGTCTCACCATTGATGTCAAGAGTCAATGTTGCCTCCTGGGATGCGTAGGCAAGGATGTTCAATGTTGTTCCGACAGATTCGATGGCTGATGTCTCATCGGGGTTGGCCAAAATCACCTGAAAGGATCCGTCCGAAACCGCATGAAAGATGTCTTCTTGATCGGTGGTTTTGCCGACAACTGAGCCATCGGCGTTTCGAAACACAAAGGCCAATTCCTCGATGACAACACCATCCGGGACACCATAGTATTCCGCCAAGGTGAGCCCACCGAAGTCGAAGCTGTGGACGGTGCCACTGGATGGCAGCAGAGCATTGCCATTGTTGGCTGCGCTGTTGTTGCTGCCGTTGGGCCAAGGATTTTGAACGAACTGCCAATCGGAGGGCGACGTGCTCTCCGAGGTGATGACGCCAGTATGGGCGTAGATGAAAGGGCAGGGTGGACAGGGCGGTTCTTCATCCACCAAGGCGGCATTGCCCTGTGCGACATCGTAATACAATGTCACGACGTCGTCTTGGGTGGGAAAGGCTGGCTCGGTCCAGATGATTTGGCCTTGCGCCGCAAACCCAAACCAACATGC
>JAYZBB010000092.1:0-10091 GCA_036339415.1 Bacteroidota bacterium | reverse complement strand
GCAGTTGTCCCCACCTCATCCACAATGCAATCAGTCCTTCACTCGGTTGAACCTGAGCATTTTGAGCATCCACTTCGGCAAGGCTTTGCCCTGGGGTCGTTTGCGGGTGTCGAGGTACCAGTTCAGCTTTTTCGCAATGGGAATCTTGTGTGTTTCCACAAATTCAATCCACGTGCCATCGGGATCTTCCACGTAGGTGAATTGGCCGCTCGCCTCCCCCATGTCAAACGACGACGAGCTGTCCACTGTGAAGGGAAACCCAGCCGCTTCGAGCTCCTGACCCAACGCCTTCATGTCCCGGATGTCCCAGCACAGGTGAATGAACCCGAGGTCCCCCCAAAAGCGACCTTCGAACAGGTTTCGCGGGGCTCGGTCCATGGCTTGGACCAATTCAATTTCTCCTCCGCCAAGCAATTCACTGAACGCCCCTTGCGTGGGTTGGGTGCGCTTGAGGACGACGCGGCGGTAGGTTTGGCCTCCGCTTGGAAGGGGCGCGAATGCGGAATGCACGGCCGTTTGATCCATGACCACATGGTCGTAACCCAACACGTCTCGGTACAGCTTGAGAGATTTATCCACGTCGCTGACGCCCAACACGGCTCCCCCCACACCACCTCCAAAAGGTGCCGGACCAAACCACTCCTTGCTCTCGACCACCTCGAAGAAATAGCCATGTGGGTCCTTGAGGTAAAAGTGCTTGCTCCCGTCGGGGCGAGTGTGAACGGGTCCCAGGGCGTCAATGCCCCGGCGTGCATGCTCGGCATGCATCGAGTCCGCGTCCTTGCACTTGATTTTGCAAATGAAAATGCCCGTGTCTCCCAGCTGACCTTCGAAAGAAGCGGGTTGGGGTTCACGACTTGTGAATTGCCAAATCTCCATGCCAGCACCTCCCCCCATGTGCAATGCCAACGCCGCGTGACGGGCGTGCACTTCGCCCCCGGTGTATCGCGTCATCAGGGCGGCCTCCGCGGCCTCTTCAAACATCCGAATGTCAATGCCAAATGCGTGACGATACCATTTCCAAGCCTTGTGAACGTCAGGAATGCCAATGCCGACTTGCTGAATGCCGCTGATCATTTTTGCCATGGGACAAAGATGCCAAACGACCCAAGTCACCCCTCCATTGGTGCCTGTTCATTTCTCCACATCCGGGGAGAAAACACTCGACAGAAACCGCTTCACAGAAGCGACAATGGCGAGGATGAACGCCCCACCGACCAAACCCAGCGTCGCGTCCGCAACCAGCGAAGGCCATGCGTGCATCCATGCGTGGATTCCAGGGAGGTGGTGATGGAAAATGCCGCCAGACACAAGCAACAAGGCCACGGTGCCGATGATGCTCAACCCTTTGATGGTCCATGGAAGCGCCGCCACCATGACGGCCCCGAGCCTCCGGGCAAGGAGTGCGTTGCGTTTCATCAAGACGAGGCCTGCATCGTCCATGCGCACGAGCAAAGCCACAATTCCGTACACGCCCACAGTGGCCAACAAGGCGATCAGGGTGACCGAGATGATTTGGACCACCAACACCGCATCCATCACTTGGCCCAAGGCCAGAATCACAATTTCGACCGACAAGATGAAATCCACGACGATGGCCGATCGAATGCGCTCAAGCTCTGAAGGTCCAGCCTCAGGATGGCGGTGTCCTTTCCGCGAGGGACGGGCATAATGTACCACCTTCTCGACACCCTCGAAGGCCAGGTACCCACCTCCAAGCACCAAAATCGGCTCGATGACCCACGGCGCCAAGGCACTCAGTGCGAATGCTGCAGGCAAAATGATCCGCTTGTTCACAAACGACCCTTTGGTGATGGCCCACAGCACGGGCAATTCCCGAGACGATGAAAATCCCACAGCTTTTTCAGCATTGACAGCGAGGTCGTCTCCCAAAATGCCCGCGGTTTTTTTTCCAGCCACCTTGGTCATGGCAGCAACGTCGTCCATCAAGGCCGCGATGTCATCCAACAATGCAAAAAATCCGCTCGCCATGGCGCGTCAGTGAATGAGGATGTTCTTTTGATGGAACACATCACCATTCTTTGACTGGATTTGAATGACGACCATGCCGCGAGGCCAACGGGCAATGTCTATTGCGCCTGCCCGCATCCAATCCACGGCCAACCTCCTCCCATGCATGTCGTAGGCCATCAGCACATCCCCTGGACTCAACCCAGACAAAAAGAGGGTCTCCTGCGCTGGATTTGGCCAAACCTTCAACGATTCACACAACATTGGTACCTCTGACAACACACAAGTCAACGACACTTCAACTGCACTTTGAGCCAAACCGTAGGCCTCCATCTCATTCAATGCCGAGGCATCCTCCATAAGGTGCGCGCGCAACCAAAGCAAGGCCATTTCGAATGCATGGCCTTGAAACTCATCTCTAGACATGCCTGAAAACAACAATTCTCCCAAATAGCACAACGAGCCGGCGTCGGCGAAACCGCAGTGGCTGCCTTCCAATACGTTGACGAAGCTTCGGCAGGTGCTTGGTGATGCCGCGTCATGCAAAGGAATGTGATGTTCTTCCGGGGGCGTGACGGCATCCGCACTCCCTGAAATCAACAGGGTCGGTGTCAAAATGCTTGATCCAGCATCCATTGCGGAAGGCGTGGTTTCAGCCGGTGCCAAGCCAATCAGTGCATTGACAGAAGTGCCCAACTGGGCTGCGGCCAGCCAGGATGCTCCTCCTCCCATGCTGTGCCCCATCAACGCCACCTTGTCTCCCAAAATGCCCTCCAGTCCCAACGCATCAGCGGCAGCATGCTCCACCGTGTAAGCCAAATCCAATCCAAAGTCTTCGTGCGAAGGCAAAATGCCCGTCTCCATGTCCACCATAACCATCGCCATCCCTGCCTCGTTCAAGGTTTCAGCCAAAACATCGTAATCCGAAGTGGGCATCAAAAACCCATGTCCAAACACCACCCACGGAAGCGGCTCAGTGACTCCCACAGGCACCCGAACATCAAGGTCAATCACACGGTTGTTTCGCGAAACATCGACCAAGCTGGAGATGATTTGGGAGGACTGTGCAGACATGCTGACACATGCCAGGACGTGAAACGCGATGAACAAGCTGCGACACGCATGGACGATGTGGTCTTTGAACATGAAGCGAATGTACAACCTCTCCGAACCCAATTTGGATTCGTAACTTCCTGGCCATGCGCCATTTCATCCAACTCATTTTGGGCCATGCATTGCTGTTGCCCTCGATGGCCCAGGCCCAAAGCGTCACCTTTCATGCGGACGTGGCTCCCATCATCTACACCCACTGCACCGAGTGCCACAGGGTGGGCGAAATTGGCCCCATGCCGCTGACCAACTTCTCAGAGGTATACGCATATGGGGAATTCATTGAATACGTGACCGCCACAAACTACATGCCCCCTTGGACTCCTGATGAAAACGTATCTCACTTCGTAGGAGAACGTGTGCTCACCGCAGCTGAAAAGCAAATCTTGAGCGATTGGGTTGCGCAATGCAAACCCGAGGGTGACCCCGCAGACAACCCAGGGCTTCCTGTCTTTCCAGAGGACAGCCAAATCGGCACCCCAGACGCAGTGCTCTCCATGCCGGAGCCGTACACCCATGGCGGCGACATGACCGATCAATATCAAGTGTTCGTGCTGCCCGCCGACCCTGACAACACTGTGTCCATCCGTGCTTTGGAAGTGCGGCCTGGCAACCGCAACGTCGCACATCACGCCATTTTGGGCTTGGACATTTCCGGGACCGCCGCCAACCTGGACGCCCAAGACCCAGATCCAGGTTACGAAAGTTTTGGAGGCTTTGGCTTCTCGGCAGAAAGCAACTTCTTTGGCGCATGGGTCCCTGGTGCCTTGACGCTTGAATACCCTCCGGGCATTGGACGGACTGTGCCAGCAGGCTCGGATTTGTTGCTTCAAATGCACTACGGCCCATCTCCCATTGAGGAAACTGACCTTACAGAAATCAATGTCTTTTTCTCCGAAGAACCCATCGAACGAGAAGTGGAAACTGGCATCATGGGGCCCCAACACTTGGACGAATTCTTTTACCTCCCCGCCAACCAAATGCGCACGTTTCACGGCACCATGGAGGTTTCGGCAGACGTCAGCTTGCTGAGTGTGGCTCCCCACTGCCACCTCATTGGGGTCTCGTGGGATGTGTTTGCGACCTCTCCCAACAACCAAGACACCATTCCACTCATCTCCATACCCTCATGGGATTTCAATTGGCAAGGCTTCTTCACCTTCCCAACTCTCACCAAAATCCCAGCGGGCTACATGCTTCACGGCATTGCTTCCTACGACAACACCAGTGCCAACCCATTCAACCCCAACAATCCGCCTCAAAATGTGACGTTTGGTGAGGGAACCACCGACGAAATGTTCTTCGTGTTCTTTGACTACGTGTTGTACGAGGAAGGTGATGAACACATTGCGCTTGGCCCCAATGACCCATCATGTCAAGAAGACCTCAATGGGGATGGTCTTGTGAGCGTCAATGACATTTTGATGTTGTTGTCAGACTTTGGGTGCCTTGCCAATTGTGAGGCAGATGTCGACTTGGACGATGCTGTCTCGATTTCAGACCTTTTGACCATCCTGAGCGTCTTCGGAGGCGGCTGTTGATTTGACCCATGGAACCAGTTTGGCGCATCCTCATTTTTTTGGCCCCCCTTTGCCCAATCTGTCAAAACATGACGTTTGATTTGAGGCAATTGGAAAACGACCATCGGGACAACCCCGTCGAATTTGTTGGTGTCTTCCCCAATCCCTCCACCACCACAGAACAAATCAAGACTTTCAAGACCACCTACGGTTTGTCCATGAAGATGGTGAAGGACAGTGCCAACTGGGCTGAGGCTCTGGGTGCGAAATGGACGCCTGAAGTGTTTGTGTTGGATGCGCGTGATTCAGTGGTGTATCAGGGGCGGATCAACGATCGTTATTTCGCCCCAGGCAAACGCAAGCCCAGAACCAAACGACGTGACCTCGACGCTGCCCTTCGCGATTGCCTCGCTGGAAAACCGGTCTCTGAACCTGTCACCGACGCCGTGGGGTGCCCCATCGAAGGCGTCCGACTTTGGTCAGGTCAGGATTGATCCTCCTGAGATGTGCTCGTTGCCCCATGTCAATCAAACCTGAAGCAAGGTCGAATTGTTGGCCAAGCACAAAAAAGGGCAGCCCCAAGGCCGCCCTTTCAATTCAGTTGTGAGGCGTGTGGTTCACTCGATCTCCACGTGGAAGCCAGTCTCCATGCTTACAGGGCTGTCGGAGTCGGCATCTGTCGCCTTCATTTCGAAGTGAAACTCGCCAGATGCGTCGGCAGGCACTGTCACGGTTGCGCTGAAGTCGTCAAACTCCGTCAAGGCGGCCGACCACACCACTGTCTCTGTGGCTTCGTCGATGAGCTCGAGCTCTGCGGAGGCGATGCCGTCGCTGTCTGTGACTGAGCCTGCGACGACCACATCCGTGCCAGCAGCCCAAGTGGGCTCACCGTGCCAATTCGCAGGGTCTTCGCCACCTACAGAAGTCAGTGTGAACTCTGGCATGTGGCTGTTTTCGACGTGCAAGTCCGTGTTGAACGTGGCCGTATTGCCTTCCGCATCGACCAAATCGACAATGACGTGCCACACCCCCCTTGCAGTCAACGGCACGTCAACGTGCAACTCTGCTTCGGCCTCAGTTCCCTCGAGATCAATGTTGCGTAGGACACTCCAGTCGGTGCCGCTGTGCAACACCAGACCGTGCCCGTGCCCGTCTTCTTCGCCTTCTTCTTCGTGTGCATGGCCCTCGCCGTTGTGAATGTCGTAGCGAACCTGACTCAACCCTTCGTTGTCGCAAAAGATGTCTTCGATGTCGAGGTGGTCGCCAGCATCAGCTTCGATTTCATCGGCAATGACGCTGTTCATGGCGCCCAAACCAGTGCAGACCGTCGGTGCTTCGGTGTCTGTGTTTTGGCAGGAAGCAAAGGCAAAGGCCATCACTAGAATAGCCGTGGATTGAATGTTGAATTTGATGTTCATATGGTTGAATTGACTAAAAAAATCATGTTAGCTGTGCTTCAACGTTGTGGTGAAGCGAAGTTGCACCCACCTTCCTTGAGCCACCAAGCCCAAAGCGCGGTAAGCGCTGATGTGGTCAAGCCAAGCGCGGTTGAAGGCATTCTGAACCTCCAAGGACCACTGTCCATGTGCGATGGTTTGAGAGAGTGTGATGTTCGCCAGCATTGTGCCTGGTGTGGTGTCTTCGTTTCTGGCAGTCAGCGTCGCCGGCGCCAAGGCGCGACAGCCCATGTTCAATGAAAGCCCCTTCCGTGTCTGCCCCTTCCAAGTCAACAGGGCTTGCGCGGGCGTCGTGAAAGGCAATCCCAACCCCGTCTGTATGTCCCATTGACCCAGTACAGAACCCGCAAGCGAAACTTCTTGCCGCTGTGAGTGGAAGCCTGCCCGAACTTCCAGTCCCGTCCTAAAAGCGTCGTTTGCCTGGAACTCATATATCTGACCGGCGTGTGAGATGGGCGCAAATCTGGCGCTTGGGGTGAGGGAAATGAATCCTTTGTGGATGGTCGCAAAACCTTGCGCATTCCAACGCCAACCAAGCGATCTGGAATCATCCTTCAGTAAGGCGCGGCCTTCTGCGGCCCACTCCGTTTGGAGGTCTGGGTTGCCTTGTTCAAAGCGGAACGTGCCGTGATGAATGCCATTGGCACCCCACTCGTGGTTGCTCGGAACACGTCCATAAGCAACCAGGGTCAAGGTGCCCGAAGTTCGATCGTTCTTCAACCTCAATGGGACTTGCCACGATAGCATGCCGCCAGGTCGCAAGGTTTCAAAGGCCACGGCCCGAACGTCCACACCCACCGTCTCACCTGAAGCGTTGAACAACGGCTCAGAATGTCCCCCTTGATTGGCGTACACCAAATCCAGTCTGCCGGCCAAGGTTCCGCCAGACAACGTGGATTCCACCATGGAAGACAGGCGAACACGACGGTGACTTGGCAGCAAAAATTCCCACCCAGACGTCGTCACGTGCTGCCCTTCGATTTGCATGCCGAACGCACCATGCGGACCTCGATGGCGCGCCTCGCCAAAGGTGGTCCACTCTTCGAGTGCCAAGCTCAAATCCGAATCCGGCAATGGACCCCATCCATGGGCATGCGGAGGCGCGAACTCTCGCCTTTGATTCCAAGATGCTGAGAGTTTGTACTCCCAGCCCGCGGACGCGTCGCCAGCTTCAGACCATCGTAGCGTGGTTTGGGCGCGCGACGCATGCTGATTCGGAAGGCGGATGTCGAATCGGTCATCATTGGGGGCCAAATCTCCCTGCCGGGGCAATCCGACAATGCCAGGGAACAAACCCTGATGGACGTCCGAGAGTCGCGCCGTCAAAGACACATCTCGTCCCGCGTTCGTTGTTCGTTCAAACCCGAGCACCGCATGGCCTGAACGGCCTGCCGTGTTGGTCAATTTCCCGGTTTCGAGTTGATACACTCGACCGAGATAAGAGAACGTGCGCTGGGGAACTTGAGTCGCGCCGAAGCCCGACACAGCAATTCCCGCATGCCAATGAGACGTTGCTGTGGATGCAATGTGCAGCGCATGCACACCGCCTTTGAGGTTGCCCGCTCGCGCGACGAATCCAACGTTCGTGGTGACGCCAGTGGAGTTCCGACGAGAGGGAGATTCAAAACGCAGTCCGCCCCCCACTGCTTCAGGTCCCATCCAAACATGTCCGCCACCCGGCACCCACGCCGTGGCGACCTGCAGCTCCGGTGCCACCAACACGCCGTGGTCGCTCCCCCATCGCCCGCCCTGCTGGGGAACACCATCTTCCAGCACCGCCACCCGCGAACCAAAAAGGCCGCGCACGACAGGCTGAATCAAGCCTGCCCCAAGATCAAGGCTTTGGAGGCCAGGCGTCCGGTCGAGGGACTGCATGAGTGTGGGCTCATCGAAGGTTTGGGCCTCTGATTCTCTGAAGCCGTTCACAGCAACGCTGGCTTGCCCCAAGACCACCTTCAACTCATCCATCCACACATCGACGTGCACCGAGGGGTTCAACACCACTCGGGTGTCAAACCCCACGCACGACAACGTGAGCGAGTCGATGCCATGCGGACACGACACGCGAAACGCCCCAAACGCGTCGGTGGACGAAGCAAGGCCGCAAGGCCAAGCCATGACCAATACGCCAGGCAACTTCGAACTTGAGGAGGCTTGCAACACATGACCTTCGACCGTAGTTTGGGACCACCCCATCCAAGGGGACAGGACCACCAGACACAGCCCAAAGGCTGCGCGTAAGACATGAACGGTGCGATCAAATGCATGCCTCCATGGATGATGATCCATGAGACAGGAAATTGAACAACAGACAAATCAGACGTAAACTCAACCGCACTGGGGCGGGCCGCGTCGTCCTGTGGTCATCCAAAACGCATGCCGCGCATGACCGGGAGTCACCTCTCCAACACCTCGCGCGCCATTCCATTCCTGCAACGCTTCCGGCGCCTCCCAAATCAATGGGGGTACTTCAAATGAGAAGGTCCAGTCGCAAAGTTCACATACGTGTTCGTGCTGGACGAAGTGTGTCTCTTCGTGGGGACCCGACCACGTGGAGCAACCCTCGTGGTGATGCGCATGCTCGCCGTGATGGTCATGGTGCGAACAGCCGGACACCATGTGACCGACTTGGTGCATGAACTCCAACCCCACCACCAAAGACCACGTGCCCATCAGCGAGAACGCCGCGAGACGTGATGACGCGGAAATGGATTGGGCTCTCAACATGCAAGGCAAAACTAGCGCGGTTGATTCAGACCTGGCACCAAACCCGCTTCATTTGGGGAACTTTAAGGCATGGCCAAAGAGCATGGACCCACATCTGGGGGCAACTCATGGGTGGGCGGTTCTGACTTAGGGCATCATTGGCATTGACATTGACATTCCTCCATTGAGTCAAAAGGCACGACACCTCCACAGCCTCCCCAAGTGAACTCCTTGCATGCACCGTCTTCCTCGTCAAAATAAACCTTGGGAATGGCAGCATAACACATTCCCGGATCGGGAATCAAATTGCAACTTTCCGGCAGTGCATCTCCATGTTTGCTGCAAGCAGGAAGGGACAACAGAGGACAACACATCAGAATCAACCGGAACAAGGAGAAGGAAGATTTGGCCATGAGTCTGGGAGTTTCTCCAGCACAACGCCGCCCCAACTGGGATTGTTGCATCTCATCCACCGTGCACCCGATGGAGTTCGTAAATCTCGTAACCGTCCATCACCTCGTCAAACACAGGCTTGGACACTGGATTCGATCCATCGAGGAAGGCATGCAGTGCATCCATGTCGTGCACTGCGATTTTGAACATGACCTTGCTGTGGTCAGGGGCCACCGTCCCAATGGTTTGGGTCAAATCCGCAATTTTTTTCCTCTCAGCAATGCCCTCCTCCGATTGCATGAATCCCATGAACCGAGGGAATTGACCTTCTTTGAGCATGCCTACAACGAGTATGTCTTTCATGATTTTTTGTGGAAAGAAAAGGCCCAAATCCTTGCCTCACAATTTTCGAGAGGGACGATTCATCAAATGACGCCAACTAGACCGAATACGACCACCCATCGCGATGATTTTGAAAGGAGGCGTAACGAAGACTTGACTCAAAATCTACCAAATCTTTAATTATGGCTTTTTCATCCAACTCCAAGCTTCATGGTTTTTGACATACTCACGTAGTGATTGCTTATTTTTAAGCATCAAAACACTCCCTATTTTGACCACGGCTAGAATTAACCTATCACTCATGAAGCTTCAGAGAATTTCAATGCTCGTCTTCCTCTTCTGCGCACAGGCTTCGGCCTCTTCGCAAACTGAGGTTGTTTTGCAACTCAATCACAAGGTGCACAGTCAGCCCTTCTTCTTGGGGCAATCGTATGAAATCGACTCAACTTATGTGCGCTTTGATCGAATGGAGTATTACATGTGTGATTTTGTTATTACCCATGATGGTGGCCAAGAAACTGCCCTCATTGACAAATACATTTTGGTCAATGCTGACATCAATGAATCACATTCCTTGGGTGAATGGGACATT
>JAYZBB010000091.1:0-37315 GCA_036339415.1 Bacteroidota bacterium | reverse complement strand
AACCGCGGCAACTGGGGATCCATCATCTTGACGGCCATCGCATGCTTCTTCCTGGTGGACATGATGCTCCCCGAGCAACTCACCATGGAGTTTTTTGGTGAAGGTGCACGCACGTTCAGCTCCATGAATGTCTTCTATTCTGTGATCGTCGGTCTCGTGGTGGGCGGTGCGATTTCCTACATGACGGAATACTACACTGGCCTCGGCAAGAAGCCCGTGCTCGACATTGTCCAGCAGTCCTCTACAGGTGCCGCGACCAACATCATTGCAGGCCTCGCAACGGGCATGATCTCGACGTTTGGTCCCATCATCCTCTTCGCTGCGGCCATTTATGCAGCCTATGAGTTTGCCGGCTTCTACGGGGTGGCGATCGCCGCTTGCTCGATGATGGCCACCACGGCCATGCAGCTTGCCATTGACGCCTTCGGTCCCATCGCGGACAACGCAGGAGGCATCGCAGAAATGAGCGAACTCCCAGAAGAGGTTCGCGAGCGCACAGACATTCTCGACTCTGTGGGCAACACCACCGCCGCGATTGGAAAAGGTTTTGCGATTGCTTCGGCGGCGTTGACGGCCTTGGCCCTTTTCGCAGCCTACGTGGAGTTCACAGGCATTGAAGGCATCAACATCTTCAAGGCCAATGTGCTTGCCGCGTTGTTCATCGGTGGCATGGTGCCCGTCGTGTTCTCGGCCTTGGCCATGAACAGTGTCGGGAAGGCTGCCATGGAAATGGTGCAGGAAGTCCGTCGTCAATTCAAAGAGATTCCTGGAATCTTGGAAGGTACAGGAACCCCAGAATACGGCAAGTGCGTGGACATCTCCACCCAAGCTGCATTGAAGGAAATGATGCTCCCAGGCGCCATGACCATCCTCTTCCCCTTGGTCATTGGACTGTTGCCCCTCATGCTGGGCGCAGAAGCAGCATGGGCTGCTGAAACCCTCGGTGGCTACATGGCTGGTGTGACCGTGAGTGGTGTGCTTTGGGCCATCTTCCAAAACAACGCAGGTGGTGCTTGGGACAACGCCAAGAAGTCCTTTGAGGCTGGC
This sequence comes from Bacteroidota bacterium, assembly GCA_036339415.1. GTDB lineage: Bacteria > Bacteroidota > Bacteroidia > Flavobacteriales_D > Sanyastnellaceae > UBA11663. The sequence continues at coordinate 36,268 of JAYZBB010000091.1, read as the reverse complement.
GTGGAAATCAACGGGGAGATGACGTACAAAGGTTCTGACGCCCACAAGGCAGCCGTGACTGGCGACACCGTGGGTGACCCCTTCAAAGACACTTCTGGACCTTCCATGAACATCCTCATCAAGTTGACCTGCCTCGTCGGGTTGGTCATCGCACCCATCCTGGGTGGTGGGCACGGTGAAGGCCACGCAGAAGAGGTCGATGCGAACAACAATCGCACTGAGATTGTTGCCAACATCAACGAATGAACCCCATGAAACAACTCATCCTACCCCTCTTTGCATTCGCGTGCTTGCTCGTTGCGTGCAACGAATCTGCTGAACAAGCTCCAGAACCAAATGCATCAGGTACGGCTGCGAAGACCGAACTCCAGGACGGCCATTACGTCATCAACAAGGTGAAGCCCAAGGTCACCTGGATGGCGTCAAAATTGACGGGAGATGGCCACAACGGCACCCTCCACATTGAAAGTGGAAAATTCACCTTGCAAAATGGTGAAATTGCCATGGGTAAAGTCGTCTTCGACATGAAGCAAATCGAAGTCAGTGACTTGACAGGCGAGAAAAAAGCGAGCCTCGAAGGACACTTGCGTTCAGGTGATTTCTTCAATGTCGAGACCCACCCCAAGGCGACACTGGCAGTCACCGGAGTCAATCAAGACGAGGGACGAAATGTGTTGAGCGCAACCCTGACTTTGAACGGGAAAGCAGTCGATTATCTCATCCCTGTTGAAATGGTGGAAGCCGACGTTCCTGGGGGCATGAAAGGCCTTGCCATTCAAGGCAAGTTCAACATGGACCGCACGAAGCACGACATCACCTACCGCTCCGAAACGTTTGACGACAAATTGGACTGGTTCATCAAGGATGATGTCACCATTGGCTTTTCAGTCATTGGCATGCCCGCCATGGCGATGTAAGGACGTTTCAAGACGTACTCACAAAAAAGCCCGCTGATGAGCGGGCTTTTTTGATTGCAAGGACTGGGCTCAACTGAACAAGCTGTTGAGCTTGCTGTCGATGGAAGTGATGATGCCTCCGAGGTCTTCTTTGTTTTCGTGGAAGTTGTTGTTGTCAACGTCGATGATCAACAACTCTCCTTTGCTGTACGTGCTGATCCAAGCTTCGTAACGTTCATTCAGACGGTTGAGATAATCCAAACGGATGGCTTCCTCATATTCACGACCGCGCTTTTGGATTTGGTCAACCAACGTAGGAACAGAAGCACGCAAGTACACCATCAGATCGGGTGGCGTTACGAATTCCTCCATCAACTCGAAGAGCGAAAGGTAATTTTCAAAGTCCCGAGTCGTCATCAACCCCATGGCCTGGAGGTTGGGTGCGAAAATGTGCGCATCTTCGTAGATGGTTCGGTCCTGGATGATTGGCTTGCCCTTCTTTTTCATTTCAATCAGTTGCGCGAAGCGCGACTTCAAAAAATAGATCTGCAAGTTGAATGACCATCGGGTCATGTCCTTGTAGAAATCGTTCAAATAAGGGTTGTCATCGACTTGTTCAAAGTGCGGCGTATAGCGGTAATGCTTGGCGAGCAACGTGGTCAAGGTCGTTTTGCCTGAGCCGATGTTTCCTGCAATTGCGAGATGCATGATGGGGTATTCGTTCTGGGGTTCTTCTCAAACGGAACGCCAAAGTAGGTCGACCATTGCGCCCTTGCAAGCGCCGTCAATAGGTTGGGGATAACTCTTGACTTGCGAACTCGAGGACGCGCTGAAGACAGGCTGCTTTGTCCGTCAGACGAGGCACCTTGTGTTGTCCACCCAGGCGGTCCTTCGATTGCAGCCACGCATCAAATGTCCCAGAAGGAACCACACTGACCAAAGGGGGTTGCAACGCCAATCCCGCAACGCGCTTGGCTGCGTAATCGCCATTGACCGATTGCAAGGTGCTGTCCAATCTTTTGGCCAAGGCTCCGGCGGGTGGTTGCATGCTTCCTCTTCGAAACTCCAACACCCAATGATGCCCCACCGGCTTGCCCAGTGCATCAACAACGGGGCCAACCATGTAGTTGTACACCTGTGTGCCGAGTTCGGACGACACCGCTGCCACAGTGCGGTCTGTTTGGTGTTCCATGACTTCCTCACCTGCCAGATTGAGATAAGCGGAGATGCGCCCAGACACCTGCACACGCAATGGAATCTTGGATGTGATTGTCACCAAATCTCCCACCACATATCGCCAAAGTCCCGCGTTGGTTGAAATGACCAAAGCATAGGTTTGACCCTCCTCCACCTCTCGAAACTCCAAGGCCTCAGCATGGGGCTTGCCGAGCTCCTCCAGAGGAATGAACTCATAGTAGATGCCGTGGTCCATCAACAGGGCCATGTCTTCTCGTGTCAAGTCGTCCTGATACGAGAAAAATCCCTCTGACGCATTGTAGGTCTCGAGGTAATGCATCCTGGGGCATCCTTGTACGTTGGGGATGAGTGCGTCAAACGTGTCTCGATAGGGTGCAAAACCCACACCTCCGTGCATGTAAAGGCTCAAATTGGGCCACACCGCTCGCAAGTCATCTTGGCCTGTGATCTCCAATACACGTGCGGCCACCAGAGACATCCAACTGGGCACTCCAGCCAAGATTCGGACGTCTTCGCTTGCGGTGGCTCTTGCAACGGCATCCACTTTTTGCTCCCAATCTTCCATCAGTGCAATGGCCCGGCTTGGCGTGCGACGCGCCTCACACCACGGAGGAAGGTGCTTCACAATGATCGCACTGAGGTCGCCTTTCATGGCTTTGTTGCCTTCTTGAACCAGGGCACTCGATCCGCCCAAAATCAAATGCTTTCCTTGGTAAAGCTGCGCGTCAGGAACTTGGTGACAGAACTGCGCCAACACATCTTTTCCGCCTTTGTAGTGACCTTCCTGAAGGGACTCGGAGGTGACAGGGAGCCACTTGTGCACATCACTCGTGGTGCCTGAGCTTTGGGCGAACCACTTGGTCACTCCTGGCCACAACACGTGGGGCTCACCCTTGCGAGCACGAAGCACCCAAGGCTTCAAATCGTCGTACGTCACGAGAGGAACGCGACGCACAAAGTCCTTTCGTTTTGCGACATCTGACGCGCGCTGAATGCCGAGACTGTTTCCGTACAAGGTGGATGCCAATCCGTGGACCAAACCTGAGTGAACCCCGCGTTGGGCGTCCGCAGGGCGAGATTGAGCCCATTGAATGTGGGGCATTCTCACACCGATCAATCGGTGAAAAATTTGGTTGGCTGGCACCCATGCAAGTTAGGGAAATGCCGGGACGTTCGAACAATCTCAGACCGCTGGCTTTGCAGGCTGCAGGCCAAACACCTTGGACACTGCCTCCAACGCGCAATCGATGTCTTTCTCTGTCGTGTAACGCGAAAAAGAGAATCGAATGCTTGCCCGGTCCGGGTCGTGAAACCCCAGCGAACGCAACACGTGCGACCCCATCGTAGCCCCACTGGAGCACGCACTCCCTCCTGAACAGGCAATGCCTTCAAGATCGAGAAGGAACACCGCCATGCCACCATTGGGATGCTTTGGGAACTTCACATTCAACACCGTGTACAAACGGTCTTCGCCGTCCGAGTGGCCGTTGAACACCACCTCGGGCAACCGAGCTCTGAGCCCAGCAACCATGCGAGACTTCAAACCACGAATGTGCAATTCGTGGGCAGACATGTTGGCATGAGCAACGTCAAATGCACGGGTCAAACCCACGATGCCTGCCACGTTTTCAGTGCCGCCTCTCAGCATGCGCTCCTGCCCCCCTCCCACAATCAATCCTTCGATGCGTAGCGTGGGGTGAACATAGAGAAATCCCGATCCTTTGGGCCCGTGAAATTTGTGTGCACTGCAGGTCAAAAAATCCACATCCAAAGCGGCGATGTCCATGGGATAGTGGCCCATCGATTGCACTGTGTCGCTGTGGAAATAGGCTCCATGTGTTCGGCAAAGCGCGCTGATTTTGGCCAAATCGACCATGACGCCCACTTCATTGTTGGCGTGCATGAGTGAGACGAGGGTTTTGGCTTGAGACGCTTGCAAGATGCTCTCAAGGGATTCGAGGTCGACGGAACCATCATTCAGATGATGGACGTGCACAACCTCCACGTTCTTTTGCTGACCAGCCACATCAGAAGCTTTGATGACTGCACTGTGTTCAGCTGCCGAAGTCACGATGCGCGTGACTCCAAGACAGCGCACTGCCGCCTGGATGGCATGGTTGTCCGCTTCAGTCCCTCCCGAGGTGAAGCAAATGGTGCGTGGCGGCACGTTGAGCAATTCAGCGATGCGTCGTCTGCTGGTCTCGACCAAGGCCTTGGCTTTGCGACCTGGCGCGTGCGTGGACGACGGATTGCCAAAGACAGAACGATGCACCTCCAGCATGGCCTCGGCCACCTCCGGCGCCACCGGCGTAGTTGCTGCGTTGTCCAAGTAAACGTGACTCATCGCGTGCCAAGTTACGCCGATGGGGCTGCCTCCAAATGCTCTCGCAAACGTTGCGCAAAACGGTCGGCCAATTCCTGCGCTTTTTCCGGGGTGGAAGCCTCGGAATAGATGCGAATGATTGGCTCTGTGTTGCTTCTGCGTAAATGCACCCACCCTTCTTCCAAATCAAACTTCACGCCGTCCACATCGTTCACCTCCGCGTCGGGGTGATCTGCCTTCAGCGCATTCAATGCAGCATCCACATCGACTTCAGGCAATTGCATTTTGTCCTTGACCATGAAGAAGTTGGGATACGTGTCCCGAAGCGACCTGCACCCCAAACCGCTTCTCACAAGGTGGGTCAAAAACAACCCGATGCCCACCAACGCATCTCTTCCCGCATGAGACGTGGGGTAAATGACGCCGCCATTGCCTTCTCCTCCTAGAATGGCCCCTGTGGCCCTCATTTGTGCCACAACGTTCACTTCACCGACTGCGGAAGCGGTGTAGCTGCACCCGTGCCGTGCACTCACCTCCCTCAATGCCCGGGTGCTGCTCAAGTTGCTGACTGTGGGGCCTGGCGTGTGGGCAAGCACGTGATCAGCCACGGCCACAAGCGTGTATTCCTCCCCAAAAAAGCTCCCGTCTTCACAAACAAAGCACAGCCGATCCACGTCCGGATCGACACTGATGCCAAGGTCACACTTGTGTTGGAGCACGGCATTGGTCAAATCGGCGAGATGCTTGGGCAGGGGCTCCGGATTGTGGGCGAAATGACCTGTTGGCTCGCAATGCACGGGCACCACATTCACGCCAAGGGCTTCAAGCAACTTCGGCACGGCGATGCCTCCTGAGGAATTCACTGCATCCACAGCGACCGTGAGGTTGGCAGACCGGATGAGGTCGGCATCCACGAGCGCCAAATCCAACACGTGCTGCACGTGGCGGTCCAGCCACGAATTGTCGTGGGTGGTTCTTCCCGTCGAAGAGACCTCGGCATACGTCACACCGTCTTTGGCCAATCTCAGCACCCGTTGGCCCGCCTGCGCGGACAAAAACTCACCGTTGGCATCCAACAACTTCAGCGCATTCCACTGCTTGGGATTGTGCGAAGCCGTCAAGATGATTCCGCCTTGAGCCTGAAGCCCCGGCACAGCAAGTTCCACTGTTGGCGTTGTGCTCAACCCCAAATCCACCACATCTAGGCCCAGGGCATTCAGCGTGCCACAGACGACGTCGCGCACCCAAGGACCAGAAATTCGGGCGTCTCTCCCCACAACAACCTTGGGGAGTCCAACCGTTGGATTCTGCTCCTTGATCCAGGCCCCATACCCACTGGCGAAGGTCACAACGTCTGATGGACTCAACCCCTCTCCCGCTTTTCCGCCGACGGTCCCACGGATTCCTGATATCGATGCTATCAACATGGGCACAAGGTAGCACTCGACCCTCCCTGGGTTGAAAAAACATGTCGAATCGCCCTTTTGGATTTTTTCCACGATTCATGTTCAAAATCCACCCCTCAACCCATCCTTTCTTCCGACCTTTGCGACGTACCTTAGGAAGGAATGCACGACGAAGGACGTCCACATCAGGGAGAAGAGCAGGTGCTTGCGCTGGCCAAGGCGTTTGAAGCCATGATTCACGCGGGCGAATCCAAATTTTTCGACCATGACGACCTCGAGTTGCTGATTGAGCATTATCTCGAACGAGGGTCGATTCGAAAAGCGCAGCAAGTGCATCACTACGCGAGTGGCTTGTATCCGGAAAGCTTGATGCTGCAATTGCGAGAGGCCCAAATTTTGGCAAGCAACGGCAAGCACGTGCAGGCCATTCCGCGGTTGAAAAACTTGCTGTCGTTTGAGCCTCACAATGAAGAAATTCACCTGACACTCGCCAACATTTACAGCCAAATGCGCGAGCACAAGTTGGCGCTTCAGCACTTCAATGCGCTGTTGACTTTTGCCGATGCAGAACTCCGCAAAGACGTCTACATTGATGTGGCGCTGGAACATGAGAACCTCGGGGAATGGAAGCAAGCAATTCGGGTCCTTCTCAAAGCACTGAAAGACGACCCTTCGAATGAAACCGCACTCTATGAACTCGCCTTCTGCATGGACAAGGAAGGGAGGATTCAGGAAGCTGCTGATTTCTACAACAAGTACCTCGAAGACCATCCGTACAGTTTCGCGGCGTGGTACAATCTGGGCAATGCCCTGCAGCGGTTGGGCCGCTACAAAGAAGCCGTCAGCGCGTATGATTTTGCGATCGCCATTGAAGACAGTTTTGCCCCAGCGTACCACCAAAAAGCGGAGGCCCTAACAGCGATGGAACGTTTTGGTGATGCGCTTGAAGTGCATCGCGAAACCCTCCTCATTGACGCCCCTCAGCCCAGCACATTCTGCTTCATGGGCGAATGCCTTGAACACCTCGGAGACCTCGACGAAGCAGAACAATACTACCAACAGTGTTTGGAATTGGATGCTCAATTTTTGGAGGCCCACGTCGGCCTGGGTGTGCTCGATGATTTGAGAGAAGACCACGGTGCAGCTCTGGAGCATTTTGCCCAAGCGCTGTTGTTGCACCCACACCACGAAGACACCCTGCTGATGATGGCCATGACTCTGAAAAAGTTGAGCCGTCATGAAGATGCAGACACGTGCTTGGTCCAACTGTTGGAGCGCAACCCCGGGCACATCGAAGCTTGGGAAGAACGCGTAGACAACATGCAGGCACTCGAAGCTCATGAACAGGCCCTGATGCTCCTCGACAATGCCTTCGAGCATCTGCCACCTACCTCAACGAATCTGGGGTACAAACAATTTGTAAGCCTGTTTGCCTTGCGCATGGACGGGGAGGCGTTGCGCCTGCTCGACCAATTGCTCCTGGCCGACTATGAAGGCATGAATCGGTTGCTCGAGACTTACCCAGGTCTGCTCGACGATCCCCGCGTGGCCAGCCGTTACGCACGGATGAAACCCTGAACGATGAACCACAACCTTTCTCACCTCCCGGAGCGAACCACCAAGCCCCGAGAATCCGGCTTGACCATGGTCATGGACAAAGGACTCAGCTTGCGACAAGCAGAAGACTTTTTGGAAGTGAACGCGGACAAAGTCGACTTGCTCAAACTCGGATTTGGTACCTCCATTGCCACGCCCAACGTCAAAGAGAAGATCAAGCTCTACCGCGACGCAGGTTTGATGGTGTACCCTGGTGGAACGTTGTTCGAAGCCTTTTTTGTCCGCAAGCAACTGGACGACTTCTTGCAGTTTGTGGACCACCTCGGTTTGGAAACCGTAGAAGTGAGTGACGGCAGCATGGTCATCGAGGAAGATGCAAAGTGTGAAATGATCCATCGCCTCTCGAAGAAATTCAGGGTGCTGAGCGAAGTTGGATCCAAAGAAGCCGGCATCCTCATCAGCCCCAACAAGTGGACGACCATGATGGAACAAGAGCTTGAGGCAGGCAGTTGGAAAGTGATTGCGGAGGCGCGAGAAAGTGGCAATGTGGGCATCTACCGTCCCAATGGCACCGCACACACCGCCCTGGTTCGTCGCATCTTGGCCAAAGTGGCACTCGAAGACATCCTTTGGGAGGCCCCCCAAAAGCCACAACAAGTTTGGTTCTTGAAGCAATTCGGAGCCAACGTCAACTTGGGCAACATCGGTCCGCACGACGTCATCCCACTCGAATGCTTGCGCTTGGGACTGCGTGGGGACACCTTCTTCGACCACCTTCCTCCAGCGATGGCCGAGGGAGTGCGTCAAATTCCAGAAGACGAAATCCTCGACGACTGAATCATGAACAGCATCACGGTCCACGAGCTTGCAGAGTGGAGAAACAAAGGCGTTTCCCACACCTTGATTGACATTCGAGAACCCTACGAACACGAAGTCAGCCACATCGACGGCGTGCACATTCCCATGGCCGAAATTGTGGATCGCCTCAGCGAGATTCCTGAAGACAGCCCCGTGGTCATCCATTGCCGATCCGGTGCGCGTTCAGCCGCAGTGACCCATGCATTGACCGAGCAATATGGGTTCGACAACGTCCACAACTTGGAAGGTGGCATCACCGCATGGGCTGCGGAAATCGATCCCAACCTGGACGTGGCATGAAGTGGCCGTGGTCCGTCACAGCCAAAGGCTTTGCCATGGGCGTTGCGGATTTGGTCCCAGGAGTCAGTGGCGGCACCGTGGCGTTCATCTCAGGCGTTTATGACCCGTTGCTGAACAGCCTTTCCGCAATCAGCGGTGAAGGTTTTCAAGCCCTGAAAAGGGGACACATTGTCGAAGCTTGGAACGCCATCAACGGACGGTTTTTGCTGGCCCTGGGGGTGGGCATCGTCTTGGCCATTGCAACACTGGCCTCTCCTTTGCACTGGTTGCTTGAACACGAGCCGGTCCTTCTTCGCGCCTTCTTCATGGGACTTGTGGCCATGTCCGTTCCATTGGTTGGCAAACACGTGGGACGTTGGGGCGCCGATGCTTGGATTTGGGGTGCCGTGGGCTGCGCCGTTGCCGGATTCGTGACGTCCCTGCCCCCCCTTGTCCAGTCCAACCACCCCCTGCTCTTGATGGCGTCGGGCGCCCGCGCCATCTGCGCCATGCTGCTTCCCGGCATCTCGGGGAGCTTTCTGCTGCTGATTTTGGGGGCCTACGCACCTGTTTTGCTGGCGGTGAAGACGTTGGACGTCACGAAAATTGCGGCCTTTGGCACTGGCGCCCTGATCGGCCTACTCACTTTCAGCCGGGCCTTGAAATGGCTGCTTGCAAGCCGAAGACGTTCCACGCTATCGGTGTTGACTGGATTTTTGGTGGGGTCGCTTCAAGCCCTGTGGCCATGGAAAGCCCAAGTCAAACCCTTGTACACCCACAGCGACGGCAGGGTTGAATGGATGCTCGAAAACATCTCACCCTCAGACGTCAACGGAGACCTCGCTGCTCCCATAGCATTGGCAGTGGTCGGCGCCGGCGTGGTAGCCGGGTTGCAGCGGTGGGGCGATGCATCGAGAAGCACACGAACAAAATGACCCCGAATTCAGGTGCGAAATTGGGGTTGATTGGGCACCCTGTGGGACATTCCCAAAGTCCCGCTTTGTTCAAGACCATCCTGGCTCAAGACCAACGCACAGACGTCATTTACGAAGCCTTCGATCTACCAAACGTGGAGCGGTTTCCTGCCTTTGTCGAAAACCATCCTCACCTCCTTGGTCTCAACGTCACAGTCCCCCACAAACAGAACATTCTGCCCATGTTGGCGGACCTCTCGCCGGAGGCCAAAGCCCTAGGCGCAGTCAACACACTGGTCCGAACACCAGCAGGATGGAAAGGGCACAACACCGACGTCTGGGGATTTCAACGCTCCATCCAGCCCTTTTTGATGAACCGACACGAACGCGCGCTCGTCTTGGGGACCGGCGGAAGTGCGGCGGCGGTACATCACGTGCTGCGCAATCTTGGCATTGAAGCGCTCTCCGTTTCAAGAGGTGGAGACAGTACGAGAGTTACTGAGGCGTTTGGACGTCCGTCCATTGGATACCACGAGTTGAATGACACGCTTCTGCGTCACCATTTGCTCGTGGTGCATTGCACGCCGATCGGAATGTGGCCAAAGACCGAGGAAATCGTCGCGTTTCCAGTGGAATTGCTGACCCCAAATCACCTCGTCATGGACCTCATCTACAACCCGTCTGAAACGCTGTTGTTGCGACAAGCCAAAGCCAAGGGCGCAGCCACGTTGAATGGCTCGGACATGCTGCGTTTGCAAGCCGAAAAAGCGTGGTCGATTTGGCAAGAAGCGGGGGTGTGACCACCCTGTGACGGATGTACCTTTGGGGAAGCGATGGAAGCGAACCTCCCTCCCACCGAACAGCCAGGCCCTGTCGACGATCTTCACACCATGTCGGTGGAGGCATTGCTTGCGGCCATGCACAGGGTTGACGACGACGTGCAAACGGCCGTGCACGGTGCGATGCCGGCACTCGAACCCCTGATCACCAAGTTGGTCGACCGAATGCGTCAAGGCGGTCGGTTGTTTTATCTCGGTGCGGGCACCAGTGGACGCTTGGGCGTGGTGGACGCCAGTGAATGCCCTCCTACGTTTGGCGTGGCGCCCGACCGGGTGGTTGGCATCATGGCTGGCGGCGATGCCGCGATTCGAAGTGCTGTGGAAGGAGCAGAAGACGACGCAGAACAAGGTTGGAAGGACCTCGAAAGCCATGGCATCCAAGAGTTGGACACCGTGGTTGGCATCGCCGCCAGCGGCCGCACCCCTTATGTGATTGGTGCATTGCGGCACGCTCGCCTTCGCGGCATTCTGACAGGGTGCGTGACCTGCAACCCAGAAAGCGCCATTGTGCAGGCCTGCGACCACCCCGTCGTGGCGGTCACTGGGCCTGAATTTGTCACAGGCTCCACCCGCATGAAAGCCGGCACGGCAACCAAACTCATCCTCAATCGCTTGACCACAGCGACGATGATCCAGTTGGGACACGTCCAAGGAAATCAGATGGTGGACATGCAATTGACGAACGCCAAACTCGTCCAGCGCGGCGCCAGAATGGTGTCCGAGGCCACAGGTTTGGCCTTGGAAGAAGCTGAATCGATGTTGAAACAACACGGCAGCGTCCGCGCGGCCGTCGATGCGCACGAGCAACAGGGAAATGCACGCACTTGAGCCCTACTACGCGTGGCGGAATCACTACATCGCCAGCAACGATCCGCTCAGCCCTTTTCACAACAGGGTGTACAACGAGTTTGCGTATCACCTCAAGGTGTACAACCACTACATCCACCCGCAATGGGATGAATTTGGGAGCCAGACCCTGTACACCAAGGTGTTGTTCGCCGATTACGAAGAGGGCCATGCCGTGCTCGAATTCATTGGGGAATGGAACGACTGTCTGTTCAACGACATCATGCTTCTGAAGCGGGAAGTCATCGATCCTTTGCGCGATGGCGGAGTGTCCAAATTTGTGCTCATTGGCGAAAACGTGTTGAATTTTCACCACAGCGACGACGCCTATTACGAAGAGTGGTTTGACGAAGTGATGGAAGAGGACGGTTGGATCGCCTTGCTGAATTTCAGAGAGCACGTCCTCGCCAACATGCAGGCCATTGACCTCGATTCCTACTTTGTGCTGGGGGGTGAATTGAATGAAATGGGTTGGCGCACCTTCACCCCTGAACAGTTGTGCCGCCGGGTGGACGATTGTGTCACCCACCGTTACGGGCTTTTGGGCTGAGTCTTACTTCACTTGCCCTTTCTGTCGTGCCAAGCTTTCCACGCCTCTCGGTCTGAGGCAAAGTGAAATTCGTCTGCTGCAAGAGATTCAATGTCTCGCCAGCCCAAGCGCTGATGCATCATGGGCACACGCTTCCCCCTCACATCCTCCAATTCACCGTCGTCGTCAAACGTCACAGGTCCAAGAAGTTGGGCTTCGTGATGCACTGCGATGATTTGGTGGTTGGCGTCAAAGGAACTGACGTGGGTCTGCTGGCTGACGTGCACCAACGATCCCACCTCAATGGGTTGTCTCAGCTCTTCAAGCGCCTCACGGCGCACGCAGGCCGCCACGCATTCGCCCCATTCCAATCCGCCACCAGGAAATTTCATCACCGCGCCCATCGGAAGTCGCTCGTAGGAAACAAGCACCTGTCGGTGGCCTGAGGACAGCGTTCGAACCACCAACATGTACACGCGAACGTTGAATTTGCCCAATGGATTGCAGGGCCTGGTCGCACGCATCATCTCTCGCTTGCCCGGAGGGCCCGGAAGCCGTTCCACTTGAAAACCTGCGGCCTTCATGGCCCTGCGCACCTCGCCTTTTGCACAATACGTCACCAGTTGGCCGCCCGGCGTCAACACCATGCGCATTCTGTCCATGGCTTCGGACGTCCAAAGCTCTGGTTGAGCGGCAGGCGCGAAGGCGTCGAACAAGATCACGTCGAACCGTTGTTCGTCCAGCTCAAACTCAAACAACCCTTTTGGCATCCGCTGGAATGACAAGAACTCATCTTCCCATCGGCCCTCTTCATGCATGCCTTGCCAAACCTCAACAGGAACCCCCGTAAGCTCACTGTAACCTAAACATGCCACGTCGTCCCATTGCAGCGGGTTCGGCTCAAGGCTGACCATGACCACTCTTCGTTGCGCCTCTTTGGCACGCAACCAGACGTCAAGCGCATTCAATCCCGTGCCAAATCCAATTTCCAACACATGCAAATCCCCCTCGGATGCGCGCGCCATGGCGGCATCTACACCCATGGCACCAAAGACGTGCCTCGTTTCATTCCACGCCCCATGAACGCTGTGATAATGGACGTTCAACTCTGCGCTGAACAAGGTCTTGCTTCCGTCTTGTGTTTCGTGAGTCTTCACCACACAAAGGTCAAAAACCTTCGATTGCACCCAACCCAAACAAGGCAAAATCAAGACGCACAGGGTCCACTGGATCGATCGCACGCAACGAAGCCGTCAGCTCTTCCACCGCCTTCCAATCGTTCGAGGCACGGGTCAACAGGCCCAGTTTCCGTCCAACATTGGAGGTGTGGACGTCCAGCGGGATGTGCAACACAGACGGTGATATGTTCTTCCAGAGGCCCAAATCCACACCCCGATCAGAAGGCCGCACCATCCATCGCAAGAACATGTTCAGTCGCTTTGCAGCGGATCCGTTGGCAGGGTTGGCCACATGTTTTCTTGTGCGTCTGGCAACGCCATTCTCGGCCATGAAGGCCTGGTGAAATTGGGTGAGCGCTCCTGCCACGCTTTCAGGGGATTCAGGATTGTCCCATCCCGCGAGCATGGCTGCTTCCAGCGTGCCGTGGTTCCGCAACAAGCCCGACAACGCACGAACAAAACTGCGCGCGTCTTCCGCCTGAAAGGTCCGATGCACAAAACCATCAAACACCCTGAGGTCATGTTCATCATGGGTTCGCACAAAGCTTCCCGGTGCATGATCCATCCGCTCCATCAATTGATCCAAGCTCTTCAAGATGGAGACGCGATTGCCCCAGGCGAGCGTCGCTGCGAAAAATGCAGCCACTTCAACGTCAACTCGATCCGTGAACCGATGAGGAATGCTCAGTGGATCGTGGGGGATGAAATCCGGAACCTCAAACAAGTCGGCTTTCTCCAACAAAAACTCCTGCACTTCAAGAGGTGTCATGCGGCAAAAATCGGGCTAAATTTGCGATGTGTGGGGCAGGCCTGACATACTCTGGGGATTGTTGGCACTGGCCATTCCCATCCTTCTTCACCTGCTGCAATTGCGGCGATTCAAGCGCGTTTCCTTCTCCAATGTCTCCTTCCTCAAGGACGTCCAAAAAGAGACGCAATCACGCCACAGACTCCGGAATCTGTTGATTCTGTTGTCGCGAATGTTGGCCTTTGCGGCACTCATCCTGGCCTTTGCCGACCCTTTGCGTGCCCCTGAATCTGGTCAAAAAACAACGGCACAGCAGGCCGTGTCCATCTACGTGGACAACAGCCCCTCCATGATGGCCTCTGGAGAGGTTGGTCCGCTGATTCAAGAGGCCAAACAAAAAGCGTCTGCTTTGGTGGAAGCGTTCAGCGAAACCGACAAGTTTCACGTCTTCACCAGTGCCTTTGACGGCAGAGATCAGCGTTTTGTAACACAATCGGAAGCACTGGAGCGCATCGCGGCCATCCAACTTTCAAGCCACGCACCCAAGTTGGAGTCCGTCGTGCAACGAGGGCTCGATCAATTTCAACACGCTGACGGGGCCACTCCGCGAGGGTTTTGGATCACCGATCTGCAAAAAAGCAGCCACGACATCGGTGGGCTGAATGAACCTGACACCACGGTGAAATGGCATGTTGTGCCTGTCAAAGCCAACGAGGTTCCAAACGTGTGGATTGACTCCGTGTGGTTTGACGCTCCATTGGCATTGAAGGACAAACCTGCCACATTGCACGTCAGGATTCAACATGATGCATTGGAAGGCGTCGACGCATTGCCATTGACCTTGGAGGTCGATGGGGTGACCGAAGCGCTGGGATCGTTCAACCTAATCCCCGGCCTGCCCACCGACACCGTCCTACGTTTCACCCACGGTGGCATCGGATCTCATCGGCTCCAAGTTTCATTGGAAGATGCACCGGTGCGTTTCGACGATGTGCACCACCTTGGATACGACGTGCAGGGAAACCTGAATGTTTTTCACTGGACAGATGCGGACGCACCCTTCCGAAAGGCATCACAATGGGTAGACCAAGCCTTCGAATCTGCACGTCCGCTGATTCAACTTGAACGGGGAACGTCCCTGCCTTCTCCGCAAACACTTGCCGGCTTCGATTTTGTGGTGGCCGACGGTCTTTCGCAAGCCTCCGCTGGAGCCCTGGAACTTGTGACTCGGTTCGTGAAAGGCGGTGGAAGCGTCCTGGTCATTCCAGACAGTGCTGGAGCGGGCATTGCTGAAATGTGCTCAGCCTTGCAATTCAATGAGCCCAGGGGATGGAATGATGAGGCAGGCCGCGTGGACCAGGTCAACTGGACGCATCCATTTTACGAGGGGGTGTTTCGCGCTGTGCCCTCCAAAGTCGACTGGCCTTCCTACGACCGCATCCTGAACCGCACACCAACAGGTCGAGAAGAAATGTTGATTGAAGCGGCCAACGGTGCGCCCTATTTGAGTTTGATTCGGGGCAGCGAAGGTCAGGGCGACATTTACCTCTTAGGCACGTGCCTTGAAACAGGAAACCTCGTGCGACACGGATTGTTTGTCCCATCGCTGCTCAGAATGGCGGAATCTTCGCGTTCCGTTCAGGCAAGGCAACTGTTCTTGGGTCGTGACCAAGCCATGACGCTGACATTGTCTCCAGAGGAGATGCTCGACATGAACTCCAAATCAACGTGGTCCATTGAGGGTGTCGGCAACAGCAGTGCGGCGACGGAAGCCGTGAGCATTGTGCCAGAAGT
Organism: Bacteroidota bacterium; assembly: GCA_036339415.1. Classification (GTDB taxonomy): domain Bacteria; phylum Bacteroidota; class Bacteroidia; order Flavobacteriales_D; family Sanyastnellaceae; genus UBA11663. The sequence continues at coordinate 20,904 of JAYZBB010000091.1, read as the reverse complement.
CCGAACAACCTCTGATGGCCTGCGTCTTGGATGGGGCGACGGTTTGAAAGAACCTGGAATCTATGAGGTCAAGTGGGATGGTTTGGTGGTGGCTTCGTTTGGATTGAATCCTCGAAAGGGAGAATCTGAATTGACGTCTTGGTTGGCAGAGGAATGGACCGCGACCCTGCGAGAATTGGGATGGAGCGACATTCCCGTATGGAGACAACCCGCATCACAATTGGGGCGTTTGGTCGAAAAACACATTGCAGGTGAACGCCTTGCGTGGTACTTTTTCCTCGTCGCTTTGACAGCACTCGCCTTCGAAACCCTTTTACTCCGCCGATGGAACAGCCTGTTCTCCTGAAATCCGTTAAGGTTCACGACCCCCAAGGACCATGGCATGGCAAGGTGGTCGACGTATTGATGAAGCAAGGACGCATTGACAGCATCGCGACCTCTCTGTCGAATGCGGACGCTTTTCAAGCCGAAGCATCGGGAAGCATGGTCAGTCCAGGGTGGGTCGATGCACAAGCTCACTTTCGGGAGCCGGGGGACGAAACCAAAGAGGGCATGGAACATGGACTGCTGGCAGCCACGCAGGGAGGGTACACCGCTGTGGCTGTGCTGCCAAGCACGACACCCCGCGTGGATCATGCCAGTGCAGTGCGAAATGTGCAATCCCTCGCCCGACAAGCCCATTCCAAAGGCATCCCAGCCGAAGCGCTGCCTATGGCTTGTCTGTCAGAACATGGCAAAGGAGAGCAACTGTCGGAAATGCACGACATGAGTGAAGCGGGCGCCTTGGTGTTTTCTGACGACACGCCCATCGATCGGGTGAGCTTGCTGCAGCGGGCATTGACGTACAGCAATGTTCATGGAAAAGCCATTGTGGACCTTCCTTTGGACCGAGACATGAACCCAGGTGGCCTCATGCACGAAGGGGTGACCAGCACAGAGATGGGGCTGACAGGCATTCCGTCAGAAGCCGAAACCATGCGTGTCCAGCGCGACATCGACCTTCTCAAGTACGCAGGAGGCCACTTGCACCTGGCTGTTGTCACAACGGCCCAAAGCCTCGTGCTCATCCAAGAAGCGAAGCGATCTGGATTGAACGTCACATGTGGCACCACGGCCGCACACCTCCTGTTTTGTGATGAAGACCTCGCAGGCTTTACGGGTTCCCTTCGCGTCCCTTCACCCTTCCGCTCAAAGGAGGACAGGACGGCCCTTCGACAAGGGGTTCTGGACGGCACCATCGATGTGGTGGTCAGTGACCATCGCCCCGAAGATTTGGAGCATCACGACGTCGAATTCATGCTCAGTCCAGAAGGCATGGCAAGCCTCCCTTCTTCATTTGCCATGGCCTTGTCTGGCCTCATGGAGACTGCCCAACCCGAGGAAGCTTTGAACAGCTTGTTGCGTGCCTTGACAAACGGTGCCCGGAACCTGCTCACACTGCCCCTGAAACACATCGATGTCGGCTCTGACTGCGACATCACGTGGTTCCATCCAAACGCAGCGCACGTGCCGCACATTGGCACCCGGGGTGTCAACTTGCCTCCATTTCGTGAAGGCTTGAAAGGCCACGTTCTGGGGGTGTTCAAAGATGACCGCGCTTGGCTCGCCTCAGCTCAAGCTTGACCTTGGGGTCCCATGTAGGGAAGTGGCATGCCGGGATCGGCTGCGCCGTGATCCTGGATGGTGCCGTGTTGCTTTTCGAAGCGCTGCACGTTTTCAGCAAGGGCCCCAAGCAATCGCTTGACGTGGTGAGGTGACATCACGATTCGGCTCCTGACCTTGGCCTTGGGCATGCCTGGCATCACCTGAATGAAATCCATCACAAATTCTGCCGGGCTGTGTGTGATCACAGCCAAATTGGCGTACACACCCGTGGCCACTTCCTCTGGCAATTCAATGTTGAGCTTTCCCTTTTTTTCTTGTTCTGACATGAAGGCAAGGTACGTCACATGTCCAAGGGCAAATCCAAGAGCTCGCGAAGGTGGCGGATCGATTGCCAGGCGTTCTCGTACAAGGGACCGTCGACGTTGAAATGCACCGCATCCCATCCAACATTTTGAGCTCCATCAACATCACTTTCGATGCTGTCCCCGATCATCACAATGTCGCTGTCCATGGGGATGCCGGCAGCGTGCGCCGCACGTTCAAATGCCGCGGGATTGGGCTTTTTCACACCCAAAAAATCACTGGTGTACACCCCTGAGAAAAAGGTCGCCAACCCGGAGTTGTCGACCTTGATGTGTTGCACTTCCTCGAAGCCATTGGTGAGAATGACCATGTGGTGACCTCTAGACTTCAACGTTTCAAGCACGTCAAGGGTGCCTTCGATCAACGACGTCTGCATTGGAGACGTATCGATGTAATGCTCTCCCAGACGTTCACACATGCTGGCGTCGGAAGACAAACCAAGTCCCTCGAAGGCCAAACGAAACCTCTCGGCTCGCAACGTCGCCTTGTCCATGCGTCCCGCTCTGAATTCAGCCCAGCACCACTCATTGGCTTTCTCGTATGATTCAATCCAGGCCCAAACAGAGGGAATGCCGAGCTTCGACAACCCCATGGCCTCGAATCCAGACCGCAACGCGAGACGCGAGTTGGTCTCGAAATCCCACAAGGTGTGGTCCAGATCAAAAAACAACGGACGTGGGGTCATAGGATGCTGTGTTTGATGCCCCAAGAAACGAACGTCAGCACCGCCGCCCAAACCACAAACGCGGACATCAACAGCACCATTGCACCAGGGGTGTCCCTGAAATACTTGGCGCCAATGACCGAAGCCAGGGGTACTGATATCAGTCCCGAAAGGCACAACAAACCCGGCATTCCCAGCGCATTCTTAAGCCTTACGATGCGACGACGACGTGGCGTGAATACTTTTTTTTGGGGGGCTTCATGCTGATTTCTGCGACGTTCGATCGATCGCTGGACCCACTTGCCAAAATGCCAGAAAAACGCGACACCAAATGATGACCCCATGGACGTGATGCCCCACGCTGCCAGGAAAGAATGTCCTGCCGCAACCATTGCCGATGGAGTCACAACAAATTTCACCACAGCGGCAAGCTGCCACAAAACAAGGTTGACCAAAGTGAGCTCAGCCGATTCCATCTCACCAAAGTACGTCAGCTCAATCGCCTCGCTTCCTTCACCATGTGAAGGTATGTTGCACGCCATCCTCTCCACAGGGGCTCTTCACTGACTGACGTGTTGTGCCAGCAGGACATCCAATCACCACCCACCTCAGCGACCACTTCCATGCGAGCACTGAGCTTCTCTTTTGCCTCCTCTGCGCTCCACAAAAGCCCCAGAACCATGCCCACATCCATGACCGCGATGGGATGAATTCGAACCGCCATGGCTCGATCCTCTGTCAAATCGTATCCCAAAAATGATCGGCTGATGCCAGAACGGAAACCGACATCTCGGGACCATCCGAGCGACATGTCTTCACGAATCCCCATGGATTCCAGCATGCCCCACCACTTGTGAGATGGACCTCTCAAAAAATGGGTCCGTACCGCTGTGAGATCTACCCCCTGCCATTCCGAAATCCGGCGATGTTCGGCCACCCTGACCTTCTCTTGATCCACAGCCCTGTACCCTGGGTGCCAACACACTCTGGAACCCTCATGGGCACTTCCAAGACTCTCCACCAGTGCAGGCAACACTTCACCATCGGGATTCAATCCCACATCATGAGGGGCATGTCGATCCGATGCCAACACAAACCAAAGCAGCGAATCGTTTCGGTGAAGGTCGTTGAAGAACGCATACGTGTCGTAAGGATCCATGAGCTGACCTGCGAGCACGCGTTTGCGTTCTTGGACCAACTGCCAGCGCGCTGCAAGCACGTCTCGCACTTGAAGCAAGGTCGATTTCCAACGCGGTCGTCCCAAATGCTTGAACGCAACGTCGATGTCCACTGTTGGTTTGAAGGTGAGCCTTCTTGACCATGCAATGCCCAAAGCATGAAACACCGCACCCCACATCAGCTCAACCCAGGGCCAATGATGCTGATCCTTCATGGCAATCGCGTGGTCAAGGAACCTTGCTTGCCCATGCACATGGCGCCATGGCAAGTGGACTGTCGTCGGACGCCCGTGCTCGTCGTTTGGCCATTCCCCGGCACGCTCTGCCCAGCATGTCAATGCCCAAAAAGTGACCCCTACGGGGTCGAACTCAAGGTGATGTCCATTTTCCGCTGTTCCGGCCATGCCCCTTGGTTCCGAGATGAAACAAGGAAGCATCAAAACCACACCTCTCTCCTCGTCCTTCCACACCCCCCAATCCATGGGTTCAAACAAGGATGCCCCCTCACTCAAAATGGCATGGTCGTGCCAGGTCCATTTGAGTCCATGTGCCGTTTCGAGACTCGACACTCCTGTCATGTCGCCTTGCGCTTCAACCTTGATGTCAACCCCAAACCATTCACCCAGGGCCTCCATCACGTGAATCTGCCTTGCGGTCGGTGAAGACGTTGTGAACACAATCACGTCATTGGTTCTGGCGTCGGTTCTCATGACTTCTTGTGAAGGGCTTCCAGACAATCCAAAATGTCGTAAGCTGCTCTCCCATTTCCGTACAACCCGTCGGGAGTGACCCGACCTTTTGTCAGCATGTCTGAGGCCACGGAGGCCAAATCTGACGGCACTGCAACCAACGCTGACTGACCTTTTTTAACTTGCTCGACCCATTCAGTCTTGTCACGCAGCACCACGCAAGGCGTGCCCAATGAAAAAGCCTCTTTTTGAACCCCACCACTGTCGGTAAGCACCAAAGGAGCCTCGTGCACAGCCCTCAACAAATCCACGTATCCCATGGGTGCAACTGCGTTGATGTTGTGATCTGTCAAGAATCGTCTCCATCCAAGCATTTCATCCTCCAGCGTGCGCCGAGTTCTTGGATGGAGGGGAAACAGCGCCGACCGCTCTTCCCTTGCCAACCACCCTGAAATGCCGCGGATCCAAGACTTCAACACTTGAATGTCGTCTACATTTTGGGGACGATGCAAGGTCAACAACACGGGACCTCCACCTGGCACAGATTGCCATTCATTGCTGAAATGACGTGCATTGTCGTGCATGACGTCCCCCGTTCGCAGCACATGGGGCGCCGTGGGGCTGGGCAAAGCAGAAGACAACGCTCGTGAATGTCGAATTCCTTCAGCCTCGAGATGCGCCACGGCGGCATCCGTAGGGCACACGAGCACACTTGACAGCCGATCCGTCAAGACGCGATTCACTTCCTCCGGCATCGACCATTGATGCGATCGCAGCCCAGCTTCAACATGGACCAGCGGGACACCCTGGGCAGCCGCGGCCCATGCGCCGGCAAGCGTGGAGTCCGTATCACCAAACACCAGCACCCAGTCCGGTGCATGCTGAGCGATGGCCTTTGCCACGCCCTCCATCATGTCTCCCAGCCTTGTGGCCCGAGATGACGACTGGGGGTGCAATCTGACATCCGGTGTGGGCAAAGACAACTCAGAAAAAAACTGCTGGCTCAGCGATTCATCATGGTGTTGACCTGTGTGAACCCATGTTGCCCTCCACGCAGAGGAATCAGCCATGGCGCGGTGCAAGGCTGCGGCCTTGATGAATTGTGGCCGAGCTCCGACGACAATGAGCATGTGGTGTGGCGCATTCACTTCAACCATCCTTGGTCAGCAAAGCTAACGAAGCCATCTCCGGTCACAATCACATGATCCAACACAGGCAAGTCCAAAAATTCTCCAGCGCAACACAAGTTGCGAGTCAAGGAGCGATCCGCTTCGCTTGGATTGGGATTGCCAGAGGGATGATTGTGAACCAACACCAGCGCTGCGGCGCGCATCGCGAGCGCCCTGCCAAATACGATCTTGGGATCCACCACTGTCCCGGTCAGCCCGCCCCGCGAAATGCATACTTCTGCCAGGACATGGTTGGATCGCCTGAGAAGCAACACCCAAAATTCTTCGTGCTGAAGGTCCCCCAATCGAGCCACGAATCGCGCGTGCACATCTCGACTGCTCGTGATTGCCATCCCCATCCGGCGTGCATGGTGGTGTCGTCTGCGTCCCAACTCCATGGCCGCGGCAATCATGGTGGCTTTGGCCTGACCAATGCCATGAACAAGAGTCAATCCCTCCACAGGCCAAGACGCCAAATTGTGCAGGCAGCCCTGGACCAGGGAAAGCACTTCGTCCGCCACTGCAGAGGCGTCCTGACCTGCTGTGCCTGTGCCCAGAAGAATGACCAACAGTTCTCGATTTGACAGCACGCCCACCCCTTCTTGGGCGGCCCGCTCTCTTGGTTTTGCATTCGACATCGCCGCACAAAAAAAGCCCCCTAACTGTACAGGAGGCTTTCAATTTTGTCAGCGCTACGCTCTGGTCAATCAGAGGCCTGAGACATGCTTGGTCAAGCTTGACTTCAGGTTGGCTGCTTTGTTCTTGTGGATGATGTTTCTCTTGGCAAGTTTGTCAAGCATGGCGCTCACCAAAGGCAACAAGGCAGAGGCCTCCTTGGCGTCGGTCGACGCGCGAAGCTTGCGGACAGCGTTGCGGGCTGTCTTGTGCTGGTAGCGGTTGCGATCGCGCTTCTTTTCGTCAGAACGGATGCGCTTGAGGGCTGATTTGTGGTGTGCCATGAATGTGACCTTGCTGAAAACAGGGGTGCAAATATAATGAGGATTTGGGCACAACAAGCGTTTTGGAAGAAAAATCCTTGATCCTTACCAGGCGAGCAAAAGCGCGATTTCCAAGGCATCACCTTCCAATGGGTGACGAACAGGCTCCGAGGACATCAAGTCTCGTGGCACAAACGACACTTCTCCAACGTGGTCGTCGCCAGAAATGGGATCGTCCTGGGCATCTGCATCCCAAAGCACGATGCTTACCGTTTCATCCAACTCGCCCCCGGCAAACGTCAAACCGTCGGTTGGAATGCGCAGCGGTGTGGAGGCATTCATCTCCACGGATTGCTCGGAATCCCAATACAAGTCGTTGCTTACTGAAACGCTGAAGTAAAAGTCAGGGCCACCCTCCTCTGCCCATGGGTCTTGGACATAGGCGGCATCAAAATTCACCACCTCAATTTCATCAATGCGCACTTGTGGGGGTCCTGAATTTCCTTCCCCACATCCGCCACATCCTGCCGCCACCCCAAGCAGCGATGCCATCCACAATATCAAGCTCGGATTTGTTCGTCTCATGGCACAAAATTCGGCCAAAACCTTGGGATGGCAAGAAGGGCGCCGAAGCGCCCTTCCATCCTAACAATCTACTTGTACCCAATCGAACAGCTTGCGCGAACGCAAGTGATCTTTTGATGCACGAAGCGAATCTAAACGACGATGTTGTGTAATGCCTAAAAATTATACGATGAACCCCCTGTTTTGCCCAACGAAGGCCGCATGAAGTGCGACAGAAACGAAACCAAGACTATCTTTTTGACGTAGTGTATGCACTTTTGCATGCCCATATTCTCTCATCTCATGACTTCTCAATCCTTCTGGTTGTTGGTGTGTTCAGTGGCCGTTGGTTCAGGCGTATGTGCCCAAATCGCACCCTCGTTTGTCGACATTGGAGCCACTGCCGGACTCAATGCAGAAGGTCAGCACCATGCCGTGGCCATCGGCGACTACGACAATGATGGTGACGAGGACATTTACATCGGCTCCAAGTTTGCGCCCAACGCCCTCTATCGAAACGATGGCGACATGAACTTCACAGAGGTCGGCGAAGCCGCGGGCGTCGCCGATGAGGGGTTCACCAACGCAGCGATATGGTTCGACTTCGACAACGATGGTGATCTCGACTTGGCGACGGGAAACGGTTTTGGCGGAAACAATCCCGCACCCAACAGATTTTACGTGAACCAAGGCGACGGGACCTTTGTCGACATGGCCGAGACGTGGGGACTCAACAGCACGCTCATGTGCCGTTCTCTCCATGCTGCCGACTATGACAAAGATGGTTTCACAGACCTCTATGTGGTCAACATCAATAGCGTGAACCATTTCTACAAAAACCAGGGAGGTGAAGGATTTGTCAATGTCTACGCCCAAACAGGCACGTTCGACACCGGAGTGGGCATGGGCAGCATTTTCTTCGACTACGACAACGACGGAGATCAAGATCTTTACCTGACACACGATGCCAACCAGACCAACAAACTCTACCGCAACAATGGGGAAGGTGGATTCAACGACTTTGCTTACTTCTCTGGCTTGAATTACCAAGGGAACTGCATGGGCGTTGATGTCGCTGACATCAATCACGATGGCTGGCTTGACCTCTACATCACCGACCTCTACCCCAGTGCCATGTTCTTGAACGAATGTGACGGCACCTTCCAAGACATCAGTGTGCCCTCGGGGACAAGTGATTCAGGGATGACATGGGGATGTGTGTTTTTCGACTACGACCACGACGGCGAATGGGACTTGTACATCGTCAACGACTACCAATTCGCGCCTCTGCCCAACATCCTCTACCACGGCAATGGCGACAACACCTTCACTCCGGTAAGCGGCGGAGATGCCACCCTCGAGCATACCTACTCTGATTACGGACTGGCCATGGGAGATCTGGATCGGGACGGAGACCTTGACTTGGTCATCGCCACCCCAAAAACGGCAACGCAACCTGGCATTGGTCTTTTGAGAAACGACGCCTCTGAAGGCCATTGGCTTCAAGTGAAATTGACAGGTACGGTGAGCAACCGCGACTGTGTGGGCGCACGTGCCACCCTGCACTATGACGGAAACATTCGGATGGACGAAGTGAACATTGGACAGGGATACTCCGGTGCGAGCACCCTTGACCTTCACTGGGGTTTGGGCGAAAGCACAGCCATCGACTCACTGGTCGTCGATTGGCCCAACGGCGACTCCAAAACCTACTTCAACTTGGCGGTGGACACGAGGCACGAATTGACAGAAACGACAGCAGAGTGCCCAGCCGATTTCAACAACGACGCAGCGCAGGCTTCTGCGGATTTGCTCATGTTGTTGTCGGGGTATGGACAAGCCTCCGCAGAATTCGATTTGGATGGAGATGGATTGTGTGCCACTTCCGATTTGCTCGTCTTCTTGAGTTTGTTTGGCAGCTTCTGCCAATGAGCGAGGTCAGCCTCCGTGCACCTCAATCAGTGCCGTTGAGAGTTCATTGGCAGATGGCCCCGAAGGAACTGAGCAACAACAGAATGTCAGAGACCCCCACAGCCCCGTCGTTGTCAATGTCTTCCACGCATGAGCTTGCCACTGTGCCATCCACGACACACGTGCCAGAATTGTCGTCCCAAACCGTTCCTTCCCCGCAACAATCTCCCGCGACGCAATCTTCCGGCTCTGTTGGCTGACAAGATGTGCACGACGCGAAACAATGCACGTCCAGGGACGTGCCCCCTTCTGCCACAACAAATGCCCGGTTGAAGCCACCCAAACCGTTGTCCACACCACATTCACTTGGCACACCTTCATCGGTCCCCCAGGCATTGCCGTTCAGGAATTTGTATTGGATTTCGGTGCCCACTTGTGCGACCACAGTGGTTCTGTAGATGCTGTCCTCTCCCAATTCGAGTGGCGTGTCGCCGGCTTGCCAGCTTTGGAACGAACCGGCCACGTGGACGCCCTGAGGGTCCACGGGAAGGTCCCCCATGTCGAGTTGAAGGACCGTTTCATATTGGCACGTGCCGTTGTCGGCTTCTGCCAGAGGGTCGTAGTTCTGTGCAGCCACGTCTGTGCAGCCCACGTTGACCAAGATTGGCAAACTGCCGTCGGTGTCTGGCGTCGGCAACGGAGTGTCCATGAACATATGCCATTCACCGGGCTGAAGGGTCATCACGTCGCCAAGGTTGTTCACCGACTGACCTTGTCCTGTGAAGTGATCGTACCACGTTCCGACGTAGGGAAAGCCTGGCACCATGTCAATGGGCACAACATCAAAATTCCCAACAAGGACCACGTTTTGATTTGGCCCATACAAGTGAATTCGCTTGCCTTTTCCTGAACCATCCACATTGTAATCGTACGTCCCAAAAGCAGGTTGGTTCTTCTTCAAGTCGTTCAACGATGCGATGGTTTTGGCCAAAGCAAGACGATCAACATTGGACAAATCTGCCCATGGGGCTGGCTTTTCATCGAGCTTGCACTCCTCCGCAAATGCCCCGTTGAGGCAATCAAAAATGCTGATTTGGTAGCCAAGCTCACCCCATTGCCACATCATCTTGGGTCCCGGAATGGCCAACAAAAATGCATGCGCCATGGCCAACCGATCCATGGCTGTGGACTCCTCCTTGGCGTCGTATCCAGCGAAGGCATTGCCGTAGGTGGTCAGCTCGTAGGCCATGCGCTCTTCGTCGTGGCTTTCTGCATAGGTCACCAAATTGGGCCATTGATAACCGCGCGCCTGCCATGAGCCGTAGTTGATGTCCCCATCGTATCCCATCACTGCTTGGGTGTACTCCGTGGTCATCTTGCCCCAAATCATAAAACCGCCGTTGGCCAGGGCCGTCTCCTCGTCGTTGTTGCCCAGGTGCTCCAGGATGAGGTAAGTTCCGGGGTGGTTGCCCCAAATGTCGTTGGCGTAATCAAAGAGGATGTCGACTCGACTTTGATCGTATTGGTTCCAGGCACCGACGTCGCTGCCTGAGTCCGTTTGGGTCAGGCCCTTGCTCAGATCGATACGGTAGCCGTCGATGTGGAACTCCTCGATCCAAAAATCAAACACACGCTTCCAAAACTCCCGAGTCCATGGGTCGCCGTGGTCAAAATCGTAGCCCGGACTGAAAGGATGCTTGGAGATTTTGTTGAACCATGGGTTGTCGTTGGCAGCAGAGCCATCAGGGTCTTGGTACAAGCGCACCATGGGGTCTGTCCCAAAGCTGTGGTTGGGCACAATGTCCACGATGACCGCGATCCCGCGAGCGTGGCATTTGTTGACGAGTTCCTTGAGTTTGGCTGCTGTGCCGTAGAATTTGTCAACCGCAAAACGGAAGTTGGGGTTGTAGCCCCAGCTTAGGTTGCCTTCAAATTCACTCACCGGCATAAGCTCAATCGCATTGTACCCCATGAATTCGAGGTAATCCAATTGGTTGATGAGGTCTTGAAAGGTTTGGGCTTCGTCAAAGTCGCGGACCAACGTCTCGTAGATCACAAGGCGATCTGAAGGCGGACGCTGGAAGTCGTTGTCCGTCCACAAGAAATAGGGATTGTCCGTGCGAAACGCCGTGTTGTGCCAACTGGCCTGCCCTGACGGGAACGACGGCATGCCTGGAAAGTGACTTTGGGGGATGTACTGGTCATTCCAAGGATCCAACACGAGTTGGGCATACGGATCGCCAATTTCCAAGTTGCCCTCCACGAGGAAATGATAACGATACCATGTTCCAGGACTCAAGCCACTGAGCTGCAACCAATGCCGATTCCCATCTACACTCTTCCTCATCAACGAGGAGGTGTTGGACGTGAAGTTGTTGAAGTCGCCTCGCAGGTGAACGTAGTCCTTGCCCGGCGCCCGGAGCTGAACGATGACCGTCGACCCGTTGATGACATTCACACCATCTACGGTGCCGGCAGGCGGGTCCAAGACGATTGGGGTTTGGGCTCGAACCGCGTCTGAAAAGACCAGCATCAAGCCTAGCAGGGCCGCCGCCCAGAAGCTCGAAAAAAAGACGGTTGTTTTCATGGCCTCAAACCTTAGTGTCAAAGTCACACTAATATACGAAATTCATCGACAAGACCAACCTCAAGGCGCGGACTCAACAACCAGCTCGTCCACAAACAACCACGACGGCTCTGTAGCCGCGTCGTGCCATTCAGGACATGCACCCGCATTCTTGAGCGTCATCCTGACATATCGCGCCTCCACATGAAGGCCGTCCATGCGGACGGGAACAACTGTCTGTCTTGGGTCGGGATCCGTGGCGTTGCCCCAAGGGGATTGTGCCGGCAGATCGACAAAACGATCGCCGTCCTTGGAAACCGACCACTGCACCTGCTCCGGCATGAAGATCCAGGCATCTTGGTAGAGGTACAATTGGGTTTCCAGCGCTTGGATGGGGGTTGTCTCGCCCAAATCAACGGTGCACGTCATGTCCTCTCCCTGCACCGCTTGCCAGGCACCGTCTCTGAAATCCATGGAACCACGCCGGCCATCGGCAAGCGCTTGCGGCCCACCCCCAGTGTAATGTTTGCTGGGCTCGAATGTCAACGTCAAGGGCTGATGGGCCGCGGCATGGCCGGCGACGGGGAAGATCTCCGTCACACCTGTGGACCGTCCTCGGATGACCACATCGACTTCGACGTCTCCAACCCCGCGAACCGCCAAAGGCGAGCCCACGTTGACAGGCTCCAAGTCCAATCGCTCGGTGCTGTCTCGCGGAACAAACGCGACTTTGCCTCCCACATTGCGCAGGGCCGGTTCCACGAGTACCTGCACTTCGCCGCGCCTTCCTGGACACACTTGCATGTCCACAGGCACCCCCTCCAGACCCGGTTTCACCCCCATGAATGCCCAGCGTTGTTCCAAATGGTCCAACCGGTCCAAAAACCCCTCATACGCCCCCGTCGACTGGGTCATTGTCTGGCCCGACCACAACACCTCCGCCAGTCCTGTGGCCCGCGGCAAGACCTTGGCCATGACCTGTTCTTGCGGTGCGCGCTCCGTCCACATGTTGCATTCGCCACCGAGGATTTGGCCTGGCTGACCCAAAGCCGCTTCAGGCACGGGCTGAAACGCGTACACCTCCCTAAGATCTGTGGACCTCAGGGGATAATCGAGGTAGCAATGGCTCGTGGGAGACACCACTGCATCCGTGCCCAAATAGGTCGCCTCCACCGCCCCTTCCATGCCCCTCCAGCTCTGCACAATGGCGCCCTCGGGAAGGCCGCCTTCCAGGATCTCATCCCATCCCATGATGCGCTTACCTCGTCTGGCGACGTGGGCGCCCATTTCATTGATGAAAGCTGTTTGAAGGGCGGCTTCTTCTTCCAACCCGAGGCGCCTCATTTTGGCCTGGCATTTGGGGCATTGCGCCCATCGAACCTTGGGCACCTCATCTCCGCCGATGTGAATGACGTCCGATGGGAACAAGTCGCAAACTTCATCGAGGACGGCCTTCATGAACGCCATCGTGGAGTCGTTGCCCGCGCAATACACGTCTTTGAACACCCCCCAGTTGGACGGCACAGGCAGCGAATCGCCCGTGCACCCGAGCCATGGATACGCCGCCAGAGCCGCTCGACAATGGCCCGGCATTTCAATTTCAGGAATGACGGTCACATGGCGTTCCTCGGCGTATTGCACGATGTCTCGGATGTCCTCCCTGGTGTAGAATCCACCGGTGACCTGACCGTCAGCCTCGGTTCGGAACCCGCCAACTTCCGTCAATTTGGGGTAGGCCTCAATGGGAATCCTCCAGCCTTGGTCTTCGGTCAAATGCCAATGCAACACATTCATCTTCTGCAAAGCGAGCACGTCAATGATGCGCTTGACAAAGCCAGGGGCCATGAAGTGCCGGCAGCAGTCCAAAAGCAACCCCCTGTGCTCCAATTGCGCGGCGTCCTCGATCCGCACCGCAGGCAAGGTGAATCCCGAGGGGCATTGCTGCTCACACAAAGGCGGCATCATTTGTCTCAACGTGGTCCAAGCGCGAAAGGCGCCCTCTTCATCTTGAGCCTCAATGCGCACTCGATCCTGTCCCACCTCGAGCACGTATCCCTCCTTGCCCAAATCGCGGTCAACCTCTGCAATCACCCAATTGGCAACCTCCTCTCCTTCCGTTCGCTCCCAAACCAAACCCGCGCGGTCCAACCATGACATGATGCTTTCAAGCCTCCAATCTTCCGGAAGAGACATGGTCAGGCTGCCCTCGCAACGGAATCCTCGTCCTTGCGGTGCCTCTTTGGGCACCTCCACGAATGCCGGTTGCGGAACCAGCCCCCTCAAATGGCCTTCCGGCAACGGATGCACATCACCGTACCGACAACCAAGAAAGCTCGTGAAAACAACCATCGTTGTCAACCAAAATCGAGTCATGACAGAGCAGAATTGGCCTCTTCGACGGCTTCCACCAAATCACAAACCTTGTCGTAGTCCACCGATTGAACGGTGGTGTCAAACAACGGTGAAATTGGACCCGAAGTTGGAACGCGGCACGAGGCATGCACCGCTTCAACGCCAGACGCAACCAATTGAGGAACGTCTTCGGGGCGAACCCCTCCTCCTGCCACCACCTTCATGCCCTTCGCCACAACAGATTCGATGCGGGCCAGTCCATCTACGGCTCGAATGGCGCCACCACTGGACAAAATCGACGTGACACCCCAATCCAACAGCGTGTCAATGTCCTGTTCAGGAGATTCACTTGCATCGATGGCGCGATGCCAAACCAGGGATTCTGCCCCAACCGCTTCCACCAAAGTTTCGAGATAGGCCTCATCCAATCCGCCATTCGAATCCAAACCACCAACAACGACCCGTTCCGCCCCGCAATCCAACATCACTTTGGCCTCCTCCGCAGCCCAGGAACGTTCAGATGGAGAATGGACAAAACTTCCTTCTCTCGGTCTGATCAACGCCCGGACAGACATGCCCATGGAGGCCGCTGCTTCAACGACAACCACATTGGGAGTGATGCCACCAACCGACCAAACAGAACACAACTCCACCCTGCCTGCACCGGCTTCCATGGCAATCGCCACATCGCGAATGGTGCTGGCACAAATTTCGACTTCAATCATGACGGCAAGTTCTTTGATTCTTGACAATTCGAAGTGGACTTCCCATGTCGAAGGGCTTTCCAATCCTCGGGATGGGTCAAATCCAAAAACCTCCCACGACAGGGAATCCACTGCAATTTGGCTCCATTAGCCTCCGCTGCCAACATCGCGGCTGTGGGCAATTCACGTTCGCATCGGTCAGGATGCATTGGCGCCGCAGCGCATCCTTTCAGCAAGGCTGCGTAAGGCAACCGAAACAAATTCATGCTCACCCAAACCTCTCCGTGATCGTCTCTCAACTTGTCCACCTCTTCCCTTCTCGGTTTCTCCACCAACGCATTCACACCAGCTTCTGGTGTGCCTTCCACAAGGGCGAAGGCCTGGGTGCGACTCTCTGGAAGACCCAAATGGCTCTGGGCGAAAGCCAACATGCCCGCCTCTGTGGTTCTGAGTTGGGTGACCGCGCCTTTTGGGGGAAGGTTGTCACCGTTGAAAATGGCCACCGACCGGCCTCGCCATTCCGGACGTGCCTCCAAACCTCGTTGAACGGCATCGGCTGTTCCCATGGGTTTGTCGCGGCCCGCAGGGACCGTTTGTCTGGCATAGCCCACAGACAGTCCCTCAGGAATCCATGTCGACAGCCTTGACGGGGTGTTGTGGTCTTCTGCAGACAACACCACGCAAACTTCATCCACTCCCTCATCGACCAAGCGTTCAAGCAGCAGCGAGAGGAAAGGCTTGCCTTCAGAAGAAATGGGCAACATGGCCTTGGACCTGGTTTGCAGCAGTTCAACCTCTTCAACTGTCCAGCCCTTGGGTCCGTCAGCGCCGAAAGCCTTCATGCGCGAGGAACGCCCTGCGGCCAGCACGATGGCTGGCATTTGGGGTTGATTCCATGGTTGGCAGTGGGCGCCTTTGGATGGCCCCACAGTCCAAGACGCCTTTGCACCGGCCTGTCTGACCGCACGATGAACCGCACTTGTTTTGCCGCAGTCACACCAAACCAAGGCACACCCCCCACGACCCGAGCCCACCAGTTTCCAGCCCCACGCTCCTGCGTCCATGGCCGCGCGTCCGATGGCTTCAAGGCGAGATGTGCTCAGGGACAATCCGTCGCGAAGCGCCGCGTGATGATCGGCCATCCATGCCGCCAATTGCTGGGAAGAGGACCACTGGGCACTGGCGCGTTCTTCCAAGGCCTTTGACCGCCATGTGGCCTGCCAAAGTCGCTGCTCCGCTTCACTCAAGCCTGCCCAATCGGGCAGTGCCTCAGGTGCGCACCAAGCGCCACCGTGGGCGGAGACGAGTTGCTGCCGCTGGGTTTTGCACCGGGTGAGATGTCCACGGGTGTCTTTGGGTTCTCCCGTGTCCACGACCAGCCACACTCCATCTTTCAGGTTGTCCAACGGTGTGGTGGATCCGTTCGGATGAATGCGGAGGGTGCCGCCAACGGCGCTGGCCACATGGTCCATGTGCCCCCCAGGTTCACCAAAGTGAAGTACTTCCACACGGTGAGCCATGGCTGCCAATTCGTGCGGCGTCAACGCGACGCCCGCCACACGCGCCAAAGCCTGAACCCAGGCGACCACCAACGCAGAGCTGCTGCTCAACCCTGCCTGCACGGGCAAATCCACATGGCCAGTCACCACTCCACCAGAACGCACATCCCAGCCAGCCTTCATCGCTTCGTGCAACCCGGCTCTAAGAAAAGCTGCGGGGCCAGGATTGGGTTCTGCATGAGCTTTGACAGCATCGTCCACATGGCATTGCCACGTGAAATCCAGTACTGGCGTTGAGAGGGTCCAGAGGCCATTGGTTTGGGGTTCCACCACCAGCCGGCAGCCCATTGGAATGGCCGCTGCAATGACCGGCAGCCCCAAATAATCCTGATGTTCCCCAAACAGGCACACCCTTCCAGGCGCGAACGACACGAATGAGGCAAGCTCGCTCATGAACGACGGTGCAAAAACAACACGGCGCCTGCTGCAAGGCCGGACACAACAAACAGCACCCCGGCCCGTGCACCATGACCGTAGAGCAGCGACCCTGTGGCCATCAAGGCGCCATACACTGCAATGCAGCCAAAGAACGCTTGGAGCAGACCTTTGCCAATGGCGTTGGAACCGGTTGGTGTGGGTGGTTGAAAACCACGCCACCCTGGGCCGCCAACGCCTGTTTGGGCTACGAATGACCGCAACACCTCTTCCCTTTCAGGAGGGAGCAACCAGGCACATGCAAGCCAACCGAACGTGGTGACCGTTGTGCCAAGCACCAATTTTTGCCAGCCCAACAGTTCTGGAACCAGTGCCAAAGGCTGCGCCGCGAGGGCGTCGTGCGCCCATGTGAAATACGCCGCCACCAGCAAGGAAATGACCATGGCTGCGATTTCTGTGGCGGCCGAAATGCGCCACCAGAACCAACGCAAAAGAAACAAGCCCCCTGTCCCAGCTCCCAAAAGCAGCAACAAATTGAACGCTTGTCCGGCATCGGTCAACGTCAGGCCGAGTCCTGCGCCCAGGAACAACGAAACGCCTGTGGCAATTTGCCCAGCCCGAACCCGCTCGCGGTCCGTTGCCTTGGGATTGATGAAGCGCCCATAGAAGTCATGCACCAAGTAACTCGCTCCGAGGTTCAGTTGGGTGCTCATCGTGCTCATGAAGGCGGCGAGGAGCGACGCTGTCACCAGCCCAAGCAGCCCAGATGGCAACAAGGAAAGCATGGCCGGGTAGGCGAGATCATGACCCACTTTGTCCGCAGCCACATTGGGGAAAGCCATCTGAATTGAGTCGAGGTCGGGAAAGATGACAATGGAAGCGAGGGCCACCAGGATCCAGGGCCAAGGACGCAACGCGTAATGGGCCACGTTGAACAGCAATGTGGCACCCACTGCGTGGTCTTCGTTCTTGGCAGAGAACATCCTTTGGGCAATGTAACCACCTCCACCAGGTTCTGCGCCAGGATAATAGCTTGACCACCATTGCACCGCCAACGGAATCAGCAACATGGGGATCCACGCGTCGGCATCGCCCAAATCCGGCAGCAACGCGAGCTGTGGTTGCACCTCGGGATGAGACAGCAACCCCGCAAGTCCGCCGATCTCCGGCAATTCCAAAATCCACCATGCCGCCCAAACCGACCCCACCATCGCCAGCACGAATTGCACGAAATCGGTGAGAATCACGGCGCGCAATCCTCCAAGAACGCTGTAGGCCAGGGTAATGCTGCAGGTGACCAGCAGCGTCAGCCAGCCTGGCCACCCAAGAAGAATGCTGCCAAGTTTGATCGCGGCCAAGCTTACGGTGGCCATGACCAAGACATTGAACACCAATCCGAGATACAGCGCGCGAAATCCCCGCAAAAATGCAGCCGATGATCCTCCATACCTCAGTTCATAAAAACTGATGTCCGTGAGCACACCGGATCGGCGCCAAAGCCGAGCATACACAAACACGGTCACCATGCCTGTCAACAAAAATGCCCACCATGCCCAATTTCCCGCCACGCCCTGTTGACGGACTAGGTCAGTGACAAGGTTGGGGGTGTCTGTGCTGAAGGTGGTGGCCACCATGCTGACCCCGAGAAGCCACCAGGGCATGTTTCGGCCTGCAAGGAAATAGCCCGCGGCATCGGTTTTGGCCTTTTTGCTGGCCCAAAGCCCCACCCCCAAGGCCAGCGCGAAGTACGCAGCAATGAGGGTCCAATCCAACGTGGTCAACTGCATGAAAACAAGGATACATCAAGGACGCGCGGTCCCTCGCGTTCACTCACAAGGAGTTCCAAACAATCCAAGCAAACCCAACACATCACTGACAGTCACGGACCCGTCGTTGTTGACGTCGGTGATGCACGATTGTGCACATCCAAACTCGGACAGGACCATGAGCAAGTCCCCCACGCTTACGATGCCATCCACGTTCACATCCCCCGGACACCCAACTTGCGGAGGGTCGTCCACGTTGTAATATTCCTGAATGTCTGGGTAGGTTGGGCAAACCTGGCGGCTTGTGAACCCGGTGACCGCCGCTCGGGTCAAATCGTAATACGTCTCGTTGGTCATGTGTGGGACATGACCCGCTCCTTCAAACGTGACGAAGCGATGGTCCATCTCCAATTCCTCTGCTCGAATGTGGATTGGCCAGCTTCCATCAACGTCAATGACGTTCAAACCAGCGAAGGAAATGGTCCCTGTTCCAAAAGGCACAGTGCCATCAGATGTCCCATGCGTGCTCACAACAGGCACGTCTCCGGCCTCGATCCAATTGGCGTCCCCAATGGCACCAGAAATGTTGACGACAGACAACACGTCTGATGGATATCCCGGGCTCCCACTGAACCCTTCCAAGCCTCCCCCCAAACCTTGCTGTGTCAAATCAATGACATCCGGCACTTCCGACAAATCGTCGATGTACGCCGCGTGCAACGCGATGAATGCTCCTGCGGATGCCCCCCCCAAGACAATGCGTGTCGGGTCAATGCCCCAAGGGTTCCCATCCTCGGCATGGGTCCGGCGGAAATGGCGCACGGCAGCTTTGGCATCATGCACACCCCGAATGACCGCTTCCTGGAATGACGTTTCCAGATCAAGCACATTGTCAATGCCCAATCGATAACTGATTGAAGCCGCCACATAGCCCATTCTTGCCAAGTCTTCACACAACGGAACAACGTCCACACCATCGTTGCTGCCCGCCAAGAAAAAACCGCCATGAGCGAGAATGACCACAGGCCTGTTCACCTCCACGTCGTTGGCCGGTCGATAAATGTCCATGTCTAGTTCCACATTCGTGCCGGACGACCCAGTGTTGGCACCGTAAAAGACACCCTGTGAAACATCGACTTGATCAAAAATGCGGTACCGGTATCGAATGCCATCGCATTGTGCCAAGGCAGTCCAAACCAAACACAATCCCATGCATGTGAGTGTCGCCTCACGCATCCTCCGAAAAATCAAAGGATCGGAACCATGCATCGAGTGACGAGCGCAATTGTACCACGTCGTCAACCATGAAGTATTTCGTTTGAATGACGTCGGTCCGAAACGGAGTGTCCATGACCTTTTCGAGCTCAAAAGGGTTCAAGGTTTTCCGCAATCCCCATGCATGGTTTGTTTCTCCAAAGCTTGACATTATGCCCGCTCCAAGGAGTTGGGGCTCATCGTCGTCTCCGCGCACAAAGCCAAACTCCACAAAATACCAGTACAGCCTCTGCAGGCCCAACACGGCTCGCTCCTCCCCTGCCTTCACCAAGGCTTCGCCAATCTCTCCAAACCGATGCATGAACGAGGCAAAGTCCGCGTTCATCAATGGAGGAATGTGACCGAATGTGTCGTGGAACATGTCCGGCTCCTCGATGTAATCGAGCTGATCGGGACGCCGCACCCAGGTGGACGTACAGAACCGCTTCGACGCGAGCAACTTGAAAAAGTCTTGGACCGGAATCAGCCCTGGCACCACCGTCAACGACCAACCTGTGGTCGCTTGCAATTGGGCTTCCATGGCCTCAATGCGTGGCACGCTGTCCGAAGTCAACGAACCCTCCATGGCTCGCAAGCTGTCCAGATACACAGGTGAAGCCTTGTCGCTCAGGTTGTCAACCTGGCGTTCATACAACCGAGACCACGTGTCGTGGTGGTCGGGCGCATACGCTTCCCATTCTTGCAACAATCCCTGGGCCATGTGATGAAAATACACCACACAACCCAGGGATTCAATTGGGGAGGTCCCCAGATGACGTTACTGTACTGCCAACCTCGTGGTTGTGACCAAACCAGACTCAGACGTCACTGCCACGTGATACATGCCCACTGACAGCATGCCGAGGTCGAGTTGAACCGCGCTTCCACGACGATATGCAGGCGCCAAGACGCGTCGACCACTGGCATCAAGAAGGGTGACCTTGTCGGTGGACTCGAGACCTTGAACCCAAACCTGCTCGCGCGCGGGGTTGGGCATGATGTTCCAAAGCTGTTTCCTCTCATCACCAAGCGCGTCGACTGGACCTGTGATCGCATTTATGATGCCTCTGAATTCCTGGTGGTAAAGATTTGCGACACGTGCATCATGCACAATGACTGTGTTCTCATCATTCACATTCTCTGCTGTGGAAGACCAATTGTGCGATCCCGTGATTACCACTGGGTCTGCTGAAGGCTCGTCATGGTCAATGATGCAGTATTTATGGTGCAGAGAATGAGGCACGTCT
>JAYZBB010000090.1:0-14069 GCA_036339415.1 Bacteroidota bacterium | reverse complement strand
CCTGCATGACGATGGACATTGGGGGGGGGAGCGTGGAATTCATCGTTTGGAATGCAGAAGGCATTCAATGGGCCCAAAGTTTCGACGTGGGTGTTGCCCGTTTGCACATGCTGATGAATTGGGGTGATCCGCTCGGTGAAGAGGGTCTTTCCAAGATGCAACCGTTCCTCAACGACGTGCTGACGCCCTTGGCTGCGGCGATGGATGCCCTCAAGCCCGCCATGTTGGTTGGCGCAAGTGGCTCCTTCGATACCTTGGCAGACTTGGTGGGGACGCGTACGCGGCGCGAACGACCGGATCACGCACAAACGCCTGAGCCTCATCCAGGCCTCGACTTCATTCCTATCCAAGCTTGGGAACGGGTTTGTGCGCAATTGACCACATGCGACGTCCACCACAGAGCGGCGATGCCAGGCATGGATCCGGCGCGTGTGGATCTCATGCCATACAGCGCGGCATTGATTCAATGGGTGATGAGTCAGGGCAGTGTCACGAGCATGTGTCGAGCCCCGTATGCCTTGCGCGAAGGCGTCCTGTCTAGGGTCGAACGCGGACTGCCGTTGCTGCCTCCTCTGGCGTGAGGAAGCGGAATTTGGCACCATCTTTGGGCCCCAAGGACAAATCTCTTCACCATGGCCCATCTTCTTCTCATTGACGACGAAGCGCCCATCCGCGCAAGCCTCAAAGAAATTTTCGAGTATGAAGGCCACCAAGTGGCCGAAGCTGGGACGGGAATGGACGGAGTCATCGCCGCCACCAAAACGCGGTTTGACGCCATTTTTTGCGATGTCAAGATGCCCCAAATGGACGGTCTTGACGTCCTGGACATGCTCGCCAAGAAAAAAGTCGCGGCACCCGTCGTGATGATTTCGGGACACGGCACCGTGGAGACGGCGGTTGCGGCTTTGAAAAAGGGGGCCTACGATTTCATCCAAAAGCCCCTTGACCTCAACCGCGTGCTCGTCACCTTGCGCAATGTGCTCGAGCGTGAGGCGTTGGTCGAAACCACCAAAGTCCTGACCCAAAAAGCCCACGGTGCCCAATCCCATCACATCGTGGGCACATCTGACGCCATCAAGGAGATTTTGACCATGGTGGAGACGGTGGCCCCTACGGGCGCGCGGGTGTTGATCACAGGACCCAACGGATCAGGCAAAGAACTGGTGGCGCGCCAAGTCCACAACCAATCGGCGCGGTCGGAGGGTCCGTTTGTCGAGGTCAATTGTGCGGCCATTCCGTCCGAGCTCATCGAAAGCGAGTTGTTTGGTCACGAGAAAGGGGCTTTCACAAGTGCCGTGTCACAACGCAAGGGCAAATTCGAACAAGCCCAGGGTGGGACGCTGTTTTTGGATGAGGTGGGCGACATGAGCCCTTCGGCCCAAGCCAAGGTGCTTCGAGCGTTGCAGGAGCACAAAATCACCCGTGTTGGCAGCGACAAAGACATCGCGGTGGACGTCCGCGTGGTGGCGGCCACCAACAAGGACCTCAAGGGGGCCATTGAATCGAACGAATTCAGAGAAGATCTGTACCACCGACTGGCCGTTGTGCCCATCCACGTCCCGTCCCTTGCAGCGCGCGCGGACGACATCCCTTTGCTTGTGGCTCATTTCCTGGAAACCCTCTCCAAACAGGCAGGACGCCCACTTCCCAAAGTGGAACGTGCAGCCATGGACATGTTGAAGAAGGCACCATGGACAGGCAACGTACGGGAGCTCCGCAATGCTGTGGAACGCTTGCTCATTTTTTGTCCGCAGGGAGCGTCCATAGACAAAGTTTTGGTCGAGAGGTTTGGGCACATTTTGCAATGATGTCACAGCCAGTGAGGGCAAGGTTTTTGGTCCATTTGTGTTGATTTTCAGAGAGATGTAGGCAACCGTGTCAAACTGTGTTCGTCTTACACGCGAACACTCAGAGCCATGGACATTTTCAACGCATTCAAAGGCAGTGAAAACATCGTCATTGGGACGATTTTCATTGCGCTCATTTCTCTCGCCGGCAACTGGCGTTTGTTCGTGAAATGCGGTCAACCCGGTTGGGCCGTGTTTGTTCCCGGTTACAACGTCATCGTGGCCATGAGGATCATAGGTCGCCCAGACAAGCACGCACTGCTTTTTCTTTTGCCCGGATTCAACCTGTACTTTTTCTTTCGAACGATCTTGGAATTGGCCAACACGTTTGGCAAGTCAAGCACACTCGACTACGCCTTGGCATGCGTGTTCAATGTGTTCTACATTTTAAACCTCGGTTTGAGCGAGGAGGAAGAGTACGAGGGCCCAGTGTATGGAAATCTCGCCGAGCCTGCGGAGGGTGCCAGCCATGATATGGCGGTGGCCGCGTGAGCCACGAACCAGGCGTACATCAACTTGCATGAAAAAAGGCTGCCCACCAGGCAGCCTTTTTTTCTTGTCAATGTCAACCTCTGATCTTGTCGATGGCCGCATCGATGGCCGCCTGCAGTCCGTCGGCGTTGTTGCCTCCAGCCGTAGCAAAGAATGCTTGACCACCTCCGCCACCACCAATGTGGGCAGCGAGTTCACGCACCAAATTGCCAGCGTGCAAGTTGTGACCCTCGACGACATCGTCACTGATTGCAATGGAAAGGGTGACTTTCCCACCAGAAGTGCTGCCAAACACCCCAAAGAACGGGGCGTGCTCTGCTTTGAGTTGAAAAGCCAAGTCTTTGATGTTCTTGGCGTCCAAGTCCAAAATCGCCCCGCTTACGTGGATGCCATGGATGGATTGGAATCCCGCAATCAAATCTCCTTTCACATTGCCTGCGGCTTCGCGCTGGAAGGCCTCAATGTCCTTGGCCATTTTGGCATTGCTTTTCAGCAGATCTTCAATGGCTGACGCAGGGTTCGCCGCGCCTTTGAGCAAGGTGCGGATGTCTTGAAGTTGGGTGCGCTCATGACGTTGCGCTGCCATCGCCGACTCTCCGGTCGACGCTTCAATGCGCCGAATCCCCGCGGCCACAGCGCCTTCACTTTCGATTCGGAAGGGCCCAATGGCGCCGGTGGCCGGAACGTGGATGCCTCCGCACAATTCTTTGGACGACCCAAACTCAATCATGCGAACGGTGTCTCCATACTTTTCACCAAACAGCATCATCGCGCCCGCCGCTTCCGCATCGGCAATGCCGATGTTTCGGTGTTCTTG
The DNA here is from genome assembly GCA_036339415.1 of Bacteroidota bacterium. Classification (GTDB taxonomy): domain Bacteria; phylum Bacteroidota; class Bacteroidia; order Flavobacteriales_D; family Sanyastnellaceae; genus UBA11663. The sequence goes on along the minus strand of JAYZBB010000090.1, from coordinate 10,913 downwards.
GCAGCGGTGATTGGCGAGAATGCGACTTTGAACGAGGGATTCGATCTGCTCGAGTTCGTCGTCAGTCACCTTCTGGAAGTGTGAAAAGTCAAAGCGCAACCCCTCGGGTTTGACGAGCGACCCCTTCTGTTCGACATGGGTGCCGAGCACCTCGCGAAGCGCTTCGTGAAGCAAGTGGGTCGCGCTGTGATTTCGCGCACTCGCGGCACGCAAAGACACATCCACTTGCGCTTCAAATGTGGCGCCTTGCGGGACACGGTCGAGGACATGAACGATGAGGTTGTTTTCTTTCTTGGTGTCCAACACAGTGAATGTGGTCCCGTCTTCAGAAGTCAACGTTCCTCGATCTCCGACTTGACCTCCACCCTCAGGATAGAAGGGTGAGCGATCGAACACAGCTTGGACAAACGTTTTCTTCTTGGCAGTAACCTCGCGGTAACGCAACAATGTGACGCTCGCATCGGTGTGGTCATATCCGATGAAGTCAGTAGACGTCTTGCTCTCGGCAACGATGTGCCAATCGTCAGCAGTGATTTTGCCGGCCTCCCGCGAACGGTTCTTTTGGGCTTCCAGGAGCGACTGGAATCCCACCTCGTCCACACGCAATGACTGTTCGCTTGCGATCAAGGCGGTGAGGTCCACAGGGAATCCAAAGGTGTCGTAAAGCTCAAACACCACCTCTCCGGCCAATTCATCGCCTTTGTTCATGCCGGACGTGGCTGCGGCGAGGCGATCCATGCCAGATGCCAGGGTGCGGAGAAACGATTGTTCTTCCTGTTCAATCACTTGCTCGATCAAGTTGCGCTGGGCCTTGATTTCGGGGAACGTGTCTGCCATTTGCGCATCGAGTACGGCCACGAGTTTGTGGATGAAGGGCTCGTTCATTCCGAGGAAAGACGAACCGTAGCGGACCGCCCGACGAAGGATGCGACGAATGACGTAACCGGCACCTGTGTTGGATGGCAGCTGTCCGTCGGCGATGGAAAATGCCACAGCCCGGACGTGATCGGCGATGACCCGGAAGGCGACGGCCTCCTGACTGTCATCTTGCGGATAGGGTTTGCCGCAGGCCTTCGAGATGGCGTCGAGTAGCGGGGTGAAAATGTCCGTGTCGTAATTCGAGGTCACACCTTGCATGGCCATCGCCAGACGTTCAAAGCCCATTCCAGTGTCAATGTGCTTGTTTGGGAGAGGCTCTAGGGAACCATCTGCCTTGCGGTTGAACTCCATGAAGACGAGGTTCCAAATTTCGATGACCTGAGGATGGTCTTTGTTCACCAAGTCTTTGCCATCGACCTCGGCGCGCTCCGTGTCGCTGCGAAGATCAATGTGGATTTCAGAACAAGGCCCACAAGGCCCCGTTTCGCCCATTTCCCAGAAGTTGTCCTTTTTGCTGGCGTTGAGGATGCGGTCTTCGGCAACGTGCTTCAACCATTGAGTGCGCGCTTCGACATCTGCCTCGAGGCCATCTCCCTCATCCCCGCCGAAGACGGTCACGTACAAACGCCCTTGGTCCAACCCATAGCGGTCGGTCAGCAATTCCCATGCCCAGTCAATGGCATCGGCTTTGAAGTAGTCCCCAAACGACCAATTGCCGAGCATTTCAAAGAGGGTGTGGTGGTAGGTGTCCACGCCAACTTCTTCCAAATCGTTGTGCTTTCCGCTGACGCGGAGGCATTTCTGGGTGTCGGCAATTCGGGCATGCTCCACGGGCTGGTTGCCCAAGAACAAATCCTTGAAAGGGTTCATGCCTGCATTGATGAACATCAAGGTGGGATCGTCTTTCACCACCATGGGTGCAGAGGGTACGATTTGGTGTCCTTTCTCCTTGAAAAAGTCCAAAAAAGTCTGTCGAATGCGCCGTGATTCCATGGGATTCCGAATTGCAGCGTGAAGGTACAGCAGACAATCCACGAAAGAATCACGACCTTTGCACTTCCATGAAGTGGACACGGAGAAGATTCGACCCCAACACCTTGCGTGTTGAGCAGGTGCCGTTGACGCGAAGAGAAATCGTTCGCGGATTGGCCATTCGTCTTGTGTCCGTAGTGGCCATTGGTGCCACCAGCGTGTGGTTGTTCGACCAGGTTTTCCAGTCACCAGCAGACCGAGCGCGTGACAGAGAAATTGCTTTTTTGGAGGGCCAACTCGAGTCCATGCGTGGCGATGTTGCGGAAATGGAAGCGGCGATGGAGGACATGGCCAAAAGAGACGATGCGGTGTACAGAACGCTCTTGGGTGTTCAGCCTGTGCCGGAACATTTGAGAAATCCAGGCACGGGAGGCACGGACCGTCACATCAACCTTCGGGGTCATGTCCACACGGAAGAGGTTGCAGATTTGAAAACCCAAATCGCGGCCCTGCAGCGGTCGATGGTCGCCCAGTCCAAGTCACTTGACGAAGTGACAGCCATGGCTCTGGAATACGAGGATCGCCTGGAGTCCATTCCAGCCATTCAACCGGTGCGCGACGAGGACCTCTACCGCATGGCGGGTGGTTACGGATGGAGACTGCATCCCATCTACAAAGTCCGAAAGTTCCATCATGGCCTGGATTTCAGCGCTCCCGAGGGCACCGAAATTTTTGCCACCGGTGATGGGGAAGTGGTCAAGGTCAAGCGCTTGTACAAGGGGTATGGACGACACGTTGTCATCCGTCATGGGTTTGGCTACGAAACGCTGTATGCCCACATGAGCAAGTCGCTGGTGAAGAAGGGGGACAAGGTGAAGAGAGGGCAGGTCATCGGTTTGGTTGGCAGCACGGGAACGTCGACGAGCTCTCATCTCCACTACGAGGTTCACAAAGACGGCAAGAAAGTGAATCCCGGTCATTATTTCTTCAATGACTTGACCCCGGAGGAGTACGAGGCCATGCTGGCGGCCTCGGAGAATGAATCCCAGAGTTTGGATTGAGCTCCGCCGTTGGTTCTGAGCACGTGAAGAATTGACGTTCTCACCCTATCTTGTTCCACAATCATGCCTTTGAATCAGCCCATCCAAAAGCGATACTTCAGCATTTCTGAAGTGGCCAAGATGCTCGATGTGAAGCCCTCGTTGTTGCGATTTTGGGAGAAGGAATTCAAGCAAATTCAGCCCAAAACCAACGCCCGGGGCAAGCGCGCATACAAGCAAGAGGACATCGATGCCATACGCCGCATTTACGATTTGGTGAAGGTGCAGGGGTTGACTTTGGAGGGAGCCAGAAAAGCCCTCACGGCCAGAAAAGGAGCATCCAGTGAACGCGGCAAAGCGGCGGCCCAAGCTGTGGCCCAGGCCAAGCAATCAGCCAACCTTGGCCCATCGCTTGATGCGAAGACGCGGGAGGAGGCTTTGGTCAAGCTCAAGCAGATCCGCCGGAAGCTTCTCGAGGCGCGCGCGTCGCTCCAGGCATGAGGTGATTGGTGACATAGTCTGCAACCCCTTCCTCCAAGGACCGAAATGGTGTTGTGTACCCAACAGCGCGCAATTTGGTGAGATCCGCCTCCGTGAAGTATTGGTAGGTGTCCCGAATGTCTTCTGGCGTGTCAATGAAGGAAATCTTGGGTTGTTGTTCCATCGCGCGAAAGGTGGCGTTGACGAGGTCGAGGAAAGTTCGGCCCTGGCCGCTGCCGAGGTTGTACAGCCCGGAATGGGCCGGGATGCGGTTGTGCATGAAGTGCAGCAGCACGCTGCAGACGTCTTCCACGTGCACGAAGTCTCGGGTTTGGTGGCCGTCTTCGAAGTCGGGACGGTGGCTCCTGAAGAGCTTCATGCCTCCCGTTGACTGCACTTGACGGAACGTGTGGAGCACCACAGAAGCCATGCGGCCTTTGTGAAATTCATTGGGCCCATAGACGTTGAAGAACTTGAATCCCGCCCAGAAGTATGGCTTGCGTTCCTGTTGCAATGCCCATGCGTCGAAGTCGTTTTTGGATCGCCCGTAGGGATTCAACGGTTCGAGATCCTGAACGACGTCGTGGCTGTCGGCATAGCCCTTGGTTCCGTCGCCATAGGTCGCCGCCGAACTGGCGTAGATGAGGGCAAGTCCAAACTCCACACAGAGGTTCCAAATGTCCTTGGTGTATTCGAGGTTGAGTCTGTCAAACAGGGCTTCGTCTTGCTCCGTCGTGTCCGTGCGGGCACCGAGGTGAAACACGAATTGCACCTGGTTTTCGTTGCGTCTCAGCCATGCGGGAAAGTCGCCTCTGTCCACCCGGGCGGTGACGTTGAGGTGTGCGTGGTTTCGTCGTTTGGCCTCCACGGAGAAGTCGTCGACCAACACAAGTTGGCGGTAATCCGCTTCCAACAGTCTGACGGCGAGGACGCTTCCAATGAAGCCAGCAGCTCCAGTTACCACAATCATGTTGCGAAGGTACTCCACGGGAACATCCTCTACCTTTGAAGGGTTATCCAAACCATGAAGAACGTTTACGTCACCCGTCGCGCACGATTCAACGCTGCCCACAAACTCTGGAACGACGATTGGGATGAGGCCAAAAACCTCGAGGTCTTCGGCAAATGTGCCAACCCCAACTGGCACGGACACAACTACGAACTGCACGTCACCGTGAAGGGAGTCCCGGCAGCAGACACGGGCTATTGCATGAATTTGAAGGACCTGAAGGACATCATCAAAGAGCACGTTGAGGAGCCATTGGACCACCGGAATTTGAACATAGACGTGCCGTTCATGAAGGGCAAGCGAACGTCGACGGAGGTCTTGATCATTGCGATTTGGGAGGAGTTGGAAGGTCCCATTTCTGCCCGAGGATGTCAGTTGCACCACATCAGGCTGTACGAGACGGAAAACAATTACGCAGACTACTACGGAGGAGAGTGAGCCTCGCACGTGAGGGACCATCAATTCCAAATTTTGGTCAAAGCCTGTGGGAAAGCACAGGGAACGTGCATCTTTGAACCATGGAACAACCTCCCAACATTTTTGGTGGCGCACAACCCCAGTTCAGTGATTCGGGTGCGGCTGAAAGCACGTCGGTCTCCTCGTTCATGTCGACGGTGTTCACATGGATGGTCGCTGGGCTCGCCGTGACGGCCGCCGCCGCGTACTGCGCTGCTGCCAGCGAATTGTACCTCACCATGATGCAAGGCATGGGCCGATGGGTTTTGCTTCTTGCGCCCTTTGCGTTTTTGATGGTCATGAACTTCGGATTGCAACGGCTGAGTGTGACGTCGCTGGCATTGGTTTTCCTTGCCTTTGCAGGGACGATGGGCCTCAGTTTGGGAGGCATTTTCTACGTCTACTCCATGGGAAGCTTGACGCAGGTGTTTGTGATCACAGCTGGCACCTTTGCCATCATGGCCATTGCAGGTTACACAACCCATGTGGACCTGACGCGCATGGGCAGCTTGCTCTTCATGGCGCTCCTTGGCATCATCTTGGCAAGCGTGGTGAATTGGTTCATGCAAAGCGGCCCGCTTCATTTTCTGATCAGCGCCGGTGGCGTGTTGATCTTCACAGGGCTGGTGGCCTACGACACCCAGCGGCTCAAGCGCATTGCAACGGGAGTTGAGTATGGCGCTGTGGAGCCCATGAAGCTCGCGTTGTTGGGAGCGACCTCGTTGTACCTCGATTTTTTGAACTTGTTCTTGTTTCTCCTCCGCTTGATGGGCAGAAGAGACTGACACAAGGAAACGTCACCATGTGAAAAGCGCGCTTTTTTGTTGTCTTCATTGTTCGATGAGCAGGCGTTTGCTCCAGTGACGACCTGTGCTGGTGGTCAACGTCACGAGGTAGGGCCCAGATGCCAGTGTGGAGGCGTCGAGGAACACGCGCTGCGTGCCCCGGGCGAGGGTGCCCTCGTGCAGAGTTGCGACGGTTTGGCCCATGGTGTTGGTCAAGGTGACAGTGCACGGAGTTGGTGTGGGCAACTCGAACTCAAGACATGTGATGGCTTTGGCAGGATTGGGATAAAGCGCACGCCACGGCGAGGATGCGTCTGGGGTGTCGAGGCCATCCACATTGCCCAACACCCGGAACGACCACCACCCTTCAGGGGCAGGCATGGGGCGGGTGCCCGTTTTGCCGCTGGTGGCTTCTGCATGCACGTAGTAGTGAATCTCTGTTCCAGCGGCTTGGGCAGGAATGGCTCCGGCAAACTCGGTAAGATGCAAGAGCGCGATGTTGGCCGTCATCGCCACCTCGTTCCAAGGCCCATCGGGACTGGTCGCCCAGCGCAAGGTGACGCTTTCGATGCCCGAACGGTGGCCCACGTCGGCCACCACGACGTAGCTGTTCTCCGTGTCTTCGGTGTCTCGCAACGGCAAGTGGCTGATGACGAGTGGGTCTTCCACGGCCACGGAATGCGTGATGCAATGGATGGCACCACTTTGGGCGATCAAATTCTCTCCCTGGGAATCACAGTCGATGCCCACGACATTGTACCCAGGCATGGCTTCCTCCCAAATCCGAAGGGCTGTGGTGTCGTATTGCGTGTAGTAGGTCGGCAACAGAATGGTGTTGTTGACGAACGTGGCGTTGCTGTAGGTCAAATAGCTGCCACCCTGGTCTGGATACCCACCGCCGAGTTGTGGTGGGCTCGGGATGCGAATGACATCAAAGGGCGTGCCCCATCGCGTGGTGAAGTTGCTCAACACGTATTGAAGATTGGCCTCGATCTGCGGTCCGTCGGCAACACCAAATGGGTATTCTGACACGAGCAGGGTGGATTCATCGAGCAGCTTCATGTGCATGTCGATGTGGTGGATGCCATCGTAGGGGAGGATGTTCATTTTGACATAGGTGTTCACACCGTGAAACGCCTGAATCACCTCGTCGATGCTGGTCTCGTCGTGCTCGGGATAGGTTCCCCATTGACCTTGCCAGCTGATGGCGGGCCCTCCTGAGTTTTCTTCGAGGATGAGATCTGAGGAGAAGGCCGTTCCGAACCCATCTGACATCCAATTGCCTCCTGTGCTCATCACGTCGAAAGGGGCTTCGATGGTGCTGTGCAAGGGAATGCCCATGTGCGCAGACAGGGCGTCTGGAATGGCGTCATCGTCAGGACGAGGACGGTTATACAACCAATCGACCAGCACCCTGCCGTCGTGAAACTCCGTGTAGACCGTGTTGGCGCCATAGTCCCGAATCCAAATGCTGTTCGACTCGGCACCCACCACCTCGACGTTGTCCAGACTCACAGGCCCTCCACAGCTCCCCCCTGCCAGATATGCCTCCGTTTCTGAGACATTTTCAGAGAAGATGACCACCCGACATTCCTCCACGGCAGCTGCCGTGATTTGTTTGAGGATGCATGGGTAAGATCGCCACGTGATGGTCAGCACTTCAACCTCCTCCCATTCCGCTGCGGTTCGGAGATGACTTCCCTGAGGAGGGGTGGGGATGCCTCGCGATGCCCCATTTGGAAGTTGATCTTGACCGGATGACATCCACTGTTCCATTTCCCAAGGTGTGATGGCCTTGGGAAGGATGCGCTCTTGCCGTTGTCCCCAGAGGGAAGTGGAACACAGGAGGAGGAAGCCCCAGATTGCGGAGCGCCGTGCAGGTTGTTGCCAGGTCATGGAATCAAAATTAACGAGAGGCACCCCTAGGACGCCCTCGCCAAGCGCCGAGTTGCATCAATCCAGAACGAGCTGCACCGCACCGCCGGCAGGACACCATACAGAGTCAAGAAACGTGCTGTCCGCACACGCCCAATACCGGCGATGCAACAACCACGTCCCTCCTGAAATGAGACAACCCTCGTAAATCACCTCTCCATCGTCGATCCCTTGCCAGTCAGTGTCGCAAGTCCAACGTACCTCGCTCACTGCGCCATCGAGGTTGCGCGGCGTCCATTTATAGGTTGCACTGCTGCCCGGACAGGGGGATGCGGTGTTGTCAATTTCCGCCTGCACAAAGCATTGAGGCATGACCACAACCTCGACGTCATTGGGGGTGTCTCCGGACGTCAGGGTTTCAGGATTCAATTCCACAATTTCGGTGAAGCATCCCTCTTTCTCGGCCCTGATGCGAATGGACAACACGTTGCTTCGAACGGTTTGCAATTCCACAAGTCCACTTTCGTCTGTGGTGGCTTCTTCAATCTCCGTGTAAAACGCATTCAAGACCCCGTTGTTGAGACGCTGTTCTTCCAACACCACCCGCACGTCGGAAGCGGTGGCTGAAGGAGCTGCCCATTGCACTGTGCGGACTTGAAACCGCACCACTTGTTCTTCGGAGTCGCACCCGGTGAGCCACGGCATACAAGACAAGGTGAGGGCCAAGAATAAACGAGAGCAAGGTGGTTGTTGACGTGTCATCCGATGACTTCGAGTTTGGCAAACTTCAACAGAAGTTGCTTTTGGCCGACAGAAGGGAAGAACACCGTGGCCTTCTCGTTGGGAGCCGATCCTTCAAGCGCAACGACCTTGCCTTTTCCAAACTTTGCATGCATCACCGTGTCGCCCACTCCGACCATGGCATTGGGGCTGTTCGCATCCGTGGATGGATTGCTGGAAGGGGGAGGGGGAGCTGACTTGGCAGTCTCTTTGAGGCTGGACCATTTTCCAGGTTGCGTGGGCGGCTTGGGCTTGGCTTTGCTCGCCATACGTCCAAATGACCGAGGTGCGCCGCTTGTGGGCATTTGGCGAAACTGCGAACGCGCCTGGGCAAAATCCACGGGCCCACGTGAGGATGGCAATTGCTGAGGCAAGACGATGCACGTCTCGTCGATTTCCTCCAAAAACCGGCTCGGGTCGCCTTGCATCACCTGACCCCATTTGAACCGGGTCAGGGCATAGGAGAGGGTGCATGTCACCTCGGCCCGCGTCAATGCCACGTAGAAGAGCCGTCGTTCTTCTTCGAGTTCTGCCCGACTTTCCATCGCCATTTGGGATGGGAACAGTTGTTCTTCGATCCCCACGATGTGCACGTGCTTGAACTCAAGCCCTTTTGCGGCATGGACCGTCATCAAGTTGACCTTGTTGTCGTCGTCGTCCTCGTTGTCCGCGTCAGTCAGGAGCGCGACGTCGATGAGGAAGTCAGACAGGCTTTGGGCCTCGTCGTTGAGCGGGTTTTCTACAAACCCTTGAAGGGCATTGAGCAATTCCTGCACGTTTTCATAGCGCGCCACGCCTTCGGGCGTCTTGTCAGAATACAACGCATGTACCAACCCAGAGCGCTTTGCAATGGCCAGACCGACCGCATGGGCGTTGGATTGGTTGGCTTCTGCGGAGAACGCGGCCACCATGCTCACGAAGTCGCTGAGCTTTTTCCATGCTGCGCCCTTCAAAGGTGCAGGGGGCATGCCATCCTCGGGATGCAGGGCCTGCCAGAGGCTGATTTCTTCACTCGCGGCATGGGTGATCAACTTGTCCATGGACGTCTTGCCGATGCCACGTGCGGGGTAGTTGACCACGCGCTTGAAACTCTCATCGTCGTTGGGGTTGACCGTCAAGCGGAAATACGCAAGCAAGTCCTTGACCTCTTTGCGCTGGTAAAACGACAGCCCGCCGTAGATGCGGTAGGGGACATTCAACTTGCGCAGACTCTCTTCAAAAGACCTTGATTGAGCATTGGTCCGGTAAAGGATGGCAAAGTCCTTGTATTGGCATTGGTCGTGGCCGCGCACTTCGAAAATGCAGTTGGCCACAAACCGGCCTTCGTCGTTGTCGGAAGTGGCGCGGAACACCTTGATCTTTTCGCCGTCGGCGTTGGACGTCCAAACCTCTTTGGGGATTTGATCCCGGTTGTTCGCGATGACTGAATTGGCAGCTTTCACGATGTGAGAGGTGGAGCGGTAGTTTTGCTCGAGTTTGAACAGCTTTGCCTCAGGATAGTCCTTTTTGAAGTTCAAGATGTTTTGAATGTTGGCTCCACGAAAGGCGTAGATACTTTGGGCGTCGTCCCCCACCACGCAGACGTTTTCGTGCGCCGCTGCCAGTTGCTTGATGATGAGGTATTGAGCGAAGTTGGTGTCTTGGTACTCGTCCACCAAGATGTATCTGAACCGGTGTTGGTATTTGTTGAGCAAGTCCGGAAAATCCCGAAGCAACACATTCATCTTGTACAGGAGGTCGTCAAAGTCCATGGCCCCAGCTCGGAAGCACCGGACCTCGTAGTGCGCATAGATGTCTGCGAGCATGGGACGTCCTGATTGTTGGTCTTCAGAGCGGATCTCTGCGTGTTCGGCGTACGCACGGGCGTCGATGAGGTTGTTTTTGGCAGCACTGATCCTGGATTGAACGCCCGCAGGCTTGTAGACCTTGTCGTCAAGTCCCAGGCCTTTGATGATGTCTTTCAACAGGCTGCGGCTGTCCTGGGTGTCGTAAATGGTAAAGTTCCTCGGGTAATTCATGCGCTCGCACTCAATCCTGAGGATGCGAGCGAACACGCTGTGAAAGGTGCCCATCCACAAGTTTTTGGCCTCACTTTCTCCCACGAGTCGGCCAATCCGATTCTTCATCTCGCGCGCAGCTTTGTTTGTGAAGGTCAAGGCCAAAATCGAAAACGGATCAACTCCCAGCGTCATCATGTGGGCGATGCGGTACGTCAGCACACGCGTCTTTCCCGATCCCGCCCCTGCGATGACCATCATTGGACCTTCCACATGCGCAGCCGCCTCTCGTTGCGCGTCGTTCAAATCGTGGAGAACATTCACATGCCGAAGGTAAGGTTGTGCGGTGCAACGCTCATGAACTTTGGGCATGCGCCTCTCAAAAGGCACCCGTCGAAGGCGTTGGAGAATTCGCAAGAAAAATCTATCTCCAGCCCTTGTTTTTTCACTGGTTTCATCTACTTTTGCACCCCCTTATGAATTTGGGGGGAATGTTTTTTATGCCCATAGATTAACGTCAAACCTAGACGATGCCTACCATCCAGCAGCTCATCCGCAAAGGAAGAGTCACCAAGACTCAGGCGAGCAAATCGGCCGCTTTGGACTCCTGTCCACAACGCCGTGGTGTTTGCGTTCGTGT
>JAYZBB010000089.1:0-11154 GCA_036339415.1 Bacteroidota bacterium | reverse complement strand
CATGGATGCGCTTCTGACACCCGCATTTGGGACAGTCGTTTGGGCCACCGTCGCGTTCTTGGTGGTGATGTTTCTCCTGCGCAAAATGGCGTGGGGCCCCATCCTCACTGCCCTGAAGGAGCGTGAAGAGAGCATTGCCGCAGCATTGAATGAAGCGGACAAGGCCCGCTCAGAAATGACGGCCTTGCAAGCTGACAACGACCGCCTTCTCCAAGAAGCCCGAGCCGAGCGTGACAACATGTTGCGCGAAGCCCGTGAAATGGCAGATAAGGTGGTGGCTGAAGCCAAAAACAAGGCCAAAGACGAAGCATCGAAAGAAGCGGAAAGCGCTCGTCAAGCGCTCGCCACTGAACGCAAGGCCGCGGTTGCGGAATTGAAAGCAGAAGTGGCCAAGCTCTCGGTGACCATTGCTGAACAGTTGATTCGCACGGAACTTTCGGGCGACGACAAGCAGCAGGCATTGGTCCAAAAGTTGATCGACGAAAGCCCATTGAATTAAGCCATGGCCACAGCACGAGTTGCCGGACGTTACGCGAAAGCCCTTCTCTCCCTTGCCCAAGAGCGCAAGGAGTTGGATGAGGTGGGCAAAGACTTGGACACGCTTGAAGCGTTGTTTGAGCAGTCGCGTGACCTGGTCGTTTTGCTTCAAAGCCCCATTGTGAAGGGCGACAAAAAGCAAGCCGTGCTGGACGTTGTGCTCAAGGGTCATGTGGGTTCTTTGACCTCCAGCTATCTTCAAATCTTGGTCCAAAAAGGACGCGAGGGTTTGGTGGTGGACATGGTGCGTGAAGGGCAAAATCAACTTCGGAGCATTCGCAACATTCAATCGGCAACTGTCACCACTGCGGTGGTGTTGACCGACGAGCTCCGCACCAACATCCTCGCCCAAGTGGCTAAAGTCCACAAGGGTGAAGTTGAATTGACTGAAAAGGTCGATCCTGAAATCCTTGGAGGGTACATCCTTCAACTCGGAGATCAGATGATTGACGCCTCGGTCAAGCGCCAAATTCAGGCGCTCGGCCGTGAACTAACTGAACACGATTACGAGCCCGAATTTTGATCGGGACAAAATCACAAAGCGATGGCTGAAATCAACCCAGCAGAAGTCTCCAGCATCCTCCGCGAGCAACTCGCCGGTTCTGCAAGTGCAGCACAACTCGAGGAAGTTGGCACCGTTCTCCAAGTAGGGGACGGAATCGCCCGCATCTACGGCTTGACAAGCGTGCAGTCCGGGGAATTGATCGAATTTGAAAATGGCGTTCGTGGCATCGTCCTCAACCTCGAGGAAGACAATGTCGGTGCCGTGCTTTTGGAGCCGTCAGGCGACCTGAAAGAGGGGAGCACCGCGAAGCGCACCAACACCATCGCCTCGGTCAAGGTGGGTGAAGGCATGTTGGGTCGTGTGGTCAACATGCTGGGCGAACCCATCGACGGCAAGGGTCCGATCACAGGTGAGACGTTCGACATGCCGATCGAGCGCAAAGCGCCTGGCGTGATTTACCGTCAGCCGGTGAACGAGCCTTTGCAGACGGGCATCAAGTCCATCGACGCCATGATCCCCATCGGACGTGGTCAGCGTGAGTTGATCATCGGCGACCGTCAAACGGGAAAGACGACGGTGGCCATTGACACCATCATCAATCAGAAAGAGTTCTACGACGCGGGTGAGCCTGTGTTCTGCATCTACGTTGCTGTGGGCCAAAAAGGATCTACTGTGGCGGGCATCGTGAAGACACTCGAAGAAGCAGGGGCTTTGGCGTACACCGTGGTGGTGGCTGCAACCGCCTCTGACCCCGCGCCGCTCCAGTTCTACGCACCGTTCACCGGCGCGGCGATTGGAGAATACTTCCGCGACACGGGTCGTCCCGCATTGGTGGTCTACGATGACCTTTCCAAGCAGGCAGTGGCCTACCGCGAGGTGTCCTTGTTGCTTCGTCGTCCTCCAGGACGCGAAGCTTATCCAGGCGACGTTTTCTACCTGCACTCTCGTCTGCTCGAGCGTGCAGCGAAGGTGATTGCTGAGGACAGCATCGCGGCCCAAATGAACGACCTCCCCGAGTCTCTCAAAGGCAAAGTGAAGGGCGGTGGTTCTTTGACGGCACTTCCCATCATTGAAACCCAAGCAGGTGACGTCTCGGCGTACATCCCAACCAACGTGATCTCCATCACTGACGGTCAAATCTTCTTGGAATCCAACCTCTTCCTCTCCGGCGTGCGTCCTGCGATCAACGTGGGCATCTCGGTGAGCCGTGTGGGTGGTTCCGCGCAGATCAAGTCCATGAAGAAGGTTGCAGGCACATTGAAGTTGGACCAAGCCCAGTTCCGTGAGCTCGAGGCGTTTGCCAAGTTCGGCTCAGACCTTGACGATGCGACCAAGGCCGTCCTCGGCAAGGGTGAGCGCAACGTGGAGATCTTGAAGCAGGGATTGAATTCTCCGCTTCCCGTGGAGGAGCAGATCGCCATCATTTACTGCGGCACGAAGAACCTGCTCAAGAATGTACCCGTGGACAAAGTCCGCGAGTTTGAGTCCGAATTCCTCGATTACATGCGCAACAAGCACGCCGACACCTTGGCGTCGCTCAAGGCGGGCAAATACACCGACGCGGAGACCGGAGTGATTGAGTCGGCAGCCGCAGAAATGACCGCCCGTTACGCCTGATTTGTAAGCCATGGCTGGAGGACTTCAAGAAGTACGCGAACGCATCACCTCGGTGCAGAACACCATGCAGATCACCTCTGCAATGAAGATGGTGTCTGCGGCCAAGTTGCGTCGTGCTCAGGATGCCATTACGCAAATGCGTCCTTACGCCGTGAAGCTTCAGGGCATGTTGGCCAATGTGAGCGCAAGCTTGGAGCAAGGTGAGGGTGTGTACAGCGAAGTCCGTGACGTCAAGCGCGTGTTGATTGTCGCGATCACGTCCAACCGGGGGTTGTGTGGTGCATTCAACAACAACGTGGTCAAGCTCATCACGAAAGCAGTGAAGGAATGCGAGGCCTCCGGTCACGCGTACAGCGTGTTGCCCTTGGGCAAAAAAGCGTTGGACGCGGTGAACCGCATGGACTGGCCCATGGCTGAGGGGTTTGGAGATGCACCAACCACACTGTTTGACAATTTGGATTTCGCGCACGCCAGCGAAGTATCCAATGAAGTCATGGCACAGTTTGCCAACGGGACTTACGACCGCGTGGTGTTGGCGTACAACCAATTCAAAAACGCGGCCGTCCAACTTCCGACCGAGGAAGCGTTCCTGCCCATGTTGCCTGATGCCGACGCTGAAGGCGATGCAAGCCTGGTGGACTACATCTTTGAGCCCAACAAAGAAGAAATTGTGGAGCGCATGTTGCCCAACGCACTGCGCGTTCAATTGTACAAAGTGCTGCTCGACAGCCACGCCTCAGAACACGGGGCGAGGATGACTGCGATGCACCAAGCCACGGAGAACGGCGGAGAACTTCTTCGCGATTTGCGCATCACATACAACAAGGCGCGTCAAGCGGCGATCACGACGGAGATCTTGGAAATCGTGGCGGGTTCTGAAGCGCTCGACGGTTAAGTCCTTCAAACGACACTTCTTGGCACACTTTGTGGTTAGCTTATGGCCATGGGTCTGAGGTTCCGCATCTTTCTTGGCATGATGGCCGTGGCGGTTTGTGCCCTGGTCGCGACGGGCTTTGTGGCCTACCGTTATGGAGTGGATGCAGAGGCGGCATACAATGCCCAGCGCTTGTTGCGTAAAGAGGCGGCGCTTCAGCGCAGCCTGAGTTACATGCTTGAACGGATGGGAGGGTCCGTGAGTCAAGACAGCCTCGCCCTTGTGTTCACAGACCGAATCTGCGAACTGGCGGACGTTCACAGCCTGACGTTTTCGCTGTACGACGGGTCGGGGCGTTTGGTGACCACGTCGGCAGGACCAGGATCACCAGACAGCACGGTGGCCCTTGTGCTTGCTTCGAATGTGTTGGAGGCAGCGACACAAGGGGAGGGGCGAACTCAATTGGCGGGTGTCCGAGGTGGCACCGAGGTGGTGTGGCCATTGCGCATGACCAACGGCAAGGTGCTTGCGCTCGGCCATGTCCATTATGACCCCAGGGAAGCAGAGGAAGCGGACTGGAAGGCGTTTCTCGGGCGTTTGGCGCCTGTGTATGCGATGTTGTTCCTGTTGGTGGGTGTGCTGGCCTTTTCCCTGTCCAACAGCATTGTGGGCCCGCTGAGACGCCTGAGCTTTGACATGCAGTCGGATCCTTTGGCGCGTGGTGCGCAGTCTACCTCGTTGGAGTATCGTTGGCGGGACGAAATAGGCCGCTTGGTCACGTCGTACAATGAATTGCTCGCCCAATTGGAGGAAAGCATGAATGACAGGGCTTCATTGGAGCGTGAAGGGGCGTGGCGAGAAATGGCTCAACAGGTCGCCCACGAAATCAAAAACCCACTGACTCCACTGAAGCTTGGGGCGCAACATCTTGAACGAGCCTGGAGAGACAAGGCACCTGATTTTGACGAGAGACTCCAGCGCTACACCCAAACGACCATCCAGCAGATCGACGCGCTCAGCCACATTGCCGAAGGTTTTGCAATGCTGGCGACCGACGGCAAAACGGTGTTGGTGGACATGGACTTGGTGACCCTTCTTCAGGACGTGGTCTATTTGCATGAGGCCCAGGGTGTGGGCTTGAACACCCCTGCGGGCGAGGTTCGAATCCAAGGTGACAGGACCCGGTTGACCCGCGCCTTCAACAACCTCGTTCAAAACGCCTTGGAGTCAAACGCAGGAGCCGAGGTGAATGTTCAAGTTCGCCTCACCCTTGAGGGATCGGAAGCTGTCGTGGAGGTGATGGACAACGGTCAAGGCATTGTGGAGGAGCGGTTGGAGCGGATTTTTGAACCCAAATTCACGACCAAAACCCACGGATTGGGCTTGGGTTTGGCCATGGTCAGGGCCATTGTTCAGGCAGCGAAGGGCTCCATTTCGGTGTCGTCAACCCTTGGAAGGGGGTCCGTCTTCACTGTGCGCCTTCCACTTCGGGTGTAAGGGCAAGAATTGGATAAAGGACAGGCCTGCTGATTGCAGCGTCGTTGTCCATGGGTGCGACACCGAGGTGCAAGAGGTACAACCCATCAGAGAGGCTGTCGGGCACATAGACAAGCTCGGTGATGGTGCAATGGGGCCTTGGCTCATGGGGCAGGCCCCAAAACGCATGATGGGCCTCCAACCGACCCCCATCCACCTCTCGGTCCACAGAAGGCAGATCCACCAAGAGGTGCTCCACTTCGTGTCGCACCAGCGCATTCATGAAACGCACCGTGAAGTAGGGTGGGTTTGTATTGGACCATTGCTTGGTCTTCTTTTCTGGGTGGTTGGGAAGGGTGCGAACCACCAAGGCCTTTGGAAGCGCGGCATCAAGCCCACTCAGACAACCGGCATCCACCACAAGGTCGCCGTCGCGTTCCTCAGGTTGGACCGTGATCAACTGACATGGAATGTGGGCAGGCTGATTTCGAAACAGGGGGTCAACGGGATGCACCTTGGTGGTGATGTGACCGGAACATTCGGTGTGGGTGCCATGGCCATGAGGATTGAATGCCACGTCTCTGAAGTTCACGCTGCCCCCTTCCGCAACGGCACCCACAAAACCATCTCCTCGAACTGGCGTCATGGAGGGTGGGGCGACATACCATGCGGAAGGGTTGGGTTTTCCGTTGCCGGCCAACACCAAACTGAGGTCCACCGGTTTGGTGAGGTCGGCCTCACGAACGCATCCTTGCCATTCAAACACACACCGCATGACCACAAGAAACGAAGAAAGGCGCCACATGGGCGCCTTTCTGCAAAAGTCGAAAGGGGTTGTTCTTAGTTGAACAAGAACCCAAGACGGAGCATGCCAGTCGAGTACATGCCGAAGTAGTTGGACCCGTTGAAGTAAGCGTTGCGGGCAGAATCACTGACTTCATCGAAGTCGGAGGATTGCTGATCACCCCAATCGCTCCACAAAGCGTCGATTGCTTCTACGAGACCGTAGTCTTGCTGAGAGTTCCATGGCTCACCGTTGATGGTGTAGTTCACAGCCTGGCCGTTGTCCCATACAGGATCGTCATTAGGACCGGTGTTCACAACAAAGTCGTTCTGATCTCCAGAGGTGTCATTCCCTTGGCCGCCGTCGAAGTACATGTTGAAGGCAGCAGCGTTGCTTGCAGTGATGCTCGACGTCACACCTGAGGTGCGAGTGAAGCGGAGTCCCGCTTCAAAGCCAACGTAAATGGCGTCGTTGAAGTAGTAGTCGGTACCGAACAACAAGTCAACGTTGATGGAGTTTGACGTGATGTCGTTGGTGTAGCTCCAGTAGTCCCAGTTTTCTGGACGCGTCTCCGCAATCCAGTTGGTTCCATTCAGGAAATCTTCGTCCTCTGGGTTGTTGGTGAAGGAGATGGCGCTGAAATGGTCGCGGGTGAGGGTGATGGAGTTGGTAGAGTACCCCGCTGCGAAGGCAACGTAGGGGGACAGGTTGTCCGTTCCGCGGAAGTGCTTCTCGTAACCGAGAGAAATGGCGAGTCCTGATTCGTTGTTGGTCAAGAAAAGGTCGTTGTGGGTGATGCGGTTGTCCGTGTTCACGGTTGTGCCCAATGAATTTTCAGGCACGACCAAGAATTTGTTGGAGTTGTTGCTGATGCCAAGCGTGACGCGGAGAGCAGCATCGTCGTCCAAGAATTTCCGGTACTTGATGACAGAGGCATCAATGGGGTTTCCAGCGAAGTTGAGCGGATTGAAGGAAACTTCAATGTTGTGCTCGTCGCCCATTTGCTTTTGTGCCTGGGCCGAGGTGACTGCCACGCCTAGTGCGGCAAGGGTAAACAACAGTTTTTTCATGACTGAAAATGAATTTTCTAGGTTTTGCGATTGCAAGAAAGCACAGAACTAGGGAAACTCAGCAAAATCGCTTCACCAAGATTGATTTTTGGTGCAAGTCAGCCGCCAATTCTGTGGCTTTGTGGTCACCAATGACAGGGTTCATTCCACGGTGACGCTTTTGGCCAAGTTGCGAGGCTGGTCCACGTTGCATCCACGTTTGAGGGCAATGTGGTAACTCAGGAGTTGGAGGGGAATGGCCGTGAGCAGGGGCGCCAAGGCATCGTCCACCTTGGGAATCTCGAGCACATGGTCGGCCAAAGAGGGCACTTTTTTATCTCCTTCTGTGACAATGGCCAGGACTTGTCCCCCGCGGGCTTTGACTTCCTGAATGTTGCTGACCACCTTTTCGTAAACCTCATCTTGCGTTGCGATGAACACGACGGGCATGGCTTCGTCGATAAGCGCAATGGGGCCGTGCTTCATTTCAGCCGCAGGATAGCCCTCTGCGTGGATGTAGCTGATTTCTTTCAGCTTCAATGCCCCTTCAAGCGCCACGGGAAATTGGTATCCACGTCCGAGGTAAAGGGCGTTTTCGGCTTGGGAAAATTGGTCGGCGATGTGCTCGATGACCCCGGCGTTGTCGAGGACCTTTTGGACCAAACCAGGGATGTTGTCCAACCCTGTCATCAGCCTCATGAATGGCTGGTCCTCCAAATGGCCCAAACGCCGCCCGAGGTGCATGGCCAACATGGTCAGCACCGCCACTTGGGCTGTGAATGCCTTGGTGGAGGCAACGCCGATTTCTGGCCCAGCATGGGTGTACGCACCCGAGTGGGTTTCTCTTGCGATGCTTGAACCCACGACATTGCAAACCCCAAACACATGTGCACCCTGTTCCTTGGCAAGTCGGATGGCGGCAAGGGTGTCGGCCGTTTCCCCACTTTGAGAGACGGCAATGACGACATCCGAGGGCCTGATGATGGGGTTGCGGTATCGGAATTCAGAAGCGTACTCCACTTCAACAGGCACGCGGGCAAGGCTTTCGAACAAATATTCGGCAACCAATCCTGCATGCCAGCTCGTGCCACAACCCAAAATCAGGATGCGGTCAGCCTTCGACCAAACGTCCCAGTGGTTGTCAATCCCAGAGATGGTTGATTCTCCAGCGTGCAAACGGAGGCGGCCGCGAATGGAATCGCGGATGGATTTGGGCTGCTCAAAAATCTCCTTGAGCATGAAGTGGTCGTACCCGGCTTTTTCGAGGGAGGCCATCTCCATTTCAATGGCGTGGATCTCAGGGGTGACAATGGTGTCTCCGATGGTTCGAATCTTCAACTCGCCGCTGCGATGCATGGTGGCGACCTCTTCATCTTCCAAGTAAATGACGTTTTTGGTGTGCGCCACGATGGGGGTCGCATCGGAGCCGACAAAAAAAGCATTGTCTTCTCCCACGCCGATGACAAGAGGGGAGGATTTGCGCGCGGCAATCAAACGGTCGGGATGGGCGGCATCGATGACGACCAAAGCGTATGCCCCCACCACTTCCTTCAGGGCGGTCCTCACAGCATCTGGCAGGTCTAGGCCTGTGGAGGACTGGACTTCTTCAATGAAGTGGGCAAGAACTTCTGTGTCCGTTTCGCTGACCAAGTTGTGGCCCCTGTCGGTGAGCACCTCTCTCAGGGCTTCATAGTTCTCAATGATGCCATTGTGAATGAGGGCAATTCGGCCTTTTCCACCTGCATGGGGGTGGGCGTTGACGTCGCTCGGAGGCCCGTGCGTGGCCCATCGAGTGTGTCCAATGCCCACGGTGCCGGTGGGCTCTTGGGCGCCGACATGGCCCTCCAAATTGGCGACTTTGCCCTGTTTTTTCTCTATCCGAAGTTCGTTGCCCCCTTCAAGGGTGGCGATGCCTGCACTGTCATAGCCGCGGTACTCGAGGCGTTTGAGGCCGTCAATCAGAATGGGGTACGCAGGTTGAGGTCCGAGGTATCCTACAATGCCGCACATGTGCGTTTGGTCTAGGTTGGGTTAAAGGCCAAAAGTCAATTCAAGCCGGGTGGGGTTCTCCGTGCCGGTGCCTTGAAGCTCAACCCGGGACACTGAAATGCCAGCCCTGCTGGACACAAGGTACAGTGCGCGGCCTTGCAAATCACCCTTCATCATGGATTGCACGGTGCTTGTCAAGTTGAACACGTAGGCGTCTCTGGCTAGGTCCTTTTCTCCACCCACCGGAATGGGGGCGTTTTGATCCGGAGTCGACACAACACTCCCGTTGGCGCTTTCGAGCAACACAAACAATTGGTCTTGGGTTGGCAACGGCTTGTATGTCGCCACCTCTGCGATGGGAACCACAAGTTCAGCCTTCAACACTGTGGGGATGTTGCCCTCTTCATCTTCAAACTCCTCGAGGTGAGGAAAGTCTAGGCGAACCTTGCTTCCCGCCGCGGAGATGACATATCCCTTTTCATTGCCTGGCAATTCGTCGAGAGGGTTGTTCCCAACCAGGTCTGCAAGGGCTCCCCCGGAAAAGTCATGGTTGAACAAGTTGACGCGCGCACTCAGTGGAGAGATGAGGAAGTCGTAAAAGGCCGATTCAGTGCTGTTGGTGTAGTGCAGCCTCATGACACTCAACCCACTGTTGATGTCCAGTGCGGCAACGCCTTCACCGATCGACGATGGCAACGGACGAATGAGCAATCCAGGCAAGGTTTCAAACCAAGCGGAGTTGCCATTCAACGACGAGGGATCCAGGTCAAGAATGTCTTGAGCTCGCTCCACACTGAGCGGAACTTTGAAGGCCGCGACCGTGGAATCCTCACCGACAGCAACCACATTGTCGGCCGCTAAGGGGAGAGAAAACACCTCGGACGACACCCATTCTTCTCCGGTGGTGAGGGGTTCCAAGTTGGAGTGCAATGAACCGTCCAGCGACAGGGAGTCCAACAATGGCTGCACAGAGAGGTCGATGAGTCCATCGCGGCCGTAAAAATCATCAGTGGTCCGCAACAACAAGTACATGCTGTCGGCCACGGCGTTTTCGCCAAAATTCACATCGGTTGCCGACAAGCGGAGCTGCGTTGCCAGCGATGCCGTGAACCGGGTCAACCCAGGAATGTCCATTGAGCCGATGAGACCGGTGCTGAGCCGGTCCGTTTCCAAGCTGTCCTCAAGCACCGTCGCCATGCGCACGGTGACAGTGTCTACAGTGACTGCGTTCAACAGTTCTGACGCAGGCTGGAGGCCGAGACCGATGTCCGTCTCGGGTTTGGTGCACCCGGTCAAGAGTGCCAAGAAGCATCCAAATGCAATGCAGACTGTAGGGTGGATGCGGAAATCAGACCTCTTCATGAGGGCGCGAAGTTCAGCAAGAACGTCCCTTACTCCGCGACAGCCTCAGTTTTTCCCTCAAGCATCTCGTCGTAGAAGGCGTTGATTTCAGCCACAAACCCTTCGCTGCCGCTGTATGGCATGATGGGTTTGTCCAACCCCGCCAGGACGGCTTGAGAGGCAGGGGTCAGATTCTCCGACCCAACAATCACAGCATCTGCGCCCTGCATGCCCAAAGCGTTCAGGTTGTCGAATGTGGGCTCAGCGATGCTCGTGAGGGCTTCTGCCGGAATGCCGTGGGCTTCCGCTTTGGCTGCCATGCCAGAGTCAAGGGCACCTTCAAAACCTTCGTCGTACGCATGGTAGACAATCTTGGCTTTGTCGAAGTAAGGCTCGTCGGCAAACACGTGCTTGAGGTACAGAGGGACCAAGCTGGTCATCCATCCGCTGCAGTGAATGATGTCTGGAGCCCAACCCAATTTGCGCACGGTTTCCAACACCCCGCGGGCGAAGAAAAGGCTGCGCTCATCGTTGTCTGGGAAGAAGTTTCCGTCTGCATCTTCCAGCACGGCTTTGCGCTTGAAGTAGGTGTCGTTGTCGATGAAGTACACCTGAATTCGGGCAGATGGAATGGAAGCCACCTTGATGATCAGCGGGTGGTCAGTGTCGTTCACATTGAGGTTCATCCCAGAGAGACGAATCACTTCGTGCAGCTGGTGACGGCGCTCGTTGATTTTTCCAAAACGAGGCATGAACACGCGGATTTCTTTGCCCTTCTCATGGGTGCCTTGAGGAAGCATCCGAGAGACGTGACTCATCGTCGTTTCTGGGAGATACGGCGTGAGGTGCTGAGAAATGTAAAGGACGCGTGGCTTGCTCATTATGATTATGTCATGGTGAAACGAGAAGGCAAGATAGGTATTTTTACCCCAAAATCCAAGCATTTACGCGGGTTTCAGACTGAAAAGCACTGGTTTTCATG
>JAYZBB010000088.1:0-10302 GCA_036339415.1 Bacteroidota bacterium | reverse complement strand
TGGTTTTGGCTGGGGATTGGATGTCGGTGCGGTGCTGTCGCGCAGCGATGGACTGTGGTTTTCCGCTTCTGTGGTTGACATCGGCAGGATGACATGGAACGGCCAGGAATATGAAGTGAACAACATCGACGTGTCTTTGACCGACTTCGGATCCTCGGATGGTGCGATTGATCCTGACTCTTGGTTGACAGGTGCCATTGACTTGTTCGACGCCGATTTTTGGTTCCAAACCAGCAAAGAAGCGCAACGCAAAGTGTCCAATCTTCCGCTGCTTGCCTTTGGCGCCGGGTTCAGGCCTGTGGGACCGGTGGTCTTGGCAGGAAACATGACTGTGCGCAACAAAGAAGCCTTGTCCAACGGTGGTTGGACGGGTGGCATTTCGGGCGGGGTGCGCATCACGGGGGCTTGGATTCTCGAAACGGGAATCCAAAAGGGCACGGGCGACGTCTTGAGATTCCCAGCTTCCACGCGCGTCAGCTTGGAAAATGGATGGGAAATCGGGTTCCGGACGGGCGACATATCTGCCCTATGGGAAGGGTCTCAACCCGAGCTGTCGTTGCAAACGTGCTTTCTCCGATACCGGGTCAGTGGCCTTTGATCCAAAAATCTGTCAAGGATGCTGCAGCTGTCTGCGGATCGGCTTACTTGCAGCATGAGAATTTTGATGTTTCCACTGGCATTGATGGGTTCAATGTTGGTCACAATGTTGTTCAGCATGGCTCCCAAAGATTTGTCCGCCCAAACCACGTCCCACACCATCACCCTTGGCGCCGGTTGCTTTTGGTGTGTTGAAGCTGTGTTTGAATCGATTCCAGGCGTGGTTTCTGGGGAATCGGGGTATTCAGGAGGCTTCATCAAGAATCCAGGATACCGAGAGGTGTGCACGGGTCGGACAGGCCATGCAGAAGTGGTCAAGGTGACCTACAACCCTTCGTTGGTCTCCCTCGAGGACATTTTGGAGGTCTTTTTTGCCACGCATGACCCGACCACTCTCAACAGACAAGGTGCCGATGTTGGCACCCAGTACCGAAGTGCCATCTATTGGCACGATGAGGCACAACGGCCTGCCATTGATCAGGCTTTGGCGAAAGCCCAAAAAGACTGGCCCAACCCCATTGTCACCGAAGTGAAGGAATTTGAGGCATTTTATCCTGCGGAAGATTACCATCAAGCGTATTACGAGCTCAACAAAGAAGCGCCGTATTGCCGTGCAGTGATTGCACCCAAGATGGCCAAATTCCAAAAAGAGTTCAGAACCAAGTTTGGCCTGTGATTGCTTGATTGTCAAGCCAAAGAATCGGCTTGATGGCAAGTTCGAGTGTTACTCTTCTTCTGACTCGAGGCGTTCGATTTCCTTGTCCAAGACCATGACCATTTGGGCGCGCACAAGCTCTGCAATCTTGGTGTCGTTTTTTGCTTTTGTGCGGAGGAACCGCATCATGGCCTTCTTTTTCACTTCGATGGCCGTGTAGACTTTGAAGGTGTTGTTGTCCATCTGTCGGACTTCTTCGCCTAGTGCACGCAAATCGCCGATGGTGGTGTTCGTGACTTCACGGGCGAGCGTTTCAAAACGCTCAATGGCCTCAGCGGCCTGGTTTCCCACCATTTCTTGGGCATAGGCGTCAGTCACGACCTGCAAGTTCGTTTGGACTTGCTGCGCGAGCGACCTTTTTGCGTCCATTTGGGCTTTGTTTTTGGCAATGGTCAAATTGCTGCTTTGACCCATTCCAACAGCGCGAAAGTGCCGCGCGTCTGACATGTACTTTTTGCCATCGAAGGGGGTTTTCACCTTGGTGCCTTCCATGCTGTTGCATGCGGGCAGCGACAACACTCCCAGCAGAAGAACAGGGAGCAAAGCGAGGGAGGAGAGTTGTTTGAACATGTGAAGGGATTTGAGGGTCATGGTCACGAAGCTAATCATGAATCGTGCCAAGAGTGGATGGAACCACAATCCATGTGGGAAACTTTGAGAGGTTTTGGGCAAGCATCCATGTCCGTCCTCCGCACCGGCCGACTATTTTTGACTGTGTCTTGGAAGGAACTCATATTCAAGTGGCGCCTTGGCCGCATGCCACGGTCTGAGCGCGAAAGGAAGGGATGTTCGTTAAACAAGGCCCAAAGTGTGGGTTTGGTGTACTTGGAGCGAGATCACGCGCACTTCAGAGAAATCAAGGACCTCGCAAAAACGCTGAAGGAGAAGTTTGGCGTGCGAAGGGTGGGGATGATGAGTTTTGTGTCTGAGGAGACGAAAGACACACCTACGTGGCTGGTGAAAAAGCTCGATTCGGGTTACTTCTGCAAAAGCGACTTGAATTGGCACGGATGGCCTGTCAAGGAATTCGAGGCGTTCGTCGACACCCCATTTGACATTTTGATTGACCTTGAAATCGACCCTGTCTTGCCACTGAAGTTCATTGTGAAAGCAAGCATGGCGAGCATGAAGGTTGGCGTCGAAGATGACGAATGGAACGACGATCTCGACCTCCGTATTGTGCGGGAACAGTCCGCGCGTCCTGAAGAGATGGACGAGGTGGATGTCATCCTTCATGACCCGATGGAAGAGTGGCGAGAACACACCCGACGGACACTGGATTTTCTCCAAAACATAGACTTGCAATGACACCATTGACTTCTTCACTGCAAGGCCTTGGCGTGGCCTTGATCACTCCCTTCAACGCACAAGGCCAAATCGACTTTCCGGCGTTGCAAAACATCGTGGGGCGGCAGATTGAAGGGGGCACATCCTTTCTCGTGGTTTTGGGCACGACGGGGGAGACGCCGACATTGACGGCGGAAGAACAGAGGAGGGTTGTGGATTTCGTACTGGAAGTGACGGAAAGAAAATTGCCTGTGGTCGTGGGAGTGACGGGAAATTCAACCACGGAATTGTGCGACAGGATTCAGAGCTGGGAAGACGACGGCATCGCTGCCTTTCTCGTGGCGACCCCATCGTACAACAAGCCCAACCAAGAGGGTCTGCGTCTGCATTACGAGGCTGTGGCCGATGTGGCCCCTCATCCTGTGATGTTGTACAATGTGCCTGGACGAACTGGATGCAATTTGGCGGCCGACACGGTGCTCTCTTTGGCTGGCCACCCCAACATTGTAGGCATCAAAGAGGCCAGTGGAGATTTGGCTCAAATTGGAGCGATCCTTGCAGGCCGACCCTCGGGATTTGGGGTGTGGTCAGGGGACGATGCACTTGCCATGCCCACAGTCGCCATGGGGGCGGATGGTGTGGTTTCTGTGCTTGGCAACATGTTGCCTGCACCCATGTCGGCCATGATTCAACAGGCGGCCTTTGGCCAAATGCATGACGCCCGTTCAGCCCATGCGCTGCTCAGCCCATTGATGAAACTCCTTTTCGACGAAGGCAATCCAGCTGGAATCAAGGCCGCGATGGGTCATTTGGCCCTTTGTGAACCTCACGTTCGCTTGCCTTTGACTCCGGCGTCCGAGGCGCTTGCCCAAAAGCTCTATGCAGCCATCGCGGCTTTGGATGTTCCCGCAGCCTGACGCCCGCTTTTCAGCGTCATTTGCCCAAAAGCGCCTTCGCCTTGGCAACAATGGTGTCGGCATCCAAGCCGTACTTCTTCATCAACTGGGCAGGAGTTCCGCTTTCCCCGAATTGATCTTCCACTGCCACAAACGCCATGGGAGTGGGGCAATGGGTGGCCAATGTTTGGGACACACTGCAGCCCAAACCGCCGAGTCTCTGGTGTTCTTCCGCCACCAATACGGCGCCTGTTTTGCGGGCCGATTCAACCAAGGTTTGTTCATCCAGAGGTTTGATGGTGTGGACGTTGAGGACTTCAGCATGAATGCCCTCCTTGGCGAGACGCAACGCGGCTTGGACCGATTCCCACACCAAATGACCGCAGGCGGCGATGGTCAAATCGGACCCTGATACAATCCGCTGAATTTTCCCCAATTCAAAGGGCGCCTCAGGGTCGATGAACACCGGCACTTTGGGACGGCCAAAACGGAGGTAGACTGGCCCGTGGTGCTTTGCGATGGCCAGTGTCGCATGCCGGGTTTGTTCATAATCGGCGGGAACAACGACGGTCATGTTGGGCAACATTTTCATCATCCCGATGTCTTCGAGGATTTGGTGCGTCGCGCCGTCTTCGCCCAGTGTCAATCCGGCATGTGACGCACAAATCTTCACATTTTTCTCGGAGTACGCGATGCTTTGTCGGATTTGGTCGTAGACCCGTCCAGTTGAAAAATTCGCAAAGGTTCCAGTGAATGGGATGTTGCCACCGATGGTCATTCCTGCGGCCACACCCATCATGTTGGCTTCGGCGATGCCGACCTGGAAGAAGCGATCTGGAAACGCGTCCTTGAAGGCATTCATCTTGAGTGACCCCGTCAAATCCGCACAAAGGCCGACGACTTTGTCGTTTTCTTGACCGGCTTCGAGAAGTCCTTGCCCAAACCCTGAGCGGGTGTCTTTGGAGGATTGAGGATCGAGTGTGATGTGTTGTGTGTCAACCATGGATGTTGAGGTTGGTGGTGTTTCCAGAGGTGATGGTGAAATGCTCTTTGATGCTGTACAGGGTGCCTCGGGCGTTTCTTGCCCGGAACACGAGGGTGTAGTCTCCAGGCTGTAGGGTGTGCTGTCCTTTGAGTTGGCCTGGTTCGAAATGCAGCACAGACTCCAAGGAAGACGAATTTAGAATGACGGCAAATCCTGTGGTTGCAGCTTGGATCACCAGGGATCCTGGCCCAGGAATCTCCACCAAATCCCGCATGCCCTCCCGCACAACCACGCCCTCGACCAAGGTTGGGGGATGGGTGGGGAAAAGCAAGTCGTATTCCCCTGCACACAGCCTCAATTCCTGGTCAATGGGGCTTGCAAAAAAGGGAGCACATTCGCCAGCGACTCTCCATTCGACATCGAACAAATCGTAATCGGTCCGGATGCCGCGGGCGAATTGTGGCCTCAAATGCCCTTGACCCATGTTTGGGACGGAAATGACATTGTGGGTCCCTGGTTGAAGCCGCAGAGAATCAAGACGACGTGGGGGCAGGCTGTGGACCGTCAGGGCATAGGTGGGGAGAGGGTCGACATACAACGTGTCGGGCGTGCTGCCCCAGCGCATGGTATGCACGTACTGAGGGTCGTGGCTTTCAGTGCACAAATCGGTGAACGAATAGGCCAAATCGGTCACCCCCGGATTTCCTTCTCCAGTGAGGAGATCGATGTGCAATGTGGTGTTGTGCAAGGCTTGTTCAAGGACCAATTGCAAGATGTGTTCGAACGCGATTGGATCGGAGGCATCGTAGAAATTCCCGATGCATTCCAATTTTCCCACCATGTCCTCGTCGATGCCCATGCCGATGACAAATGGCTTGACCACAATGCCCTTGGCTTGCAAGGCACGGCTGACTGCGCATGGGTCTTCGTCGCATGCTTCAATGCCGTCTGTGATGAGGATGATGACATTTCGTCCTTTGTCGTCGGGAAAATCATCCGCCGCCATTTCAAGAGACCGAGCAATGGGCGTGGTGCCCTGAGCCCTGATTCGGCCGAGGGTCTGCTTGATGATGAGGTTGTTGGCTGAACTGAACGGCACCAAGAGCTCGGTGTCGTCACAGTCTTGCTGACCAGCAACGTGTTTGGTGCCATGGCCATACACCCTGAGCCCCAGCTCAAGTCCGTCGCTGTGATGCAATTCTTTGAGGGTTTGACTGAGGAGATTGGACGCCGTTTCAATCTTTCGGCTTCCACCCCAAAAAGCGTTCATGCTGTTGGAGGCGTCGAACACAAACAAAATGCGCGTGGGGATGTCCTCGCCCTCAGTCTGCACCTGCGCGCACAAAGACATGGACACAAGCGCCATCAGGGCCATGGCATTTCCAACCCGACAAAGGACAGAATGGCGAAGGACGAAATTCAACATGGCTGGTTGTCTTGGAGGAGGTTCAATAGTCCTCCAACGTCGACTCAAGTTGATTCAGTGCGTCTTGCAGCTGTTGATCGCTCGGTGCGATGCCGTGCCACTTGTGGGTTCCTTCCATGAAATCCACGCCTTTTCCCATTTCGGTTTTCATCAGAACCACCGTTGGGATGCCAGACCCTCGGTGTCCGTGGGCTTCAGAAATCACCTCTTGGAGGGCCTCGAAGCTGTGGCCATCGCACGAGAGCACACGCCAACCAAAGGCGCTCCATTTGGCGGCAAGGTCTCCCAGCGACATGACGTCATCCGTGCTTCCGTCAATTTGCTGTCCGTTGCAATCGACGAAGGACAGGATGTTGTCGATTCGGTGGTGTGCCGCGTACATGGCCGCTTCCCAAATTTGGCCTTCCTGCAACTCTCCATCGCCATGCAGGGAATAGACCCAGCAGTTGTCGCCCCTCAGGGTTTTCGATTGCGCGGCCCCCAATGCCACACTGAGGCCTTGCCCAAGCGATCCGGAAGCCACGCGTATGCCTGGCAGACCTTCTTCGGTGGCAGGGTGCCCTTGGAGCCGGCTGTTCAGCTTGCGAAATGTGCTCAGCTCGGACACAGGGAAGTATCCCCGTCGTGCCAGAACACTGTACCATACGGGGCTGATGTGGCCGTTGGACAGGAAAAATAGATCTTCGTTCGCGCCATCCATGTCAAAGGCGGATGGGTCCACGGTCATGGTGTCGAAGTACAATTGCACCAACAAATCAGTGCATCCGAGCGATCCGCCTGGGTGCCCGCTTTGCACGGCGTGGACCATTCGCACAATGTCGCGACGCACCTGGGTCGCGAGGCTCGAAAGTTGGGGGGTGTTCATGCGCCAAAATTACCTGAAGTGAGAGGGGCGGAAGGGGCATGTGCATAAACTTTGGAAAACCACAAACTCCGTGAAGTGCGCGCGCTCTTGCTACCTTTGTGGACCTCAATAAGAACATCACAACATGGCCTTGCAATGTGGCATCGTTGGTCTGCCCAACGTCGGGAAA
The DNA here is from genome assembly GCA_036339415.1 of Bacteroidota bacterium. Classification (GTDB taxonomy): domain Bacteria; phylum Bacteroidota; class Bacteroidia; order Flavobacteriales_D; family Sanyastnellaceae; genus UBA11663. The sequence continues at coordinate 3,362 of JAYZBB010000088.1, read as the reverse complement.
TCCACCCTTTTCAACTGTCTTTCCAATGCGAAAGCCCAGAGCGCGAATTTTCCGTTCTGCACCATTGAACCCAATTTGGGGGTCATCACGGTTCCGGATCCGAGATTGAACAAACTTGCCGAGCTCGTGCAGCCGCAAAATGTCATCCCAACCACGGTGGAGATAGTCGACATCGCAGGTCTCGTGAAAGGCGCGAGCAAAGGAGAGGGGCTCGGCAACAAGTTTTTGGGCAACATCCGAACCACTGACGCCATTCTTCACGTGCTGCGGTGCTTCGACGACGACAACATTGTGCACGTCGACGGCAGCATCGATCCCATTCGAGACAAGGAAGTGATCGACATCGAGTTGCAATTGAAGGATCTCGAGACGGTGGAAACCAGAATGGCCAAAGTGAAGAAGGCCGCACAAACAGGAGACAAAGACGCCGTCAAACAAATGACGTTTTTCTCTCGGCTGGTCGAGCATTTGGAACAGGGAAAGAGTGCACGTGGTTTGGAACTCGAGGAGTTCGAAGAGCCTTTGATGAAGGAAATGCAGCTCTTGACGTCCAAGCCCATTTTGTACGTGTGCAACGTAGATGAGGCATCTGTGGTGGACGGCAACGCACATGTGGAACGTGTCAGGACAGTGGCGGCGGAGGAAGGTGCGGGTGTCCTCGTTCTTGGCGCGGCCATCGAAGCTGACATTGCCGAGCTCGACGATCCCGAAGAGCGTGAGATGTTTTTGACCGATTTGGGCCTTGAAGAACCAGGTGTGGCCAAACTCATCCGATCGGCCTACGCGTTGCTCGATTTGCAGACCTACTTCACGGCGGGAGAAAAGGAGGTACGGGCCTGGACCATTCGCCGTGGATTCACGGCTCCTGAAGCGGCAGGCGTCATCCACACCGACTTTCAAAAGGGATTCATCCGCGCGGAAGTCGCCAAGTACGACGACTACGTCAGCCTTGGTTCAGAATTGGCGGTCAAAGAGGCCGGAAAGCTCAGCGTGGAAGGCAAAGAATACATCGTAGAGGACGGGGACATCATGCATTTCAGATTCAATGTGTAAGTGGACCCTCTGGCTGCCAGCCATGGCTGTGTGGGCCCTTTCCAGTTCATGTTGGGGCCAAGAGGCAGGCGCTTCTGCACTTCAGGTGGACGGAATGCCTGATCAAGTCGCACGCATCATGGAATCTCAACAGAGCGCCTGGAACCGTGGAGACCTTGATGGATTCATGGATGGCTACCTGAAGAGCGATTCCCTGATGTTCATCGGCAAGTCGGGGGTGACCTATGGGCATGGCGCCACATTGCAACGGTACAAGACGAGCTACCCTGACAAGCAGACGATGGGCGCATTGACCTTTGTCAACCGAATGTGGATCGCACTTGGGCCAAATGCCGGATGGTTGATGGGCGAGTGGGCGTTGGACAGGACCGATGCGGAAGACGCCTCCGGCATGTACACCTTGCTTTGGAGAAACATTCAAGGCCAATGGGTCATTGTCGCTGACCACAGTTCATGACGATGGATCCAGTGATTCTTGTTGTGGCGGCCACGGTGTTCATTTCGTGGCAGTTGATGGACAGCCCCCAGAAAGCCAAATGGATGTTGATTCCGCACGCCTGCCATGCCCGTGGGGAATGGCACAGGGTTGTGTCCCACGCGTTTGTGCATGCCGATTGGATGCATCTGGCCTTCAACATGTTTGTGCTTTATGAGTTTGGACAAACGGTCATGCTCGACCTCGCTCCAATGGGATGGATGGGCTTCCCAGCCATGTACTTCGCAGGGATTGTCGCAGGGGCCCTTCCCGCACTCAGGAAGCATCGGTTCAATCCAGGTTACCGCAGCCTTGGTGCATCGGGAGCGGTCAGTGCCGTTTTGCTTGCCTTCATCTTTTTGCATCCCACAAGAACACTCCTCCTGTTCTTCGTCATCCCTGTTCCTGCCATTCTTGCAGGCGTGCTGTTTTTCTGGTACGAAAGCCGAATGCAGCGCCGAGGGGGGTCATACGTGGCCCACGATGCCCATTTGGGTGGGGCACTTGTGGGTGTCGCTTGGGTGTTTGCCAGCATGCCCAAGAGCCTCTGGCGATCGGTTACGGCCTTACAGGAATTGATCCAGTGAAGGAGTCGGCCTGTCAGACGTTCATTCCACAATCCGGTACACTTCCTCGTTGGACCGCCTCATGAAGTAACGCTCTCGTGCAAAGCGCTCCAGAGCTTGTGCGTCGTTCAGGAGGGTGGCCTGGGTTTGGCGCAGCTTTTCATTTCGTGCTTCCACTTCAGCCAGTTCTTGCTTGGCGTGGGCTAAAGCACGGGACTCCCTTACCACAAAAGGCAATCCCAAGTCGTGGATGAAGGTGGTCCAAAACAGCGCAAGCAACGTGGCTGCGACGTACTTGTTTTGGATGCCCTGACGGAGCCAATCAGGCATGTGCATCACTCTTCGGTTTTGGAGGGTTTCGCGTCCTTGTCGTCGCTGGCCTTTCCTTTGGGCTTCTTCTTCGTTGTCTTTTTCGCAGGAGCGGATTTCTCTTCGTCGCCCTTCAGCACTTCCTCAGCGCCTTTGGGCATTTTCAGAAGTCCGCCCTTGATGACTTCAATTTTGAGCCCTTCTTCGCCTTCGACGAAATCGGCACGGAGAAGGTCTCCTTCAGACACGTCGCTGTTGATGATCTCTTCCGCAAACGGGTCTTCGAGGTACTTCTGTATGGCACGCTTCAGCGGTCGAGCTCCGTACTTTTCGTCGTAGCCTTTGTCGGCAATGTAATCGGATGCGCTTGGCGTGATTTCCAAGTCGTATCCCAATTCGACCACGCGCTTTTTCAAGGCATCCAATTCGATGTTGATGATGCTGTGGATGTGCTCGCGCTTCAAGCTTTGGAACAAGATGACGTCGTCGATCCGGTTCAAGAATTCAGGGGCAAATGCCCGCTTCAACGCGGTTTGGATGACGTTGTCTCTGTCCGAGGACACGTTGGCCTGTTTGGCAGCGGTGCCAAATCCTACGCCAGTTCCAAATTCAGCCAACTGTCGCGCCCCGATGTTGGACGTCATGATGATGATGGTGTTTCGGAAGTCCACTTTGCGGCCGAGGCTGTCCGTCAATTGGCCATCATCGAGCGCTTGCAGAAGCAAATTGAACACGTCAGGGTGTGCTTTCTCAATTTCGTCGAGCAGCACGATGGAGTAGGGGCGGCGACGCACTTTTTCTGTGAGTTGTCCGCCTTCTTCGTATCCGACATAGCCCGGAGGTGCACCGATCAAGCGTGTGACCGCAAACTTCTCCATGTATTCGGACATGTCAATCCGAATGAGTGCCTCTTCGCTGTCAAACATGAACCGAGACAACACTTTGGCGAGCTGGGTTTT
>JAYZBB010000087.1:0-29583 GCA_036339415.1 Bacteroidota bacterium | reverse complement strand
GATGCAATGCTGTCAATCCAAAACCCCCGGTAGACCCTGGCGTAATCGTTGTCCGATCTAACGCTGTCTTGCATGCGCAATGCCGTGGCATATGGATCGTAGCTGTTGCCCGCATCTTCACTGGTGCGGTAGGCCCGAATGAACCAATCTCCCTTCTTTCGCAATTCCACCTTGTGTTGATAGAATTCGATGTCGCGTAAGCTAAAGCGGTTGTCCCCTTGATACACAGTCGTACCCCGTCCCAAGTTGAATCCATAAATAAGTTCCGGACTTTCGTACTTCTTCTCGGGTTGAAGTCTCCAGTGTGCACTGACGCTTGCTTTGAGGTTTTCTGTGTTGTAGTCGACGAGGTCGATTTCCTTGTAACCCGTGCGATAAAAGGTCCCCAAACCCCGGTCTTTTACATCTGTGCTTCCTGAAAAATCCAACGGAGAGCTGTATTCATCTCCATAAATGTTGACGGCATCAAATCTCCCAGGATTGCTGGCATCAACGCTTGAACCATCCACAGGATTGTAATTCGTCGCTTCCCAATCATAGGCTGAAAATGCAAAGACGTTGATTTTGTAGGCAAACGCCGCATCCCCATCCTTGTTGTCGAGGACGTGGGCCCATCTCAGCCCGCCTTCGAACAAATTTCTCTCTCCCATGCGGTAAGAGGCGCTGAGTCCATCGAAGACAAACGGATCTTTGGTTTCCATGTTGATGACACCGTTAAAGGCACCTGGTCCGAAATACGCTGAGCTCGCACCTGCCACAATTTCAACGGACTTCACATCAAGGTCGGGTGCCCCAAGGAAGTTGCCCAGAGAAAAGTTCAATCCAGGACTCTGGTTGTCGACACCGTCGATGAGTTGAAGGGACCGCACAGGAGAAGTGCTGTTGAATCCACGTGTGTTGATGATTTTGAACCCAAGGGATGCGGACGTCAAATCCACCCCTTTCAAGTTGCCCAGCCCTTCGTAAAAGCTGCCAGTAGGTGCTTCCTTGATGGCCAGAGCGTCCATGGTTTCAACCGTCAGTGGAGCCTGCTTTTGCTTTTCGCTGATGCGTTCGCCAACCACTTCCGCCGCTTCTATGAGGACTTGATCCGGCATCAAGTTGACATTGATGCGTTGGTTGGATTGTTCTACGTTGACTTGCTGCAAGCCATATCCGATGAAGGTGATGTTCAGGGTCACGGGCAACGCGGCCACATTGATGCTGAATCGGCCGTCGAAGTCGGTCATCACACCCTGCGTGGTGCCATCCACCATGACACTTGCGGAGAACATGGGTTCACCCGTCTCGCCATCCTTGACGAATCCGACCAACGTGGTTTGCGCCACGGCCACGGTGGATGCGGCCAACAACAAGGTGAAAAGGAGGGCATGAACACAAGAAGGTGCGTGATTGAACAAGGGCCGCAAGGCAGCGAATCGAAGCATGACAGCAGGTTTGGTCACGCAAGATGCAATAAGTCCATTGGAAAGCCTTCAAGCAACCCCAAAAGGTTGTCCACTTGACACACCTCCATGTTGCCTTGCTCACTCTCCGTCGGCGACAATTTCCCACGTTTCTCGGGGATCGAGGGCGATGTCAATCCGATCTGATGGGCGAAGTTTTCGACGCCGTCGGGATTCATCTTCGCCATTGACTCGGACAAGACCCTCGTCAACGATGGCTTTGGCCTCCCCTCCTGTTGCAGCAATGCCTGTGGCCTTCAAAAACTGAAGCAGATCGATGTACTCCGTGTGGATCTGGAAAGAAGAAGCCATCAGCGAATGGAAGGAAAGGCGTCAGGATGGACTTCCCTCATGAGGGTGTAGACTTTTTCGACAATGTCCTCAACGCTTGGTTTGGAGAAATAATCACCGTCGCTTCCATACGCGGGCAAATGTGGCTTGGCCGTGAGCGTCGTCGCTTGGCCATCCAAGAAACGCCATGCCCCTTGTTTGTTCAATACCTCATCCAACAAATACGCCGCAGCACCGCCAGAAACATCCTCATCCACAACGAGCAGACGGTGGGTCTTCTTGACCGATTCAGCCACGGCACCATCGAGGTCAAACGGAAGCAAGGTTTGGGCATCAATGACCTCCACTTCAATGTCAAATTCTGCAAGCCGATTGCTTGCCTCCAATGCCAAATGAAGCGTTGAACCATAGCTCAACAGCGTCACGTCGCGACCTTCACGCAGCGTCTCGGTCACGCCAAGTGGCACTCGAAAAGTCCCGATGTTGGTGGGCACGGGCTCTTTTTTGCGATATCCGTTCAAACACTCCACCACCAAGGCGGGTTCTTCCGCCGCGAGCAGGGTGTTGTACATGCCAGCCGCCTGGGTCATGTTTCTGGGCACACAAATGTGCATGCCTCGCAAGGAGTGAACAATGGCCCCCATGGGAGAGCCGCTGTGCCAAATGCCTTCGAGTCTATGACCCCTTGTGCGGACAATCAAGGGAGCCTTTTGGCCGCCGGCCGTGCGATAACGGACCGTTGCCAAATCGTCTCGCATGATTTGGAGTGCGTAGTACAGATAGTCGAGATACTGGATCTCTGCAATGGGCCTCAACCCACGCAAAGCCATGCCAATGCCTTGACCTAGGATGGTGCTTTCACGAATCCCAGTGTCACTCACACGCACTTCTCCAAACTGCGCCTGCATGCCCTCCATGACCTGGTTGACACCACCAATGCCTCCCGTGTCCTCGCCAAACGTAAGCACTCGGTCATCGCGGCGGAACATGGACTCGAAATTCTTTTGGAGAATTTGCCTTCCATCGACCATTTCTGGCTCCGCCTCGTACGTTGCGGGGACGGCGGCCACTCTGAGTGCGCTGTCATCTTCATCGCTGTACAGCGTGCTGCTGTATCGGCGTTCGTTCTCTCGATCGAACGCATCCAGCCAACGAAGCAAGGCGTCTCGGGTGGGCGACGGTTGTTTGGCTGAGTCCAGAAGCGTTTGGCGCACAGCCTTGGCCACGTCTGCGCGGCCAGCGTCGGCATTGGAATGCAACGCTTCCGCTCGGGCTCCGTCAACTGGCCTCAGCAGGTCGCACGCCGCAAGGCGCTCTTCATCAATGGCTGCTCGGTAGGCCGCCCATGCGGCTTTTTGGTCGGCACGAACTTCTTTTTTGGCCTCTTTGCGAATGGCTAAAAGCTCCTCCTCTGTGGCCGCACCTTCCTTTTGAAGGAACACCTCCATCTGGCGAATGCAATCGAATTCCGCCGCCCATGCAAGCCGCTCCGGGGTCTTGTACCGCTCGTGTGAGCCACTGGTGCTGTGCCCCTGGGGTTGGGTGACTTCTTCGACGTGGACAAGGACTGGCACATGCTCTTCACGACAGCGCGTGGCAGCCTCCTCGTAGGTGGCCACCAGGTTGGGGTAGTCCCATCCTTTCACCCTGTAAATCAACAATCCGTTGGTGGCCTCTTCTCTTTGGAAGCCAGACAGCGCCCCAGAGATGCTCTCTTTGACGGTCTGATATTTCTTCGGGACAGAGATGCCGTACCCATCGTCCCACACACTCATGAGCATCGGGATTTCGAGCACACAAGCCGCGTTCATGGCTTCCCAAAACAACCCTTCCGATGTGCTGGCATCTCCAATGGTGCCGACTGCAATTTCATTGCCTCCATCGGTGAACGTGGACATCTGTTCCGCCAATTTGGGCATGGCGCGGAACACCTTGCTCGCTTGGGCCAAGCCTAGCAAACGGGGCATTTGAGCCGCCGTGGGACTGACATCTGCGGAACTGTTGAAGTTCGCCATGAGGTTCTTCCAAGAGCCGTCGTCATTCAAGGTCCGGGTGGCGAAGTGCCCGCCCATTTGGCGACCGCCTGAGGTGGGGTCCGCTTGAACGTCAGCATGTGCGTAGAGCGCCGCGAAGTACTGCTGGACGTTCAAAAGCGCTTTGGCCATCATGAATGTCTGATCTCGGTAATACCCAGATCGCCAATCGCCAGGGCGTACCACCTTCGCCAACGCCACTTGAGCCATCTCCTTGCCGTCCCCAAAAATGCCAAACTTGGCTTTGCCTGTGAGCACTTCTTTGCGTCCGAGCAAGGACGCTTCACGGCTGACGCACATCAATCGATAATCCTCCCTGAGGGCCTCTCGAAAGGCCTGAACATCTTGGGTTGTGGGAGTGGTGGAAGTTGCCGCCATGGATGCACAAAAGTACACAGGTCCACCTCCCCCAACCAAGGTGGAGGATGAAGTCGGCGGTGCCAAAGATTTACACAATGGCGTGCGCCACAGCGATGCGTGCGCCAACACGTGCGTTGTGCTTCACGAGCGCAACGTTGGCCGCGAGGCTTCGGCCTTGCGTTGCTTCTGCAATGTGCTTGAGCAAGAAGGGGGTCAACGCTTTGCCTTCCACGCCCTTGGCCTTGGCGTCCTCCAAAGCGCGCTCTGTGGCTAGGTTCGCATCGAAACCGTGCGCTGCAGGCACAGGGTTGGCCACCAAAATGCCACCTTTTAGACCGAGACCCCATTTGGCATCCATGATCTTGGCCACCTCTTCGGGACGGTCGGCACGGTGGACCAAGGACAGGCCGCTGTGGGGCGTGAAAAACGCCGGGAATTCGTCGGTGCCATAGCCCAGCACGGTGATTCCTTTCGTCTCCAAGACTTCGAGGGTCTTGGGCAGGTCGAGGATCGACTTGGCGCCGGCGCTGACCACGGCCACGTTGTGTTGGGCCAACTCATCGAGGTCGGCACTGATGTCCCAACTCTCGGCCACGCCGCGGTGCACGCCGCCAATGCCCCCTGTGACGAACACCGGAATGCCTGCAAGGCCCGCCCCGATGAGCGTGCCGCTGACCGTGGTGGCCCCAAGGCGGTTGTTGGCCAACACCACGGGCATGTCGCGTCTGGAGACTTTGGCCACATTGGGCTCCGAGGCAAGCCGCTTGAGGGTGGTTTCGTCGCATCCCACCTGAATGGCACCGTCCACCACCGCCACCGTCGCGGGCACCGCACCTTCGGCGCGAACAATGGACTCCACCTCCAGAGCCGTTTGAAGGTTGTCTGGATAGGGCATACCGTGGGCCACGATGGTGGACTCCAACGCAACCACAGGTTTGCCGGAGTTCAACGCCTCCGCCACCTCGGGCTGCACCCTCACCCACTTGGCTGAGACGCTCATTGGAAATGGGGGTTGTGAAGCATGGGGTTGGCGCGATGAATGGCGTTCCAAATGGCATCTTTAAGCGGCTGCAAGCCCTTTTGGGCCACGCTGCTGAAAAAGAGCGGAGGCATGTCGAGGTGCTGGGCCAATTCGTGGCGCAACTCCACTTCCAATTCGTCGTCAAGCATGTCGCTCTTGCTGATGGCCAAAATGTGCTGCTTGTCCATCAACTCCGGGTTGTACTTCTCCAATTCGCCTCGGAGTGTGGCATATTCCGCGGGGATGTCGTCTGCATCCGCAGGGACCAAAAACAACAGCACCGGATTGCGCTCGATGTGACGCAAGAACCGCAGCCCCAGCCCCTTGCCTTCAGCGGCACCCTCGATGATGCCGGGAATGTCCGCCATCACGAAACTCTTGTCATCCCGGTACGACACCATGCCCAAATTGGGGCGCAACGTCGTGAAGGGATAGTCGGCGATCTCAGGCTTGGCTGCGCTGACCACACTGAGCAAAGTCGATTTGCCTGCGTTGGGAAATCCAACCAGCCCCACATCGGCCAGGAGCTTCAATTCAACAATCTTCCACTCTTCCAGGCCATCTTCTCCTGGCTGCGCATATCGTGGCGCTTGGTTGGTCGGCGATTTGAAGTGATCGTTCCCGAGCCCACCGCGCCCGCCTGGGGTGGCGATGATTTCTTGACCGTGCTCCGTGATCTCGGCCTGGACCTCACCCGTTTCCGCGTCTTTGACCAGGGTGCCGAGGGGCACCTCAATCACCGCATCCTTGCCGTCCGCGCCGTGCCTTCGGTTGCCAGAACCGGCCTCCCCGTGCGCGGCGATCACGTGGCGCTGGTATTTCAAATGCAGGAGCGTCCATAGCTGACTGCTGCCCCGGATGATCACGTGTCCTCCGCGCCCGCCATCGCCACCATCGGGACCTCCCTTGGACGTGGTTTTGTCGCGGTGCATGTGGGTCGATCCCTGTCCTCCTTTCCCGGAGCGACAGCAAATCTTCACATAGTCAACAAAGTTTTGGCTCGCCATGGTTGGTGGCTGCGCATCAAGCCCCGATGGCTTGAGTCAGGCGCTTGGTGATGTCTTCGATCGAACCCACACCGTCAATGCCTTGGTATTTGTCGGCAGCTCGGTAGTGGTCGGCCACAGGTGCGGTTTCGGCGTTGTACACGTCGATGCGCTTTTGGATGACTGCGGGATCGGCGTCGTCCGCTCGACCTGACGTGGCGGCCCGCCCCAACAATCGCGTTTTGAGTTCGTCTTCCGGGACTTCGAGGGCGAGCATCGCGGAAATGGTTTGGCCCTTGCCTTCCAAAAAGGCATCGAGCGCGCCGGCCTGAGCGGTCGTCCGAGGAAATCCATCAAAAATGAATCCCGACGCATTGGGATGCTTGTTGACCTCGGACTCCAGCATGCGGATCGTCACGTCATCAGGCACCAACTGCCCTTGGTCCATGTAACTTTTGGCGAGGGTGCCAAGCTCCGTTTCACCCTTGATGTTGGCTCGAAAAATGTCGCCTGTGCTCAAATGCACCAGGTTGTAATGCTCCACCAGAAACGCACTTTGGGTGCCTTTTCCCGCGCCCGGAGGGCCAAACAAAATCAAGTTGCGCATCGTTGAATTCCTTTCGTGGATTCTTTCGTGAAAAGGCGAAGATACGGAATGCAAGAGAGGCAGTACATTCGCGGCATGAAGTACGACGTCATTGTTTTGGGAAGCGGACCCGGCGGATATGTGACTGCCATCCGTGCATCGCAATTGGGATTGAAGACCGCGGTCGTGGAGCGTGAGGCGCTTGGCGGCATCTGCTTGAATTGGGGTTGCATCCCCACCAAGGCGCTGCTGAAAAGTGCCAACGTGTTTGAGTACATCGAACACGCCGAAGACTACGGCATCAGCGTGGCCAAGCCCAAGGCTGATTTCAGCGGCATGGTGAACCGCAGCCGCGGTGTGGCTGATGGCATGAGCAAGGGGGTGACGTTTTTGATGAAGAAGAACAACATCGACGTGATCATGGGCGACGGCAAACTTCTGCCGGGCAAAAAGCTGGAAGTGACCGCGGCCGACGGTGGCAAATCCACCCTTGAAGCCGACCACATCATCGTCGCCACGGGTGCCCGCTCTCGACAACTCCCCTCGATGCCTCAGGACGGCGAAAAAATCATCGGCTACAGAGAGGCCATGACCTTGAAGAAGCAGCCAAAGAAAATGGTCGTCGTGGGCTCGGGTGCCATCGGCGTGGAGTTCGCTTACTTCTACAATGCCATTGGCACAGAGGTCACCGTGGTTGAGTACGTCGACCGCATTGTGCCTGTCGAAGACAAGGAAGTGTCGAAGCAACTCGAGCGGACGTTCAAAAAAACGGGCATCAACATCATGACCAATTCAGAGGTGACCGGGGTGGACGCCACTGGAAAAGGATGCAAGGTGACAGTGAAAACCAAGAAAGGCGAAGAGACGCTGGAGTGCGACGTCGTGCTCAGCGCCGCAGGCGTCGTGTCCAACATTGAAAACATCGGCCTCGAAGAGTGCGGCATTGTGCATGATCGGGGCAAGATTGTGGTGGACGATTACTACGCCACGAACATCCCAGGTTACTACGCCATTGGCGATTGCGTGCCTGGACCAGCCCTTGCACACGTGGCCTCAGCGGAAGGCATCACGTGTGTTGAGAAAATTGCGGGACACAGCCCTGAGCCCATTGACTATGGCAACATTCCAGGTTGCACCTATTGCTTCCCCGAAGTGGCGAGCGTCGGAATGACCGAGGACGCCGCGAAGGAAGCCGGTCACGAGATCAAGGTTGGCAAGTTCCCCTTCTCAGCCTCCGGAAAGGCGAGCGCTTCGGGCCACAAAGACGGGTTTGTGAAACTCATCTTCGATGCCAAGTACGGCGAACTCCTCGGAGGCCACATGATCGGCGCGAACGTCACTGAGATGATTGCCGAAATTGTCGCGTTGCGCAAGCTTGAGACCACTGGACACGAACTGATCAAAACCATCCACCCGCACCCCACGTTGAGCGAAGCGGTGATGGAAGCGGCAGCAGCGGCTTACGACGAGGTCATCCACCTCTGACCCGCAGTTCAATCGAGAAACCAAAGAAGGCACGCCAAATGGCGTGCCTTCTTTGCGTTTGGTCCTCATCGAACCGAAAGGAGCGCTTGTCTTCAGGGCTTGCGCAGGGTGATGTGCATGCACCCCCCTTCTGGGATGACGTAAATGACCCCCGCTTTTTGATACCGATTGAGCAAGCGCTCCATTTCTCGCGTGGGGGTTCCGCATGAAGCCTTGTCGTCCGAACGATCCACAAAGGCGATGTCAAATGAAGCACCGTAGCTGTGCGTGCTTTTGCTGTTGGTTGCGTTGAGGTTGCGGCGGCGCAGCCTGCGCTGCTGCTTGTCTGTTCGCGTCACAGAGGTCACCCTGAACACGGCACCCTCGCTCGCAGTGCCCTCCAAGGCGTCGGCAAAGTCGTTGCCCATGTCTTTCAACAATTGGTACGTCTCCGGAAGCAGCCATCCATGGCTGTGCGTCAAACGAGCCAATCGATAACCGCGGCCGTCTTCCACCTCGACGAGCTTGCCGTTGCGCTTTCCCGCGTTCAATTCGATGTCGTTCTTCACGAAAAAACTGTTGGGCAAGGAACGTGCGGCACGTTGATGAGACGTGTAAGGATTGCGAGGCACCCGCATGGTCTTCTTGCAGACACTGCATGGCTGAATGTCCTTGGCTGGTGTCGTCCGTTCGCTCTTTTTGGGAGACTGAGATTGGGGCTTGTCTTGGCGGTCAGACGCCGTGGACATCAATGGCTTCTCCGCAGTCAGCTCTTCCGAGATTGCATCGTGAGGTTCTGGCTGTTCCTCCGTCTCTTGTGCCGATGCATGGCCGCTTTTCAACAAAACGGGATACGCTTCAATGCGGTCCAAAGTGACAACAGGCTTGGGGTGAGTCAACCGAGTGAAGGCCTCCTCCTCCGCATCGGTGCCGCCCACCAATGCCACCATGCCACTGGAACACCCCACCAAAATCATGGCCACCAAGCCCAATCGATCCCACCTGATGGACTTCCGCGGCTGCGGATTGTTGGAAGCACGCTGGTTCATGGTGCACAAAGGTCTCGGCCAAAAGGACTGATGCGCGCCAGGCATCGTTGCAAATTCCCACGACCGGATGTTGAAACGGGGTTCGTGCGTGCCTGCGATGCAAGGACGAGGCAATGCATTTTGCGCATCATGGGACAATTGGGCGCAAAAATTGATCACCCCACCTATGGCGAGGGGGTGATTTTCAACCAAGACGGAGATTACTGGCGCGTATTTTTCAAAGAACACGGAGAAAAGGAGTTTGACAAATCCTTCGATGGATGGACCGTGATTGAGGAAGGCATGGAAGAGGGCCATGCCGATTTGTCGGACATCACCACGGCGGTGGAACAGGTGTTTGAAGAGCACATCTACCGCATTGAGCAACACATCGAGCCTGCACCCATTGAACTGGGTGACCGCTGGGATGGCGGGACGTTGGTCTTGCAGCCATCTGATCGAGATTTGCAATCGAAGGAGGTGCCGTTGGAGACCTTCTTTCACAAAATTGTCATGGTCCGTGATCGGTTGCGTGTGATGGAACAACAAATCAACGCGCAGGAAAAGCTGTCTGACGAAGACAAGGTGAATCTGCAACAGTACATCACTCGCATCTACGGGAGCTTGACCACTTTCAACGTGCTGTTCAAATACAAAGATGACCAGTTCAAAGGGGCCTCAAAAAGAGATGACGGATGACTGTGTGGAACTTGCTCTCTCAGTTGAACAAAGCATTGCTTCCCGCCATCCACAAAGTCCCGGATTTGACGCGCCTGAGCAAATTTCAAAAGGCCATTGTGGGATGGAAGATGTACGTGACCTACCGGCGTTTGGACCAGCTTGAGGAACAAGACCAAACGCCTTTGAAAGGCGAACCATTGCAACGCTGACATGCCCCAAGGAAACGGTGTACAACAACGTTGGGTCCAAATCCTGGGGCCTGGCATCTTGTTTGCCTCCGCCTGCATCGGCGTGTCCCACCTGGTGCAATCCACGCGCGCAGGAGCCTTGGCAGGATTTGGGTTGCTTTGGGCTGTGTTGGCTGCCAATGCCGCCAAGTACCCGTTTTTCGAATTTGGCTCTCGGTTTGCCTCTGCCACGGAGACGTCCTTGATTGAAGGATTCAGGACGCTGGGCAAGGGCGCCTCTTGGCTCTACCTCGCATTGACCGTGGGCACATGCTTCTTTGTGATGGCCGCCGTGGGCATGGTGACTGGCGCATTCCTCGACCATTTGATGGGCTTCTCTGCCCGGGCCGGCCAGCCACTCACACCCCATGTGACGACGGCACTGTTTGTGGGGTGCGTCACCCTGTTGCTCGTCGGAAAATTCAATGCCCTCGACAAAGTCGTCAAAATCCTCGCCAGTGTGTTGGTGGTGTCCACCGTGGCCGCAGTGACTCTGACAGTCCTGAATCCCCCCCCTGCTGCGCTCACCTCCGTCGATGCTTTTGACTGGCGTTCGCCTGTCGGGTTCGCATTTGTGATTGCCCTGATGGGATGGATGCCCTCTGCGGTTGACTTGAGCACGTGGAACAGCTTTTGGACACTTGAGCGCATCAGAACCACAGGACTCAAACCCACGTTGAAGGAGACACTCACAGAATTCAACTGGGGCTACGGCATTTCTGTGGTGCTTGCGGTCGGATTCCTGACCATGGGTGCCCTTTTGCTGAGCAAGACCGCCGCCGAACTGCCGGATGGCAGTGCCGCATTTGCCTCCGGCATTGTGGGGCTCTACGCCGCATCGATCGGGGACTGGAGCGCCCCTGTCATGGGGGCTGCTGCCTTCAGCGCCATGTTCAGCACCTGCATCACAGTGCTCGACGGCTACGCACGAAGCTTGGACCGCGCCTGGGCGGCCGCCATCGACACTCCTCGCAACATCGCCAAGCATCGATGGGCCGTGGTGCTTGTGGCGGGAGGCGCACTTGGCATCGTGTTGGTCTTCCGAGGTCAATTGAAAGTGCTGGTGGACCTTGCCACCACGTTGTCTTTCCTCGTGGCTCCCGTGATTGCATGGTGGAACCTCCGTCTTGTCACTTCGGAAAGGATGCCTGCCGACGCGCGGCCGCCGAGATGGCTCCAAGTGTGGGCCTGGCTCGGCTTGGCCTTCCTCACGGCATTTGGCGCCGTGTACGTTTGGATCAGCTTTCTCTCCTGAGACCGCGCACCTCTTCCTCAACCCGCCCCATGAGGTACAACATCTCTGTTCCAATCTGACGGAGGCGCGCATCGTAGGTGGCCACCTCTTCTTCGGTGTCGTCACTGACCTTGGGATCGACGTACGGCACGGCAAACCTGGCGTCCGCCCCGTACACGACGGGACAACCTCGGTCCGCACTGCTGCATGTCATGACTGCCGCAAACCCCAACTGCGGGTTGGCTTCGTGGCTGTATGTTTTGCTGAAACAGGGCATGCCTGCCAACCCAGGCCCAGCCTCCACCGCGTATGTCGGATTGGTCGCACCCTGGAGCGTGTCTTGGGTTGTGACGTGGAAGCCTGCTCGCTTCATGGCCTCGACAGTCCGCGGATTGCAAGCTGTGGATTCCGTGCCGCCGCTGTACGTCTTGATCCCCTCCAACGCAAACATGTAAGCCGCAGTTTGCGCCCAAACTTGGGACAAATGGCTGCGTCGACTGTTGTGGGTGCAAATGAAGATCAAGTCCGCCTGGCCCTTTTCCGCGAGACCACGGGCGGTCCAAGCAGCAAGTGCGTTCAGTTCAGCCTTTCGCGGCGCAGAGACGTGAACCGTGTCCCTGAGCAACGTTTGGGCCACTTCAGACAAGATTGGATGCAACATGAAATGAGGAGCAGATTCCTTTGGTTGACATGAAGAAAGATGCGTCGCAGCCGCCAGAGCCATGACCCAAAAGAACGATTTCATTGCGCCGCGCATGTCGCAAAGGGACGTGATTTCGAGACATCTTGCGTACAAACGATGTGAAGGAAATGTGAAGTTTCGGCTGACGATGCATGCTGTCGTCAACACTGGATCAATCCACGATGCGCGCGTGGTCAATCCTGACCTCGCTGAACACATCGTCAAACCCCACCAGCCGTCCTTGAATGGTCAAGGTGCCTTCGAACGCCGTTGGAGGGTTTTCACCTTGCTCCCACGTCACGACCACACCTGGCGCCATCACCACGCCGCGACCTGTGACAGACGCCACCTGTCCTTTCACTTGGACCACTTGATCCTGCCATTGGGCGTGATCAGACTCCGGATGAGAGGTATGCCACTCCAGCAAGTCTGCAGAAGACCATGATTTGAGGACCTCCTCAGACGCGTAATCCCTGTGCGGCTTGTTGTACATCGAATGTGCAGCGACCAGTGCAACCACCACCGCAGCCACCATCCATGGAATCGCCTTGTTCATTCTTCCAAATTCGGAACGCGGAAAGACAACAGCAGCTGATCGTCCGTCGCAGGAAGTTCACCTTGCCAAGAGGTCAGCCAAGTCTTGATGAATTCATGTTGGTCTTGCGGGGGCAATTCAGCGAGCAACAAAATCAAGGTTCGCAGCCCCTTCAATTTCAACTTGCGGTCATGGGGACCGCCAAATTGGTCTGACACTCCGTCCGAAAACATGAACACCGAGTCGCCTGACCGAACCTGCAAGGTGGTTTCCACGAAAGGCTGCTGACGCCAATACGCTCCGCCGATGGAACGGGACGTGCCCTTGAACTCCAAGAGCTTCCCTTTGCGGACGATCCAAAGCGGACGCTTCGCACCGGCAAAACGAAGCTGTTGAAGCTTGGGCTGGTAGGCGATGATGGCCAGGTCAAGTCCCATCCCTATGGCGCGCATGGCATGGGTGTCGCCCTTCATCATGGCCGCCCTGAATTTCTCGTCGAGCCGCGTCAAGAAGTGAGCTGGGCCAGAAGACTTGCCCAATGCTTGCCACATCTTCTCACGGGCCAAGACGGTCATCAATGCTGCGCTCATGCCGTGGCCGGTGCAGTCGCACGCGGCGAGATAGACCATGTCGTCCTTTTCAGCCACAAACACAAAATCGCCACTGAGCTTGTCCATCGGGCGGTCGTACACCATGCATTGCGGAAACAAGGCATCCAGCTGTTCTGGCGTAGGTGCCATCATGGACTGGATGGACCGCGCGTACTGCATGTCCTCGAGGGACTGCTGGTAGCGTTTTTCCAAACTGGAAACCGGTGAAGAGGCTGGCGAATTCAAGTTTTGTTGGCTGGTTATGGAAAGATACATGATTTGATTCGATGTTTCTTCCGACATTGAGCAGATGAAACGAAATCTCTTCCTTGTTGGGGCTGTGATTGTGGCATTCACGGTCTTGGAATCCAATTCAGCGGGTGTCGCATTGATCCAAACTGAAAACCGAACTGGTGAACTTGGAGAGGGATCCTCCTGCAACCAACCCTATTGTCATGGCGGAGGAGACTTTGGGACCTCGGTCCAGATTGAGGTCACTCACCCAGACTCGACCGGAGCTGTCAGTGCCTACGCACCTGGCACGGAATACATGTTGAACATCATCGTCAACACGAGCAATGGCGACGCCCCGCGATTTGGCATGCAATCGACAGCCGTGGACGCCAATGGAGAGAATGCGGGAAGTTTCAACAATCCCTCCTCCAACGCTCAACTCGGATCGGTCAATGACCGCCACATCTTTGAGCATTCCGGTGCAAGTTCGACCAACACATTTTCGGTGAATTGGACCTCTCCGTCAGAAGGTGGCAACGTGACGTTCTATGCTGCAGGATTGGCTGCCGGCAACCCCACAAGTCCGCAAGGCGATGAACACAACTTGGCACAGCTGGTGCTGCCTGCGGGAGAGCCTGTGGTGACCCACGTGGACGAGGTCGCATGGACAGCTCCGACCAACTGGAATGGACAAACTTGGCAGTGGCAAGCCCCAAGCTCGGGACGTTTGGTGGTTGCGGATGTCTCCGGTCGAGTGCTGGTTGCCCGGAACCTTGCGCAAGGACAGAATGTAGAGTGGAACGCGGGAGGCCTTCGTTTGGTCGACTTCGTGACAGAGGAAGGGACGCGAAAGTCCTGGAAGCTTGCCGCGCGTTGAACCAAGATTCCGAACAGAAAAGAATATACACGCTCTCTCAACTTGGAGAGAGTCTGCGTCGGACGCTTGAACAAGTGACCGATGGCCGGTCCATGTGGTTCAAAGCGGAAATCGCCAAGATATCCCAAAGCCCCTCTGGTCACCTTTACCTGGAACTGGTAGAGGAAGCACAAGGCCAGCGTCTGGCCATAATGAGGGGCACAATTTGGAAGACGCAACACGCTGCCATCCGCTCCGAATTGGGGGCCGCAGCTGACCAAGTCCTTGCGAAGGGTTCTGAAATCGTCTTCAACGGCAAGGTCAACTACCACGCTGTTTATGGAGTGAGCCTGGTCATCCAAGAAATCGACCTCTCCGCCATGGTCGGGGAGTCTGAACGTCGGAAGCAAGAGACGTTGAAGGTTCTGAAAGGCGAAGGTGCCCTCGAGCGCAACCGGGCGGTGCCCTTGCCTTCGCTGGTTCAGCGCATCGCTCTCGTAGGATCGCCTGGGACTTCGGGATTCAGAGACTTTGGAGTGCACTTGCTCCGAAACGATTGGGGTCTTGGTTTTGACGTGGACGTGTTTCCCGCCACTGTTCAAGGCAAGGATGCGCCTGAGGCCTTGATCCAAGCCCTCGCCCAAGCCCAAACCTGCCAGCCCGACGTGGTGGTGATGGTTCGGGGAGGCGGTTCCGCACTGGATCTGGATGCATTCAACGACCTCGCCCTGTGCCGGACCATTGCCAGCATGCCCCAACCCGTATTGACGGGAATTGGCCACGAGACCGACCTGAGCGTGGCAGACCTCGTTGCGCACACGCATTTCAAAACGCCGACAGCCGTGGCCGACTTTCTCGTGGACCGGGCGTTGCAGGAGCGCTCGCAACTGCTTGAATGGAGCCTGGCCATGGGACAACGCGTGCAACAGCGTTTGACCCAAGAACGGGCTCAATTTGCACGAGACCTTCAAACCCTTCGCTTGCAACCTCAACAGCTGTTGGCAGCAGAGGGCGTCAAATTGAGCCATGCAAGAGAGCAGCTGAGTTCGTGGGCGAAACAGTCGATGGAGCGGCAGCTGCAGCGCATGGCGCATTTGGCCGCGACTGTGGACGCACTCAGCCCCGAGCGCACACTCGAGCGCGGATTTGCCATTGCTCGCAAAGACGGAAAGGCCCTGCGCGATGTCGTTGACATTTCTGTGGACGACGTGCTGACCTTGACATTCAAGAAAGGCGAGGCAGAAGTCGCCGTGACCCGAGTAGCTTCGCCTTCCGATGAGTGAATCCAACCAAGCCCTTGATCCAACCACGTCCTACGACGATGCCGTGGCCGAATTGCAAGCCATTCTGTCCCAGATGCAAGGGAACGAGCTGGGCATCGATGAACTCACGGACCAATTGCAGCGCGCCAGTGTCCTGCTCGACTTCTGTCAGATGAAACTCACAAAAACAGAGGCCGAGGTTCAAGCGGTGCTCAAACGACTCGGCCTCGAAGACGAAGGTTGACGACGGCTCAGGTGCCGCTGCGAAGTTTGTCGAGCACCTCGTTGGCGCCCTTGGCACCGTCCAGGACATTGTCTTCTTGACGAGACGTTTCCTTTTGAATGCGGGACTGCACCTCATTTTTGACGTCGTTCATGACGCTCGTCAACTCCATGAAATCTGCACACTCTCCCATTGCTCGGGAATAGGCACGGTCCGACTCACCGTCACCTGTGGGCTTCATGCAGGGAAGTACCATTTCAGCCACCTTCGCGTTGAGCGATTGCGCGGACAGCGAGGGGGTGCTTTTGAGCGACTCCAACAAACCAAGCATGGCTTCCATGTTCTCGGCAACGCATGTGCAAGGCTCGCCACGTTGTTCGACAGCCAATTCGAGACTCGATGCAGCGGCCTCCTGCGCAGACTCAGATGGCGATTCCGACGCCGTTTCGCAACTTGTCAAGGCAAGGGCCAATGCAAGTGTTGCGCTCCACCATGGGGTTGATTTGTTGACGATCATGAATGGGTTGTTTTCTAGAGGTTTTGGGTCACAAGATGGTCCAAACTTCAATGTCATCGCACAACAAGGATGAGAAGTTGTTCCCTTGTTCCTTGTTCAATCGCACGTGGAAGTGAAACGCAACAAGAATCTCAACAAATCATTGACATCCACCACGTTGGTGTTGTCCATGTCGTAAGGGCCGGCCCAGTATTGGCCATATGCCGTCAAAAACAACAACATGTCACTCGCTCCACACACTCCGTCGCCGTTGAAGTCTCCCTCGCACGTGCCTGACGGCAAGAAACCAGAGCCACCAAACTCTTGCGCCCATTGGGGGAAGACGATGGTCTCAGCGTAGTGGAAGGCATTGCGGCCAATGTTTCTGCCCATCCTACGTCCAGGCGCGTCGTCGATGGGTGGGTGAATCCCTCCCCACATCCGACTCAGGGCACTTTCGTTCGACGCGTCCATGAACGTGGCCCACTGCAAATTGAACGACATGCTTGGGCCCTCTTCGAAAACCAAAAATTGATTCATCGGTGCGTTCCACTCGGCCAAACCGCCAGGCCAGTAAGGTGAGCCCGTCAACAGCTCGAGCACTTCTGCAGCTGCCCGAGAATAGGTGCTGTGACCACTGACATATCCGGCAAATGGCGGCGTGACAAAGCTTGGACGTTGGTAAGGCCACCACTGTTCAGCCACAATCCACCCCACCCCAGCCTCGTCAAAAAGGGGCACTTCAACGGCGTCAGGGCCCCGCCAACAGCGCACTTTGACTTTGCCCACTTGATCTTCTTCCATGTAATAATTGAGCGGATCTGCGTCGTCAATCATTTCAATCCATCCGGGAATCAAAGGGAGTCCCGCAGGATGATAATTGGGCAAATTTTCATCGGTGCACTGCCCGTGTTCTGCCATATATCGGATGGCTGAAACAGGTCGAGAATAATCGTAGTATCCCTTGGCGCTCCAGGCTGAAATGGCACAATCGTGCATTGCTCCACCAAGGGTGAGGTACGACTTCACATCAAACTCAAGGTTGTCAATGACAGGACCTTGACCGCGCCACCTGTGGTTGCCTGCCATGCCGTCAAGGATGAACTCGTTCAGCAAGGTATACCAGTGACCAGGAGGAGTTTCAGAATCTGGACCATCCGCCCAAAACTCAGCAATCACGCGTGCATAATCCCCTCGAGGCACCATGTTGGGCGCATAGGGCTCGCCGGTGAACGGATTGACCTCGTGGCCCTGGCCACCAAACGTGCCATCCTCTGCATACCAAGATGTCAATCCGCCGTTTTCCCATGCATAGAAGGAAGCAAGTTGATCCGAGGCTGGGATGCTGCCGTCGTACCTCAACGACGCTGGACTGATGTCCCACATCACACTGTCACCAGGTGAAAGGTGTTCACTCCAGCGCATCACCATGCCGTGGTTCCACTTCCAGCTGTCTTCAAATCCGACAAACTCATTCGTGTCGAGATACACGGGCGCTCCTGGATTGTGCCACACGTTGTAGTCACAACCATCCCTGCTCAACACCGTGAGGTTGGAGTCCCTCAATGCGAAACCGGGAACGTTGCCCCACTCTGGCCCCAAAAACGGAGGTGTCTCGGTCAACAACTCTCCACTTTGATCGATGGCGAAACTGAGTTCGACCGCTTGCCAAACATTGGGATCTTGGAGTCCATTGGTGCCAGGCATTTCAGGGAGGATGTTGGGCTCTTGCTGTTGGTAGCACGCGCTGGCGTAGTCGTTGGCTTCGTTGGATCCGTCGGTCATGCCGTAGGCGATGAGTTGTTCAGCGAGGTAATTGCCCAGGGCAGGTGCTCCAAACGTCCCGTAATCTGTGGAGGTCATCGACGTATCCAACTCCTGAATGATCATCTGCACGAAGATGTTGGCCATCGTCGCATCGGCTTGGGGACTGTCGATGTAGCGGTGCCGAATCAACCGATACGTGGCGTAACTCAGCGCAATTTCCTGAGCTTCACGGAGGGCCTCCGCATCGGACGGAATGTCAAGCAGGGTCGCATCAAAGGGGCATGTGTAACCATTGAACGTTTGGCCCAAAAAGACCGTTTGCGCCTGAGAATCGTCGTACGCAGCCCACGCATCGTACATGAGAATGCTGGCATGGTACAGGTTCCTTGCATGCACTGTGGGTCTGGCAAAATCGTTGCGAATGGCCTCGAGCAGGAGCTCGTTCCACTCGTGCGCCACCGTTTTGTCTTGCGCCCAACCCAATTGCGAGAATGAAATCACCAATGCCAGGGTCCCAAAAATGCGTTGGAGAAATGTCATGAGAAAAATGTTGCTTGTCAGGAATTCGAAAATACGAAGAGGCCGGGATTTGCTATGCGGCCGCACATGAGCAACCACCAACAACGCATGGTTGTTTTCCTTGACACCAAAAACCCACCTTCAAGGAGGGATTTTGAACGCACTGCACTTATCTTGGTTTCATGCTTTCTAAAAAAGCCCAATATGCTTTTCGCGCACTCAGCACCCTCGTGCGCACTGACCTTGAACACCGAAGCGCAGAGAACGGCAGCACCAATGCCAACCCCAACGAGTCGCCCACGTCGATCACGGAAATGGTGAAAATCCATCCGATGAGCACGAAGTTTCTCGAAACCATCTTGCTCGATTTGAAGCGCGGTGGAATTTTGGGATCCAAAAAAGGCAAGGGCGGTGGGTATTACCTGTTGAAGCATCCAGAAGACACCCCGCTTGCCCAGGTCATTCGCATCCTGGACGGCCCCATCGCGCCGTTGCCTTGCGTGAGTCTGCACTTTTACGAGCGTTGTCACGATTGCAATGAGGCCGTGTGTGGCTTGAATCGCCTCATGGCAGAGGTGCGCGATGCCAACTTGGCCGTGTTGGAACAACGCACTCTGGCGGATTTGGCCGGGTCTGAAGAAGGTTGAGGAACACCGCGAGATTCTATATCCCATAGGATTTGTAGGTTTTACGATTGTGGCGTATTTTCGCGTTATGTCATCGCTCCCGCATCTCGTCAGCACCGATGCCGTCGCCGCCTTGCGACAGCTCTGTGAGCAACACCCGGAACAGGTGGTGTTCACCACGTCGTTGGGACTCGAAGACCAAGCGCTGACCGACCTGATTTCGCGTCACGACTTGCCAGTGAGGCTTGTGACCTTGGACACGGGGCGGCTCTTCCCTGAGACGTACGACCTGATTGATCGGACGCGCAGCAAATACCGCAACCTCGATTTGGTGTCCTACTTCCCCGACACCATGTCCCTAGAAACATTTGTGAACGAACAAGGGATGTCGTCCATCTTCAAGAGCATCGAATCGCGGAAGGCGTGCTGCCGGATTCGCAAAATCGATCCGCTCATGCGGGCGCTCGAAGGTGCTGCCGTTTGGGTCACGGGATTGCGTGCAGCCCAAAGCGACAACCGCGCCTCCCTCCCGCGCCTCGAGCGAGACAACATGACCGGCCTCATCAAATTCAATCCGATCGTCGATTGGACGGACGCCGAACTTGAGACCTACATCCACTCCCACAGTGTCCCCACAAATTCACTGCACCGGAAAGGTTTCCCGTCCATTGGCTGCGCGCCGTGCACCCGAGCGGTGCTCGAAGGCGAGCATCCACGCGCCGGCCGCTGGTGGTGGGAGCAGTCTTCCAAAGAATGCGGTCTGCACAAGGGTTGATCGACGGGTGGTGATGAATGGACGCCTGCTTTGGTCACAGCCCTGCGAGGGTGCACAGCAATGGACACTGCCGTTGACAAACGGTTGCGGATGGCGGTTGGTGGCGGTGCACATGGCCAACGGTGAAGTGTTTCGCACGGCAGTGGTCCGCTGAGTCTTTTTCAAGGGAGACATGATGCGGCATCCATTGTCGGCGTCCCTCTTTCAAATGCCTCACGCCACATCTGTCCCTCGGGCCTCGATGTGCTTCTTCCAATGGTCGAGCACCTGGAACAGGCGTCGAAGCTCCATGGGGTTGGTGACGAAGTCGTTCATGCCCACCGAAAAAATTTCTTCCTGGGTTTCCTTGAACACGTCTGCCGTCAGACACACGATGGGAAGGTTGGGGTCGACGCCCTTGACGTCCCCGTTGCGGATGGCTCTGGTCGCTTCAATGCCATCCATTTCGGGCATGTGAAGGTCCATCAAGACCATGTCGATCTCATGTGTCTTGAGCACCTCGAGGGCTTCGCGGCCATTTTCCGCTTCAAACAACACAATGCCCGTGTTTCGTAGCATTTGACGCAACAGCATCCGATTGACCTCAAGGTCTTCGGTCACCAGCAACTTCAGTCCAGACAGGTTCGTTTTGGTGTGGTCCGTGTTGACCAATTCCTCGTTGGCGCGAGGTTCGTGAACGAAAGGAAGTTCCACACGAAACGTGGTGCCTTTGCCCAGTTCGCTTTGGCAAACAATCGTACCTCCTTGCAAGTCTATCAGCTGCTTTGAGATGGCCAAGCCCAAACCCGAGCCTCCGTGCAAGCGTCTTGTGGAGGTGTTCTCCTGTTCGAATTTGTTGAAGATCCGTTCAAGGTTCGATTCAGAAATGCCCTTGCCTGTGTCGTGCACTTCAACGGCAATCCACACCTCACGTTCAGAGCTCTTTTCTTCCAGGTAGGACAAATCCAAGTCCACGCCGCCTTCACGGGTGAACTTGATTGCGTTGTCCAGCAAATTGATCAGCACCTGATTCAACTTGGCGGCATCTCCCTTGAGCGGACTTGGCAAGTTGTCAGGAACCGATTTTGACCATGTCAATCCCTTGTCTATGGCACGTTGTTCAAGCGCATTGAAGACCCGATTGATGGTGTAGCCCACGTCGAATGGGGTGCTTTCGAAGGCGATTTTGCCAGCTTCAATCGCGCTCAAATCGAGGATGTCGTTGATCAAATTCAACAATTGGAGCGCACTGAATTTCAGGTTGCGGATGTACCCACCCTCCGGGTCGTCCAAATCTCGCTGCTCCAACAATTCCGTGAATCCCACAATGACATTCAAGGGTGAGCGCATCTCATGGCTCATGACGGACAGGAATTCAGATTTGGCCTTGGTGTTCGCCTCGGCCTGTTGCATGGCCTGCTCCAACGCAGCGGTCCTTTCAAGGATCCTTGCCTCAAGGTCCGCATTGAGCTCTTTCAACGCAGAGTTCAAGGCGAAGAGTTCCCTGCTCTTCGCCTCCGTGATGCGCTCGGCCTCTTTCCTGGCCAAACGCTCGCGCGCAAATGCTTTCTTGTACGTGTCTTCAGACATGCAAAGGGCGGAGGTTATGCTGTTTTATGGATGACAAAACGAACGTGTTTGCCATCCTCAGTTTGGGGTTGATATTCGATGTCAAAGTTCTCCTCATAGTGATCGCCACACGCTTCGATGAGACCGTGGGCCAAGGCTCCCATGGCACGATCTGACCGATAGTCCATTTGAAGAACGTTCTCTTCGAGCAATTCAGTGCGGAAAGAAGGCAATTCTGCATCTGGATACAGCTTGAGCACTTCCACATGGATTTCTTGGTCCACACTTCTCAAAAAGTCAAATCCAGAGTTCGCGTTTTCAAACATCTGAGGATAGCCCGTTTTGAACGTTTGAAAGAGGTACGCACCAAAGGCCTTCAAGAGGTCTGGCAGCGCGATGCCGCTTCGCTTGTTCAAGTCCATCACCAGGGTCACCATTTCGCTGTGGTCGTATGTACCAACAGCGGAGTACACCCCACCTGAACTGAGGGTATTGTTGTCGATCAGGTCATTGACCATGTCCATGCCGAACTTTTGCTCGACCATTTCTAGGAATTCAGTAAACACAATGCCTTTCATGAGACCAAGTGGGTTTTGTTTGGAAGGGGCCTGCCCAATGTACGCAGGAACTTGAGGTCAAGTTGCACGTACGCAAGGAGGATAGCACGTTGCTTTCCCAACATCACTGCTGAAACGAATGAAAATGAAAAGCCCGATGCACGTGTGTGCACCGGGCTTGTTGTAGCGGGGACAGGACTTGAACCTGCGACCTTCGGGTTATGAGCCCGACGAGCTACCAACTGCTCCACCCCGCGATGTGTGTTCCTCTGACGGTTGGCTCGAGACATGACCTCGCCGTCAGCGGACGTCAAATGTACAACACTTGTTGTCATGTGCAAACTCTGGACGGGCCTTTCACAAGCCAAAACGTACCTTTGGCCCTCCAAGAACCGTTGCTTTGACTGACTCTTCTACAACCAAACCCGCTCCTGTCCGCTCTGACCATCGGGCGGGATTCGTGAACATCGTGGGGTCTCCCAACGTCGGCAAAAGCACGTTGATGAATCGACTTGTGGGTGAACGTCTGAGCATCATCAACGCAAAAGCCCAAACGACGCGCCACCGCATCATGGGCATCGTCAACGAGGACGCTTACCAAATCGTCTACAGCGACACCCCTGGCGTGCTCGACCCCGCATACAAGCTCCAGGAGGGCATGATGAAGTTTGTCAAGACGGCCCTCCAAGATGCCGACGTCCTGCTCGTGGTGACAGATGTGAGCGAGCAAGGCATGGCCCATCCCGAGACCCTGGACAAAATTGCTGCGATGGACGTGCCCACGTTTGTGCTGGTCAACAAAATCGACCTCGCCACGGACCAGTCTGCTGTCGAGGCCAAACTGGACGCTTGGGCCTCCAAGTTGCCACGCGCGTCAGTGGTTCCAATCAGCGCATTGCACAACTTCAACGTGGACACCTTGCTTGAACGCATTGTGGCACAACTTCCCGAAAGCCCCCCCTTTTTTCCCAAAGACGAACTCACCGACAAACCCATGAGGTTCTTTGTCTCGGAAATCGTCCGGGAGAAGATTTTGACCCACTACAAACAGGAAATCCCATACAGCTGCGAAGTGGTGGTCGAAGCGTACGAAGATGCCCATGACATCACGCGCATCCGGGCGGAAATCCACGTGGCACGAGAGTCCCAAAAACACATTGTCATCGGTTCACAAGGCCGGATGATCAAACGGGTGGGCGTGGATGCCCGTAAGGACATCGAAGCTTTTCTTGGGAAGAAAGTCTTCCTCGACTTGTACGTGCGGGTCGACAAAAATTGGCGGGACGACGAACGCAAGCTGAAACGCTTCGGTTACATGGACTGACATGGTCTTCTTCCCTCCTGCCAAACTGAACTTGGGCTTGCACATCCTGGGCAAGAGACCAGACGGGTTTCACGACTTGGAAAGCGTGTTCCTGCCACTTCGTTGGACCGACATGCTGGAAGTGGTGATCGACGAGAAGGTCCCGTCGGGCAAGGCGCGGTTTGAATGGACCGGGTTGGACATCCCGGGCAACGTTCAAGACAACTTGGTCACGAAAGCGCACGGCTTGCTTGCGGGCAAATGCGATTTGCCAGGGCTTTCCATTCATTTGCACAAAATCCTGCCCATGGGGGCAGGGTTGGGTGGCGGAAGTGCCGATGGCACCCATGCATTGCGTGCCATCAACGAGGTATGTGGTTTGGACCTGTCAAAACAAGAACTTGCGAAAAACGCCGAGCGGCTCGGAAGCGACTGTCCCTTCTTTTTGCACGATGGCCCCGCATTGATTCAAGGTCGAGGCGAACGCATCACCCCAATCGACTTGTCTAAAGCCCTAGATGGTTGTCATGTGGTGGTCGCCAATCCTGAGATTCACATCGGCACCGCCGAGGCTTTTTCCAACGTTGACCCCCAAGCGCGGAGCACAGACTGGCACGGCTTGGTGAACGTCCCACTCCATCAATGGCACCTCCATTTGCAGAATGATTTTGAAGCTGGCGTGTGTGCGCAGCACAGCGCCGTGGAGGAGCTCATTGAAGTGATGAAAACATCGGGCGGTGACCACGTCCAAATGACCGGAACGGGGTCCACAGTGTTTGGTCTGTTCACCGACGGCACGGCTGCCCAACGAGCTTGGGACTTGTGCAAAAAAACACAGCAAGGACGGGTCTGGCAGGGGACATTGTGACGGTGGTGTTTCCTTTCGTCCAAAGGCCAAACCCAATCGACAAGGTCATTTGGGCGCCTTGACATAGAGCCACCACCCCAGGGCTGCGAAAAGCGCGTTGGGCAACCACGCAGCCAGGAACCTGAGGGCGTGCTCATCGATGGGGAACCATGCGGGCAATCCCACCGCTGCAGCCCACACGGTGATGACTTTGGAGGCAAACACGTACGTGAATCCAATGACCACGGCGGCAAAAAGGTGAAGGCCTGTGCCTCCTCGAAGCCGTCGCGCCGCAATCGAAACTCCAATCAGGGTCAGGACCAAGATGGCTGCGGCATTGGCGGTGCGCCCGTGCAAGGTCAATTCCAGGTTGGACGAATCGGCACCGCGCTGTTGAACCTCGTCGATGTACGAAGAAAGCCGCCGCGTGGGCATGGTGGCGACAACTTCCTCGCGTTCGGCAAAGTCGTCCACGGTCATGTCAAGCGTCGTGTCAAGCCTCGCCAGGTAGCGATACCGCTGAGAACCGTCTGCTTGAAAATCCCTGACCCCGACGTTGACCAAGCGCCATAGGCTGTCTTTGTTGAGGCAGGTGGCCTTCGCAGCGATGATGCGTTGGGCGAGGACGTCTTGGTCCCATTGCTCAAGCTGAAATTTGTACCCGGTGCGGCGTCCATAGTTGACGCTCCTGAAATACGCGATGGTGCCAGGAGCCACTTCGCGATACAAGTTCCGATCCTTGACATGGATGGCTTTGTTGATGAAGCTCTGTTCGAATGCCAGTTTCTGTTCGTTTGACCGTGGCACCAACGAATGATTCAGCACCAAAGCCAATCCGAGCAACAATCCGGAGGCCATGAAATAGGGACGAAACAACCGTTGAAAGGGCATCCCTCCTGCCAACATCGCGATGATTTCGCTGTTTTGGGCCAAACGACTGGTGAACCAAATGATGGTCAAAAACACCACAAAGCCCATCAACAGTGAGGCGAAATGAAAGCATACGTTGACGTAGTACAGAGCGGCATCCCACAAGGGTGCGTCGTGTTCAATGAGCCGCCCCAGCCGTTCCATCAAATCGAACACCACCACGACAAGGCAAAACACACCAAGCATGAAGGCAAACGTTCCGAGGAACTTGACGATGATGTAACGATCCAGCTTGCTCATGAATCAAACGCGTTGCGCGAGTTGAACCACCATGCGATCCTTCCACTCACGGAAGGTCCCCGCTTGAATTTGGATTCGTGCTTGACGGACCAAATCGAGGTAAAATGCCAGATTGTGGACTGAACCGATGTACAAGGCCAGCAGCTCATTGGCATGGAACAAATGCCTCACGTACGCCTTGCTGTACATATGGTCCACCGGGCTCGTGCCCTTTGAATCGAGTGGACTCATGTCTGTTTTCCACTTGGCGTTCTTCATGTTCATGATGCCGTCCCATGTGTAAAACGTGCCGGTACGCGCATTTCGTGTGGGCATCACACAATCAAACATGTCCACCCCAAGGGCGATGTTCTCGAGAATGTTGACAGGTGTGCCTACGCCCATCATGTACCGAGGCGCGTCTTCTGGCAAAATGGCACACACCTCTGCACACATCGCATACATGTCTTCGTGGGGCTCCCCCACACTCAAGCCGCCGATGGCATATCCAAGGGAAGGCACCTCCGCAACAGCGTGCGCCGAAGCCCGACGGAGGTCGGGATACGTCGAACCTTGGACGATGGGAAAGAGCGCTTGTTCGTGGCCGTACAAAGGCTCCGTTTCTTTCATGCGCTTGACGCAGCGATGCAGCCAACGGTGGGTCAGTTCCATGCTGTTTTTGGCATACGCATGCGTCGAAGGGTAAGGTGGACACTCGTCAAAGGCCATCACGATGTCCGCGCCAATGCTCCGTTGGATGTCCATGACCCGTTCAGGGGAGAACAAATGTTTGCTCCCATCAATGTGGCTGCGGAAGGTTGCGCCTTCATCCGTGATCTTCCGATTCTCGGCCAAACTGAACACTTGGTAACCGCCACTGTCTGTCAAGATTGGCCGATCCCAATTCATGAACTTGTGCAATCCACCGACCTCCTCCAGCACCTCCGTTCCTGGCCTCAAATGCAAGTGGTAGGTGTTTCCCAAAATGATGTCAGCATCGATGACCTCCTTCAATTCAGTTTGCGGCACGGCACGCACAGAACCGATCGTACCAACAGGCATGAAAATGGGCGTTTGAATGTCGCCATGATCGGTAGAAAGCACGCCGGCACGGGCTTTGGAGCCGGGGTCTTGTGTTTCGAGGGTGAACTTCAACGCGGAGGTGTTGACGACAGGGCCCTGTTTGGGTTCTGTCCATGCAACCCCAAAGGTAACTTCACATCATGATGGTCGGCACTCTCTTCAACACTGTGGCCGTGGCGGTGGGCGCTTCGGTCGGATTGACACTCGGTGCGCGATGGTCTGATGCATTGAAGAGCAAAGTGTTTGTGGTGCTCGGCCTTTTCACCCTTGCCATCGGGGCTTCAATGGCGCTCGATGCTTCACGCCCCATCGACGTGTTTCTCGCCTTGGTTTTGGGCACCCTGCTCGGCCACACGCTTCACTTGCAAAAACGCCTCTCTGCATGGACAGATGCGCCGCAGGCCGCCGATGTCAACAAGGCAAGTGGTGGGTTTTTCGAAGCCATGGTGCTGTTTTGTGTGGGCTCGATGACGTTGGTGGGATGCATGGAAGATGCCCTGATGCACAAACCTGATTTGTTGTTGGTCAAGGGAACAATGGACTTGATTTCCAGCGCGTTTCTCGCAGCAACCTTGGGACGCGGGGTGTTGTGGTCTGCGTTAGGGGTGTTTGTGTTTCAGGGCTTTCTCACCGTTGGATTTGCCGTGATGGGAACTGGCATGGAGGTCTCCACGATTCAAGAACTCAGTGCCCTTGGGGGGGTGCTGATGCTGGGCATTGGCCTTCAACTGCTCGGCGTCAAGGCACATGGATTGAAACAATGGCCCTTGGTGGATGCCTTGCCATCGCTCCTCCTTTTGCCCCTCATTCGATGGGCGCACGACTTGATCACCTTCTTCTAAGTCCATGCCCCAACGTTCAGCACGTCCCCAACCCTCGATGCGCGCGTCTGCACGCTGGCGGCACCTCCTGGCAGCGCTGGGGGTGCTTGGGTTGGTGGCGGTTGGGCATCGCTGTCAACAAGCCCTTGTGGTGCACCCCAGGCATGTTGCCGGAGACCGCGCGGGGAAAAAGGCGGCAGAAGAAAACTACGCCGATGAGGTTCGACGTGCTGCGGACAAATACGGTTTGGACTACGGCTTCCTCATGTCCTTGCTGATGCTCGAATGTGGCGGGAGAAAGCCCTCGGGAGCACGGTTCGAACCGCACGTCTACAAGCGGCTGCAACACGTTCGGGACGGCAAGCGCTCCCAATATGAACACGTGACGCAGAGCCACATTGCTGATGCCTCCGATGCGGCCTTGAAAAATCTCGCCACGTCATGGGGTCCCTTTCAATTGATGGGCTACAAATGCATTTTGCTCGACGTCCAAATCCAGGACATTCGAGGTCCAGAAGGCATCGATCACGGCGCAAACTGGATCGATCGCACCTATGGCAAGGCCATGCGCCAAGCCAGGTTTCGGGACTGCTTTCACATGCACAATGCCGGAACACCCTACCCTGCTTCTGGGCTCCCACAAACCCACGACCCTCAGTACGTCGCCCGCGGAATGGCGATGATGGCCCAGTTTTCCCAGGAATCCAACTCCAATCACTGACACCATGCCTGCCAACAAATACGCCCTGTTGCGCTACCGCATCATTGACCGTTGCTTGACCAACCCCGGCAAGCCCTTTCCCACCAAGGAAGAGTTGAGGCAGGCCTGTGAGGACGCTTTGTATGGCAGCGACGGCGAGCACATCAGCATTTCAACCGTGGAGAAAGACCTCTGGGCCATGCGCAACGAAGCAGACCTTGGATTCTATGCCCCCATCGAATACCACCGAGACGAGCGTGGCTACCACTACACTGAGGAAGGGTACAGCATCAATGACGTGCAATTGAACGACGACGACCTCGATGCCATTCGCTTTGCCACGAACACGTTGATTCAATTCAGGGACCTCCCCATCTTCCAACAGTTCGATCAAGCCCTTGGGAAAATCGCAGATCGCCTCGCTGTGTCGCCACATTTGGACCCCCACGGCGACAGCGACATCATCCAGTTCGAGAG
Organism: Bacteroidota bacterium; assembly: GCA_036339415.1. Lineage (GTDB taxonomy): Bacteria > Bacteroidota > Bacteroidia > Flavobacteriales_D > Sanyastnellaceae > UBA11663. Next base: position 1,177 of record JAYZBB010000087.1, on the reverse strand, counting down.
CACCCCACACGCCTCGGGTTCTGAACACTTGGGACCCTTGCTCCAAGCCATTCGCGCCCACCATGAAATCGCCCTCGGCTATCGGAAGTTCAGCGAAGACGGGGATGTCACGCACACTTACAAAGTGCATCCCTACCTCTTGAAAGAATACCGAAATCGCTGGTACTTGCTTGGATGGGACCCCAGCAAAGGGGGCATCCGAACCTTTGGATGCGATCGAATCGTGGAGCTTGAGGTGCTTGAATCCTCAAAATTCCAAGTGAACGCATTGTTCCATCCCCAAGACTACTTCGCACACGCACTCGGCATCACCGTGTTGGGCAAGGGAACACCCGAGAAGGTTGTTTTTGAAGCAGACCCCCTGCTCGCGAAGTACCTCGCAAGCCAACCGTTGCACGACTCTCAACACATCGAGCGCAAAGCCGACCGCATTGTCGTGACCTTGAATGTCATGCCCACATTTGAGTTGCTCCAATGGCTTCAAGCCCATGCTGGCGAATTGAAGATCTGCAAACCCGACCACATCCGGGCTTCTGTACAAAAGCAATTGGAAGCCGCATTGTCCCGTCAAAAAGCGGAATGACCAACATTTTTGTGGGTCCGTAAATTCATTGCGGAGTGGCTTGTTCCCTTTGGTTTGAGAAATCCAATCACTCAAATCAAACAACATGGCCCTTCCCCTCAACCCCGCGCTTGTCGCACACCCCTCCTCCATCCAAAGCCTGCCAGAAGCCCGCATTTGGGTGGAACGTTTTGCCCGGCCACAAGGATTCAGCCCCTACGCCTGGAACACAACCAAGCGCATCGCCATGGAAGTGTGGAAGTGTCACTTTTCATGCCGCCCATTCCAACGCACGTTGAACTTCATGCATCCCCTGTTCTACCAGATGATTCGCACTCCTGAAGGCCTTCCTCTCGTGCCCGAATCTTGCATGCGAGGGTTCATTTGAGTGCCGCTCATGCCTGACCATTGTTCATTATGTGTGTGAATTGATTTTTGCCAAATGGTTTGTGACAACAAAGGCCCCCTAGTAGCTTGCATTGTTCTTTTCAAGGGGCATTATCGGCGTTTCGTCGATGATTCTAGCCAAAATGACACGTCACGACCATCCCTCCATGCTCCCCAGCCTGCACCGCAGGCTCAGTGCGATTGATGAGCAACTTGTCGAGGAAAAGG
>JAYZBB010000086.1:0-7752 GCA_036339415.1 Bacteroidota bacterium | reverse complement strand
CGTCCTTCGAACGTCAATACATACGTCGATGAATTCAGAACACCACGCCGCGATCCAGGCGTTCATGGATCGGGTTGCCGAGCGCAACCCCAACGAACCCGAATTTTTGCAAGCTGTGGAGGAAGTGGCCGAGGCCATCGTGCCCTTCATGGAGGACAACCCCAAGTACAAAGACGCCAACATCCTGGAACGCATTGTGGAGCCAGAGCGAGTCATCATGTTCCGCGTGCCGTGGACCGATGATGCCGGCAACGTGCACACCAACCGGGGATTCCGGATCGAATTCAACAGCGCCATTGGACCCTACAAAGGAGGTCTGCGATTCCACCCCACCGTGAATTTGAGCATCCTCAAGTTTTTGGGGTTCGAACAAATTTTCAAGAATTCGCTGACCACACTGCCCATGGGCGGTGGCAAGGGCGGGTCTGATTTTGACCCCAAAGGAAAAAGCGACAACGAGGTGATGCGTTTCTGCCAAAGCTTCATGACAGAACTCGCTCGCCACATCGGCGCCAACACCGACGTGCCTGCCGGCGACATCGGTGTGGGAGGACGTGAGATTGGATACATGTTTGGCCAATACAAGCGCATCCGCAACGAATTCACGGGTGTGCTCACCGGAAAGGGCCTCAATTGGGGCGGCTCTCTCATCCGTCCAGAGGCCACTGGTTACGGCTGCGTTTACTTCGCTGAGGAAATGCTGAACCACAAAGGCGACAGCATGAAAGGCAAAACAGTGGCCATCTCTGGCTCGGGCAATGTCGCGCAATATGCGGCCCAGAAGTGCCTTCAACTCGGCGCAAAAGTGGTCTCCATGTCGGATTCCAAGGGCACCATTCACGACCCAGAAGGAATTGACGAAGACAAGCTCGCGTACATCATGAACCTCAAAAACGTGGTGCGTGGTCGCATCAAAGAATATGCTTCGGCCTACAGCTCTGCAGAATTCATGGAGGGCCAACGCCCCTGGGGCATCAGCGTGGACGTTGCTTTGCCTTGCGCCACCCAAAACGAATTGAACGGAGAAGAAGCGGCCACGCTTTTGGCCAACGGCTGTGTGTGCGTCGCCGAAGGCGCCAACATGCCGAGCACTCCCGAAGCCATTGAGGCCTTCCACGAAGCGGGCATTTTGTTCGCTCCGGGCAAAGCCTCCAACGCGGGTGGTGTGGCCACCTCTGGTTTGGAGATGTCCCAGAACTCGTTGCGCTACAACTGGACCCGTGAAGAAGTGGACGCCAAGCTCCACAACATCATGAAAAACATCCACGCGCAGTGCGTGGCATACGGGACGCGGGAAGACGGCACCGTGGATTACGTGCGAGGTGCGAACATCGCTGGGTTTGTCAAGGTCGCTGATTCGATGCTTGACCAAGGTGTGGTGTAACTTCGCTGCATGAAAGCTCACATCGTCAGCCTCGTCCACGCCATCGCCTTGATTGGCCTCGGCGGATATGGATACCTCTCTTCGGATACGCCCTCTGTCACTGCCTTGATCCCGGTGGTATTTGGAGGCCTTCTCCTCGTCATGAACCGCGGAGTGAAAAACGAAAACAAAGTCATCGCACACATCGCGGTGCTGTTGACGTTGCTCATCGTCATTGGGCTTGTGAAGCCTTTGACCGGTGCCATGGAGCGTGGTGACAGCGGTGCAGTGGCACGTGTGGCCACGATGCTCGCATTGGGGGTGTTGGCGATGGTGGCGTTTGTTCGCAGCTTCATTGCAGCTCGGAAGGCGCGAGGCTGATTGTCCTCGATGAAACGGTCTTTGTTGCGGTACTCTCATCAAGTGTGGCTGGTTTTGGCACTTGCGTGCATCGCCCTTGCCCAATGTGGTGATGGGGATGCCTCCGACCCCAGGGGCGTCGGCAACGGATCGGACGCCGCCGTGCTGGATTTGGCGAACGCGGCGCGGCAGTACACGATGAAGTGTTCGGTGTGCCACGGCGCGGACGGCGCTCCTGTGTTGGCGGCCGCCCCAGATTTGCGCACGAGCACCATGACCGTGGAAGAACGTGTGGCCATCATCGCCTACGGCAAGGGCACGATGCCGCCCCACCGTGGGATGCTCGACATGCCTACAATGCGAGGCATTGCCGTGTACATCGAGAAATTCCGTGAGTGATGGGAAACAAGCGCAAACCCTTGTCCACGGCCAAGCCCAAGGAGACCTGCATCCTCGTGGGATTGGCCACGCGTCACCAACGCCGCGACCAACTTGAAGAATACCTAGAAGAACTCGCTTTCCTGGCGGAAACGGCCAAAGCAGAGACGCGCAGGGTGTTCGTGCAAAGCATGGACAAGCCCGACGTTCGCACATTCGTGGGATCGGGCAAGCTCCAAGAAATCAAAGACTATGTCGAGGAAGAGGAGATTGACATGATCATCTTCGACGACGAGCTCAGTCCGATTCAGCTGCGCAACATCGAAAAAGAGATTCCAGAAAGAAAAGTGCTGGACCGCACCAACTTGATTTTGGACATCTTCGCCCAACGGGCAGCCACAGCCCACGCCAAAACACAGGTCGAGCTTGCGCAATACCAGTACCTACTGCCTCGGTTGACGAACATGTGGACCCACCTTCAAAAGCAGAAAGGTGGCATCGGAATGAAAGGGCCTGGAGAGAAAGAAATCGAGACCGACCGTCGGGTGATTCGAGATCGCATCTCCCTGCTGCGAAAGCAGTTGGCAGGCATCGACAAACAAATGGCTACCCAACGCAAAAACCGAGGTCAAATGATTCGAGTGGCTCTTGTTGGCTACACGAATGTGGGCAAGAGCACACTGATGACGCTCATGTCCAAAAGCGATGTCTTCGCGGAAAACAAGCTTTTCGCAACCTTGGACACTACGGTTCGCAAGGTCGTCATCGACAACCTTCCCTTCCTTCTCAGCGACACGGTCGGATTCATTCGCAAACTGCCCACCCAGCTCATCGAGAGCTTCAAAAGCACCCTCGACGAAACGAGGGAGAGCGACATGCTCTTGCATGTCATCGACGTGAGCCATCCTCAATTTGAAGATCACATGGCCGTGGTGGAGCGAACGCTGACCGACATCGGCAGCGACAGCAAGCCCACCATGGTGTTGTTCAACAAGGTTGATTTGCTCAACGACCCTGAGGGAGAGCGGACGCCGAACGATTTGGAATGTGGCATCCGCGAGCGGTTCGAGGCGTTGGGGCATGATGTGATGTTCTTGTCGGCCAAAACCAAGGTGGGCTACGATGACTTCCGTGCCACGCTTTACAAACGCGTCAAAGAGCTGCACGTCAAGCGCTACCCCTACAATCAATTCTTGTACTGACCTTGGGCGTCCAACTGCGGTCACTAACTTCGACTCATGGCGAGCATCCGACAAGAACGCGTGGCCGAGCTTCTCAAAAGAGAGCTCAGCATCCTCTTTCAACGCGAATCCCGCACGTGGTTTGGGGGGTTGTTCATCACGGTCACCCAGGTGCGCATCGGCCCTGACTTGGGGTTGGCCAAAGTGTACCTCAGCTTCATGGCCGTCCCGGACAAGGACAAAGCGTTGAAGCAGGTCGAGGCCGAGGGATGGCGGGTTCGGAAGGCGCTCGGTGCCAACGTGGGCAAACAACTTCGCCGTGTACCTGAACTGAATTTTTACGTGGACGACAGTCTGGACTTCGTGGATGAAGTTGAACGCGCGCTCCATACCTGACGTTTCATGAAGCTCCCGGTTCGACTGGCCTTGCGGTACATCGTCAAGCGACGTTCGAGCACCCTTGTGCATTTGATTTCAGGCATTTCCGTCACTGTGATTGCGGCTGTGGCTGCCGCCATGGTGTGCATCCTGTCGGCATTCAATGGAATTGAGGATTTGGTCAAAGACCTGTTTGGGACACTTGACGCTGATGTGGCTTTGGTTCCGTCCAAAGGCGCCGTGATTCCCGAGAACTGGGGTCCATGGTTGGAGGACATTCCTGGGGTGGCTTCGTGGGCACCAGTCCTGGAAGACGAAGTGGTCCTTCGGGCGGACGAGACAGTGCGAGTGTCAACGGTGTTGGGCGTCAATCACAACTACCAACAAGTGGCCCACATTGAAGATGCCATCGTGGAAGGGACCTATGCCATCGGGGACTCTGCCACTGCACCTTCGTGCGCATGCCTCGGTCTTGGCATCCGTTCTGAACTCTCCATTCGCAGCGATGCACAAGAGCCACCCTTCTTCTCGTTGAGTGCTCCCATTCGAGGCCGCAGGTTGTCCCGACAACGCGAGCGGGCCTTTCGCACACAAGGGGTCCATGCGTGTGGCACATTCTCCATCAACGCCGACCTCGACACGAGGTATGTGCTTGTTTCGTTGGAAACAGCCCAAGAGTTGCTCGACAGAAAAGGTGAAGTTTCTCGGTTTGAGATCAAGGGACTGCCGGAGTGGTCTCAAGACCAACTGGCTCAAAGCGTGATCACGTCAGTCACCACACTTCTCAATGAAGATGACGATCCGCCACGCACGCTGACGAGGGACGACAAGCACAAATTCATCACCCAAACGAACCGGGCGGAGAAATGGGCCACCTTCGCCATCCTCAGCTTCATCCTGATTGTGGCTGCGTTCAACATCATGGCCTCGCTGACCATGCTGCTTCTTGACAAGAAAAGAGACCTCGACGTTTTGCGCGCCATGGGAATGCCGCTGCCGATGATGGAACAGGCCTTTGGCCTGCAAGGGCTTGCCATCAACGTGGTTGGAGGTTTGGTCGGGATTCTGTTGGGTGCGTTGTTGGTTGCGGGACAAGCGCAATTTGGCTGGCTCGAACTTCAAGGGTCTGTCGTGCCGGCATACCCCGTGAGGCTATCCTTCACGGACGTATTGGGGACGCTCGCCGTCGTGGTGTTGGTGGGCGGTCTCGGTTCTTCAGCCATGGTGAGGCACTTGATCAGAAACCAAGTGGCCTAGGCGAAGACGTGGTCGCCGAAATGTTCGGCAATCTCCGTCAGCTTGGCTTCCAACGCAGTCGGTTCATCGAGGGTGACCAGCGCCAAGCGATGCTCCTTGAAGTGCGGCAATCCCCGGAAATAATTGGCGTAATGCCGGCGCATTTCGACGATGCCCAGACGTTCTCCCTTCCACTCAATGCTGTGTCGCAGGTGGGTTCGAACGGCTCTGATGCGCTCGTCCATGCCGGGTGAGGGGCCCAATTCTCCGGTTTCAAAGTAGTGCTTGACCTGGTTGAAAAACCAAGGCGCTCCGATGGCGGCTCTGCCAATCATGATGCCATCCACCCCATACTTGTTTTTGTAGCGAAGGGCCTTTTCAGGGCTGTCAATGTCTCCATTGCCAAACACGGGAATGGTCATCCGTGGATTTTCTTTGACGGCTGCAATCAACGACCAATCAGCCTCTCCTTTGTACATCTGCGCCCGCGTTCGGCCGTGGATGCTGATGGCTTTGATGCCCACGTCTTGGAGCCGCTCCGCCACTTCGACAATGTACTTGCTGTTGTCGTCCCAACCGAGGCGTGTTTTGACCGTGACAGGCAAGTCGCATGTGTCGACGATCTCTTTGGTCATCGACACCATCTTGGGGATGTCTTGCAGGATGCCCGCACCCGCTCCTCGACACGCCACCTTCTTCACTGGGCAACCGTAGTTGATGTCAATGAGGTCCGGACGCGCTGCCTCGGAAATCGCCGCTGCCTTGCGCATCGATTCAATTTCCGAACCAAAAATTTGAATGCCGATGGGTCGTTCGTAGTCGAAGATGTCCAGTTTGGCCACACTCTTGGCAGCGTCTCGAATGAGGCCCTCAGACGAAATGAACTCGGTGTACATGATGTCTGCCCCATATTCCTTGCACAAAGCACGAAATGGAGGGTCACTCACATCCTCCATGGGGGCGAGCAACAAGGGAAATTCTCCCAAATCAATGTCTCCAATCCGAACCACCTTCGTCGAAGTTTCCGCAAATTTACGGTGCGGTGTCATGCCGCCTCCAATCCACACCCATGAGCTTCATTCGCCACGCTTTTCGAACCATGAACCCGATCGCTCAGCTTGTGATGCTGGCCTGCATTGTGTTGACCTTCATGGCTGTCGCCGCATTTGTCGGGTTGATGTGGGTGACCGGTGGAAACGTTGGAGAAATGGAACTCCTGACGCAAGCAAGCCAAAATGGGATGCTCGACAGGGCATCCATGTTGGCCATGAACAACGCGAACCAACTCTTGGCATTTCTCGGTGCCTCACTCGCCTTTGCATGGCTCGTTGGGAGCGCATTCCTAGGCCGTTTTTTCTTGAATAAGCCGTCTTGGCTCATGCTAGGGTTGGCCGCAATCATGGCGTTGGGGATGAGTCCAGTCCTTGATTTCACCTATCGGCTGAATGAATGGGCCTTGATTCCTGGTTCAAGCATTCACGAATGGGCCGGTGCGCTGGAGGCACAGGCCGCCATGATGACCAAGTCCCTTTTGCGCTTCGACAATGCAGAGGGGCTGTTGGCCGTATTGATTGCCGTGGCCGCACTCCCCGCAATCTGCGAAGAATGGCTGTTTCGAGGCACCGTCCAACCCGTTTTGATGCGCGGCACTGGCAATTTGCACCTGAGCGTTTGGATCTCCGCAGCGTTGTTCAGTGCCATCCACATGCAGTTTTTTGGATTCGTGCCGCGCATGCTTCTTGGCGCGTTGTTTGGCTACCTCGTGGCCTACAGTGGCAGCCTATGGCCCGCGATTTTGGGACATTTCGTGAACAATGCAGGTGTGGTTGTCGCGGCGTGGTGGATGGGTGAATCGTGGCTTGAGGACGGGCTTGAACCTCAACCCCTGAATTCGTGGACTTGGACAGATTGGGGGGTGGCTGTGGTTGCTTTGGCTGCCTTGATTTGGGCTTTGTTGAAAATGACCTCCGCAGGAAACACCGACGGATACGTAAAGCGCCTCACTTCATTGGACGAGAGGCACGGACAAAAGCCTCTGCAATCGTGAGATCCTCTGGGGTGGTCACCTTGACGTTCCAAGGATCGCCCTCACACAAATTCACCTTGTGCCCTGCTGCCTCGTACACGCTGGCGTCGTCTGTGAATTCTGGTCGATAGGGGGTGTCAAACGCCTCTTTCAAGCTGGCCAAATCAAAGCACTGGGGCGTTTGCACCGCACGCAGCGCACTGCGGTCGACGGCCTCACTTTCGCCACCTTCAACCCGCCTGATGCTGTCTTTCACGGGCACCACTGGGATGGCGCTTCCTGATTTGGCAGCAAGCTCAAAACAGCGCTGAATGGCCTCCACCGAGGGAAACGGACGCACGGCATCGTGAATGCCCACCACACCCTCATTGGGCAAGGTTTTCAGGCCTTCCAACACGGAGTGAAAACGCTCCGCGCCACCTGGGACAACGTGCATCGCCCCCGCGCTGCCAAATGTCCGCTCCAACTCAGAAAACTCCTCAAACAGACTCTCGTGCAAGACCAGGGTCACCTCGGCCTCGGGCAGGGCCTCCCTGAAACGACGAAGGGTCCACCACATCAATGGCAGACCCTCTACGTTCAAAAACTGCTTCGCCGTCGACTGACGCATGCGGGTTCCAGTTCCCCCGGCCACCATGACGACGTATTGCTTCATGCTCTGGACGATGGCTCAGCCATTCATGCGTGCAGCCACCGCATCCCAATCGACGACATTGAAAAACGCATTGATGTAATCGGGACGGCGGTTTTGGTAGTTGAGGTAATATGCGTGCTCCCACACGTCCAATCCCAAAATCGGATGACCTCCGCAACCCACGCCTGGCATGAGT
>JAYZBB010000085.1:0-9205 GCA_036339415.1 Bacteroidota bacterium | reverse complement strand
GCCGCAGAGCGGTGGCACGACTGTTGGATTATCGACGGCGAATTGTGCGCACAGCACGTTGATCATCATCGTCACAGGGACGACAGATCCACTTCAAAAAGACATCGTTGCGTTTGATCCGTATTTCATCTATTCCCTTGTCAATTCGCGACTAGACGACCCCTGTGAGACGGGACTCAACTTTCCAGTGATTTTTGATGCCATGGAGCAAGTTGGGGCGATGAGGGACTTGTTCCCCCCTGATTTAGACTGCGATTTTTCTTGGCTTGATCCGGCCACCGGGGAATTTGATGAAGACCTCGAAATCTACTCGGCTGCGAGCATGCCCTTCCGGATTTCTGACTACATGCAAATCGATCTGGAGAAGGAAAACGCGCTCGGCGTAATGAGGTACCTGATTGCCAACGACATCCCTGTCATCATTGGCGCTGCAGTGAACGATGACTTTTCGCCGGCGTCGTATGGAGGCCAAATTGACGCGAACGGCGTCTGGAATTACAAGGCAACCAACAACGGCAGTTTGGCGGGTCATGCCATGTGCATTTTGGGTTACGACGACGAGCTGGCGGGTGGCAGTTTCTTGGTGCGCAATTCTTGGGGGGAAGGATTTGGGATTGGAGGGAACTTTTGGTTGAAGTATGCTGACGTGGCTTCTGTGGTTGCCGAGGCGTGGTGCATTCTCCCTGATTTTATGGAGGAACTCACCTACCAGCCCAACGAATATGGCTTTGACTTGCACGACACAGGCTTCGAGGGAATTGAATACCGTCGCATCGAATCGCGAGACGGCTCATCAACTTACGAGGGTTTTGCGGCAAAGGACGTGAGAGTCAGTGCCTTTGAGATCTATCACAACGGAGGAGTCTACTTCGGCCAATGGGTGAATTACGTGAAAGATGGCTACGGCGTCTACTGGGATGAGGATGGAGATCGATTCGAGATGTTTTTCCGAGATGGAGAATTGATTGACGTTGAAACTGCAGGCTTCGGCAGTTCTGTGACTGAAGGAGATGCCTTCATGAGGGATTACGTGCGCGGCGTTGTGGGGGACAGTGATTTGGAGTTTACCGGCAGCCTCCCAGCCGCGTTTGTGGCAGAGTGACTTCACCAAAACCCGAATCTTCGTTGCAATGAGAGTTTCTGCGCTCCTCGTCTTTTTCGCGGCGGCACTTTTGCTGCCGTTGAATTCACAGGCCCAACGGGTGGCTTGGGTGGTAGGCAATTCTGACTACGCCGATGGATCTTTGCCCAACCCGGTCAACGATGCCAAATTGGTGAGTGACAGTTTGGAAGCGCTTGGTTTCCAGGTTCAACTGGACCTGAAATACCTCACCTATTTGACATCGTACAACTTCCAACCATGAAAAAAACACTCCAAGCACTAGCCCTTCTGTTAGTCGCTCATTTTGGCCTGGCTCAAGGGTCTCTGATCGAAGACGAACAAACATCGTATGGGGAGCCATTTGAAATTGATGTAGCGGGGTTTGCGTGGGGCAACCTCCCAGACCAATGGGACTTGAGCCCTTTTGCCCCGCCAGTGATGGATCAACAAGGCGGTACTTGCGTAGGAGCATCGATGTACTGCGCCATGAGCACCTTGGTGAACAGTCATTTCAACGTGACATCGCCTACTCATAAAGAGTTGATGGCTTTCGATCCCTATTTTATTTACACGGCCATGAATGAAGGAGATCACCTTCCCTGTGATTTGGGTCTAATCGCTGCAGATGCCATCGAGAATCTTGCATACCACGGTACGATGAGAGACATCATGTCTGAGGACTTTACCTGCGATTTCATGTGGAGGGACCCCATTGCTGGCACCTTGGTTCCCTCGGCTTGGGTCAATTTTTACGCAGCCAACCCATTCAAGGGGTTTGATTATCGCGAATTCAAGGCCAAGAAAAATGGCAAGTGGCTTCAGCAAATGAAATATGCGATATCCAACAATTTGCCCGTGATCATTTCGACTGATGTTGGAGATTCTTTTGCCAATGAAACTGAGGGTGGAACCATTGATGAATCAGGATTGTGGCAGACTGAATTTGTTTCATCGAATATGGGCGGACATGCCATGTGTGTGATTGGGTACGATGACAACATCCATGGGGGAGCTCTGCGCATTCGAAACAGTTGGGGGATTGGATTTGGCAAGGGTGGGGATTTTTGGATTCGCTATGACGATTTTCCAGAAATCACCAAACGATGTTATTCATTGTTACCCCAGTACTGGTGGGAATACCATGATGACAACGACGATGCTGCCAACAGCATTTTCTTTGAGCTCCAACCAACAGGTTCACCAGATTACGATTATGTGCGTGTGGAAGGAGAGGGTGGCGTGTATGAAGGGTTCGTGTCAAAAACCGGAAGTGCAGTGACGGGCATCGAATTGTATGACGACGGCAGTGGTTACTTTGGGCTGTTCTCAGACACCATGAAGCATGGCATAGGCATGTATGTGGCTGCAGATGGCAAGAGAACCAAATGTGCCTTTGAACGTGGTGAGCAGGTCGCTTGTCCGCAGGAGTTTGAGCCTAAAAACGAGTTCGAGCGGATTGTCTGGAACAAGGTTGCCCGGCTCTCACCTCACTCGACCTCCATCCCCAAGATTAACTACTACGAGTGAAGGCTTAGTTCTTAACTTGACCTACTAAAACTAACCTCATGCCAACGGCCTCTAAGGCATTCGTGCTTTGCTTGTCTTTTATGCTGGGTTGGTTCGGCATGGCTGGGTTTGGACGTGCCCAAACTGAGCAGTTCCAGGTTGAGGAACAAAGTGCAATACGCTGGACACGGCACATTGAGACCTTGTTGGATGTCGCGGTGCACACTGACAACGACCCCAAATTCCTGAATTGGGCAGAGCAGTACTGCGACTCACTCAAGACGCTGGAGGATTTCGCCCTCCTGGCAGGAGAATACAGCGCAAGGATTCATCGCACTCGTGACATTGTTCAGGATGATTTGAATCATCGGGTGCCAACCCTTGAGTTCTTTCGAGGAATCCCAGAGTACATGGGATTTGCAGATGATGCCGCTGATTATGCGGTGGAAAGGGCCATGTCAGCCCTGTTGGCGAAGCCAGTGGAGTTTCAAAGCGTCACCCAAGTTCGAAACGGCGCCTTGCATGCGGTGGTCATCCAGAACGAGGTGGATCGCGATTTTTGGGAAGTCGTTTTGCATGCTTTGGATGTAGAAACCAATCATACCTTTCACCGCGTCTTGGGCGCGCCTGGGGGAGGTGCTGATTCGTTGATTTGGGCGGTTCAACAGTCACCTTCGCAAGCGAACGTCTCGGCGTTGGCCACAACATTGGAAGTCAGTCGCATGGCTTTGTTCGATGTCGAATTGATTGATGACGTCGAGGGGCGCTTGAAAGTGGTTGGCATGACCTTTCAAGTGTGGGACGCGGAGTCTGGTTTCGGCGATGTAGTGGTGTCGAAGGGGTTTTGCCAAGACATGACAACAACCCCCATCTTTTGGAATCTGCTCGACCTGCTGTGCTGGAGTTTCTTGCTCCTCACCTTCATCTCAGGGCTGGAACGTTTGAGTTGGCAAAACATCAAAAGGTTCAGGGGGATTGAGTTGTTGCTCGTTCCTCTTGCTTGGTTTTATTGGTCGATTCGAGGGGTTTGGAGGACTCTGCTGTTTCTGATCATCCCAGTTGTCGTTTCGTTTTTATTCATCACAGCGGTGGCAGCTTTTGTTCCTGATGCAACAACGCACAGTCAAGAGATTGCGGCCAAATTGTGGGTCATGGGTATGGCCATTGGCATGAGTCTCGTGCCGACCATCTTGAATTTTTTCATTTTGAATCGATTTCGCTTGGATGGGTTTCATGGCGTGCCGTCTTATCGGGATTTGACGAATGTATCCTTGGTCGGCTCGTATGTCCCTTTTATGGTTTTCCATGAAATGATTGGCGCTCCCTTGGGGGCTGAGTTCATCGTCGCACTTGTGGTTGCAGCATGGATGGCGGCAGATTTGTTGGCCTTCAATTTCCATGAGTTCTTGACCAATCGGAAGTCTCTTCGTGTTCGTTTGACCTCAGCCTTGGGGCTCATGGTCGGAGTTGTGGTTGTCATTGTGTTGACCACCGACATGCTTGGGGAAGCCTCACTGAGAATGTCATTGGAATTGTCGTTGCTTGGGGGCCTTGCGAATCTGGCTTTTCGCCCTGCAATGCAATGGGCGCATCGCAAAGATCGATCCGTTCGCGAGGCAACAAGCACAGACACCAAACTTGAATCAGGTCAATACGTACAGAGCGTGTTTCCGATGTTGGAAGATGCGATGGTGCAGATCGAATCCGTTGAATTTGGCGCCGGATACGTTGCTGGACCAAGGGGCATAGGAAAGACCAGATTGATGGAGGAAATCCAAAGTAGGCTTGAAGCTTCTGGATGGTTGGTGTTTTATGGAGATTGTGATGAGGTTCAAGATGAGGGCCATCTCGCTTTCGAGCCATTTGTAGAGGCGTTTGGTGAGTTTTTGGGCATTCAAGAAGTAGGCGACCGCACAGCAGAAATGGATGCCCTTGCACAATCGGCCATGTCCACCGTGGCGGAGGGAGGACTCCCGGTGGGAATGAAGGGTGTGGATCGCGATGCAAGTCGAATCATTGAAGAATTTGCGCAACTGCTGGTTGACAGGCTGAGCAAAATGGACAAAAAAGTCCTGGTTGTCTTCGATGACGTCCATTGGATGAATTCAGAAACGCAGCAATTGCTCGAGGTTTTCTGGAATTTGGCTGCCAAACTGAAACCGCGATTGAAGGTGCTCTTGACCTTCCGTACTGATGGCGATGAGGCCGGTCGTCGATTGCTGAAGGATCAGTTTGATGCCTTGACGTCTTACATGGCGGCTGACGATCTCCTCGCGGAGCGTGACTTTGAAGTTGCCAATTTCCTGAAAGGACTGAGTGACTTGAGGTCTGATTTCACCATGTCAAAAGACAGCCTGACCAAGTTGAATGATCTGTTCAATGAACGGTTGAGGCAGGATGCGGAGGATCAAGAACAGGTGGTCACGCCGTTGTACATCATTCGAACCATCTTCCATTTTCAGTCGATTCAAACTCTGCAACCTGGATCAGACGGTTGGGTGTTGACGCGAAGCGTAGCCCTTGACGATTTGCCCAATGCGGAAGCAATTGATGCCTATTACCACGGCATTTTCAGGAAGCATGACGGGAAATGGATGCGGGTCCTTGAAAGTGCATCCATCGTCGGCAGAAATTTTGATGCAACTGTCCTTGCTGAAGTCTGGGGCTTGGAATTGTTGGATGTGTTGGATTTCTTGGAACAATTGGAATCCGAAGGAATTTTGGTCGATGTCAGGGAAGAGGACAATGTCTACCGATTCAAGGACAAAAGAGCCATTGCTGCTGTGCGGTCCTACTTCCCCAATGCCTCCGGGGACCGAAACGCAAGGCAGATTGTCATTGAGTACAACAAGAGGCTCCAGAAGCTTGGGGTCAAGCGTTCTTGATTGACGCGGGCAACAATGACCGGCATTGGGCGTTGACAATCACAATGCCAGTCTTGTCTTTCGTTGCACTTTATCTGCTTTCTGGTTGCGCGGTGACCTTCATGATCGATGTTCTCGTGCGTCGTGTCGACCCTGAAATGGGTTTTGAGGTTGGAGAGGGGGCGCTGTGCATGATGCTCTGGCCTTTGGCTCTGGGCGTTGGCATCGTCGCATTTGTCCGAGGTGTTGTGGGAAAATAGAATGGCAAATGCTCATGATTGTCGCTCGTTCTTCTCTTTTTTGGGGATGATGTGGCATTGGCGTGTCTTGTTTTTGGGGGTGATCATCCAATGTGGAGCGTTCAACACGATGGCTCAAACCATAGTGAATACGGAAACGCTGCTGTTGGATGCAGATTCCTCCATCTCATGGACAGCTGGGGTCGCAGGAGATCATTCAAGTGGCAATGTCAATGTCATGGATTTTTCTGCAGACGCTGGCTTTGCATGGAAGCCTGGCGGGTTGACGGTCAAAGGCCTGGCGGCTTGGGCGACGCTGGCACAAGGGGGCGAGGCCATTCAGTCCAGTGCGTTCGGTCAGATTCGTCTTTCGACAGGCGATCCTACAGTCTTGGCGCCATTTGTGTTTGCACAGACGTCGAGCAACAATGTGCTGCTTCTTGAGCAGCGAAATTTGGTCGGATTGGGGGCCAAACGAAGGCTTGTCGACCGGACAACATTTTGGATGGAAGCCTCACTCGGGGCTTTTTCAGAGAGGGAGTGGTACGCGGCGGCGTCGGAAGCCCCATCAAAGTTGATTCGGAACAGCGTCATCTTTTCGTCGAGCGTCCGGGCTTCAGAGATCGCTTTGTTGAGAATGACCACGTTTGTCCAAACGGCTTACTCCGACTTCAGAGACACAAGGGTGTTTGTCGAATTCAGTGCGAATGTTTCTCTTTCCAAGGTCATCGCATTGGAGTGGAATTTGGGTTTTCGTTGGGATGGTGAACCCCATGGTGGATTGGGAGGCTGGGATTTGGGCAATGCTGTCGGATTGCGGTTTGGATTGAATGAGGAAGACAATGGTTGATTTGTCAGAAGGAATGACACAGGGATTGGGGCTTGGCAAACTTGAATGTGAATTGGCCACAGCAGTGATCAATCGAAGTCCCGAGATTGTGGCAATTGGCACATACAGTGGAGGAATCCTGCCGCATGGTCAAGAATCAGCGCATCGAAGATGGCTTGAACAATTGCATGAGATGCAACAGGGTTTTGTCGACATGGAGGCGCGGGCGGCGCAGATGAAAGTTGCACTGGGGAAATACTTGGAAGAATTTGAATCCAGGGAGGACGTGCCAGACTGGGAGCACCCACGTGACCGAAAACGCATGTCTGCCGAGGTCAGAAATTTTTACTCCCGTTCGCATGGAGTGACAACCCGGAGTTTTTCAAGCCGGTCCCTTTCGGTGAAACAGAGAATTCCGAAATTGACGGATCATGTTTATCACAACATGCTCATTTTCCATCAAGACCAACAACTTCTTTTGGAGCTGAGACGCGTTCCCTTTGCCGAAGCAGAAAAGGCGTTGTCCGAGAAATTGGCCGCTTTGCATGCTGAGGACTGCAACGGGAATTTACCGCGCCAATGGCTCGCCGTGCCCAAGCATGTTGATGGCAGCAAGGGCTATGCGCTTATCCAGCAATTTGGAAGAGGGTTGGGGCGGTTTCAAGGAAAGGGAGAAATCTGGGTACGCAAGGGTGAAAGCTGGAGCCCGGAAAACATTGCACCGTACTGCAGGCATTGAACCAGAGCAGATTTGGTTGCCTCGACTCCTTTCAAGCCCCGCCAAGTTTTTAGGCGACGAACAACTGAAGAAGTCGGGGTGACCAGCTTCCCCGCGCTGAGTCCACGAACTCGTGAAGACTTTGTCATGCCATTCGGCCAAAGCCTGTCACTCGGAGGGCAACGCGTCCATATGCGCCAACAATTCCGAGACCGTGGTCAGAGACTGGATCGTGGCATTCGGACCTAAGGCCGCCTCTGCCTGGGTTGCTGGTTCATGGGTGGTCCATAGCATGGGACGCGACAAGTGGCGGACGGCGATGAGGTGATCTTCAATCTGGGCGCCGTTGAGCCGCTTGTGTTTGCGATTGGCTTGGTTGATGGCATCTTCTCCGAACACGGTGAAAAACAACATGGAGAATGCCACAGTGGCCAAGGTCGCCCTGGTGGGAGACAGTCCACGCAGCGTGATAGGCTTGGGGGAGAAGTGATGCTCAGCGCTCCTTGAAAGCTGTTTGCTCCTCTTTTTTGAGGGAGCGGGAATTGGGGCGACCCGAGGGTTGTGGGACTTGTTTCGATTTGGCTGTGCAGGTTGGACAGACATGGGTGCAGGTTTTTTGAGTTGAACAAGAGGGGCTTTTGCCCCGAGGAACTCCACATCGTGCTCACCACCGTGCCGGGATCCTGCGGTCGGTTGGTCTGGCCTTGAGCTGAGGCCAATCGGGATGCTTCACCATTCAAGACGCTTCTGTGGTCGATTTTATTTTCCGACGGAGGATTTTGGATGTGCTTTGACCGTTTTGAATCGCCTGAAGTGGCCGGACGTTGACTGCCAAAAAATGTGGAAAGGCCAATGCCCGTTTGCAGAAGTCCCAAGAATGCGCCACCTTAAAAATGCATGATTGAATGGATGGACCTCATTGGATGGCCGCTGGCCATGCTCGGTGTCAGCTCGGTGATCCGCAGCTATGCGGATCACAAAGATCAAAAGTTGGAGCGCGACGTCTTCGCCGATGACGCGTGCCAAATCTTGGACCTTCCTCGTTTTGTGGCGAACCACAAGGGGGGTGTGATTCTCGCGGATTTGGACCACCGTGGCGATTCGGTTCTTGTGTTCAAGCGTCGAATCATTCGCATTCCGAGAACCTTGGCAGATCAAGACATTCAAGCGTGGAACATCACCCCGCGAGAGGCGAAGATTGTGATCCAAATGGCTTGGCCCACATGGTACGACGACAACCCCACAAAGGACGCGTCATGAGGGGGTGCGTGGTCGTTGTTTGCATCGCGTGGATTTGGACCATGGGCGCAGGTGAGTTGCACGCTCAAGCAGCCAGCGCAGAGTCAGATACCGCCTTTGTCAAGATGGGCTGGGAGGGGCATCCACCTTTTCCTCGCGGCGGGTGTTGCATTCGGCCAAATGGATGGGGCGGTCCACTCTCGTTCTACCCGATCACGATGTACTCATACAAAAGCGCAAAGAGGCATTTGTCGGACACGCCCAACACGGAACGCGATCTCCGAAGGGCGGAAAAACGCAATGCAAAGCGAGCAGAGGTGCGCTGTCGCTGCATCGAAAAGGCCATTGCAGAATATGCCAGAACTTGGGTCGACCTTCAAAGCGGAGACATCAGCCCAGAGAAGGCGAAGTCAAAGCTGACCCTTCACTTGACGTGCGCACCATGCGATCGCTGGGAAGACTTGGAAAATTTACTCAGCTTCATCGACGCCGAATTGACTCAGCAGCGGGCAGAGAAGCGCTGAGGCAGTCATTCGACTGGAATGGCCGACCTTTGCGGCCAGATTCCCCTCCTTTTGCAATCATTTGACACCCTTGGGCTCTCCGCCCCCCTGCTGAAGTCCATCACTGAGATGGGGTTCGAGACGCCCACCGACATCCAAGCTCAGGCGATTCCGCTGTTGCTGGAGGGTGACCGCGATTTCATTG
>JAYZBB010000084.1:0-27082 GCA_036339415.1 Bacteroidota bacterium | reverse complement strand
ACGTCCGAGGCGGCTCCTTTGACGAAAACCTTGTCTACGTCAACGACATCGAAGTTTACAGACCCTTTCTGGTCCGGTCTGGGCAGCAAGAAGGGTTGTCGTTTGCGAACCCCGACATGGTGGATCGCATCGAATTCAGTGCGGGAGGGTTTGAAGCCAAATACGGGGACAAGCTGAGTTCAGTATTGGACATCGTCTATCGCAAACCAACGGGCCCTGCCACACGGGTGACCGCAAGTGCACTCGGAGCGCAAGTCCAGCACGACAATGCCTCTGGCCCTTTCAAAGTCAACCTCGGTGTACGTTACCGCAACAACAGTTACGTGCTGTCCACCCTGGACGAGCGCGGTGAATATGCGCCCACGTACCTTGATGCCCAAACCTACGTCACCTGGGATCCCGATGGCTACGGACCATGGGAAGTGCAAGCCCTTGGGGTTTACAGCCGCAATGACTACCGCTTCCTTCCAGCCACCAGAGAGACCAACATTGGCACCATCAACCAAGCAGCGAGGCTGACTGTGTATTACGACGGGGAAGAACAATCGGGCTACGAAACGGGATTCGGGGCTCTGGCCATCGAGCGAAGCACCGAGACGTCCCGACTGCGTTGGGTCAACTCCATTTTCCAAACGGCGGAGCGTGAGTCCTTCGATGTGCTCGGGCAGTATTTTCTCAGCGAGTTGGAGCGCGATTCTGGTGGGGACACCTTCAACGAAGGCAATACGTTTGGTGTGGGTGGGTTTCTTCAACACGGAAGGAACACCCTCTTCGCAAGGGTACTGAGCTCAGCCCTGAAAGGCAACATGCTGTTGGGAGATCACCAAATTCACTGGGGGGTGAAGCATCGTTTTGAGTCCTTCGACGACGTCGTCTCCGAGTGGAATGTGGTGGACAGTGCCGGGTTTTTTGCGCCTCATCCCCCCGACAATTTGGGCTACAACGAACCAGGCGGCAGGCCTGATCAGTACATCACATTGCCCTACGTTGTGGACGCCAACAACCTGGTGTCCACTCACCGCAGCACCGTCTTTGTTCAAGACACGTGGCGTTGGATGACGAGCACCGGAACACTGGATCTCAATCTCGGCATGCGTGCCCATCGATGGTCGGTGTTGCCAGACCGCTGGGCAGTGGAACGGAACACCCATTTGGTTGGAGGACCGCGGGGGCACATGTCGTTCACACCTCACAGTCGTCCGCTCACCTCATTCAACATGTCGGGAGGCTGGTACTACCAACCGCCATTTTACCGGGAAATGCGAGGATTGGACGGCAAGATTCGTGAAGACGTTGAACCACAAAAGTCCATCCATGCTGTCGCCGGCATTGACCATCAATTTGAGTCGAAAGGACGGCCCTTCAAGCTTGTCGGAGAATTGTATTACAAGCATCTCGACAACCTGATTCCCTACGAGATTGAAAATGTCCGCCAGCGGTATTACGCCACCAACAACAGCTCAGGGTATGCAACGGGTGTGGACTTGATGTTGAACGGTGAATTCATTCCTGGAGTCCAGAGTTGGCTGCGGATGTCGGCACTGCAAACAGAGGAAGATCTCGCAGACGACAGCTACGAGGAATACTTCAACGCGGATGGATTGAAGGTTGTCCCGGGGTACCACACGGGACCTTTCGCAGAAATCACTGACACCGTGGTGGTCTATCCCGGCATGATTCCACGACCGGCTGACCAACGGTTCAGCTTCAGCATGCTGTTCCAGGATGAGATGCCCAGAAATCCGGATTACAAAGTGCTGCTGAGCTTGTTTTTTGGCACGGGACTCCCCTATGGACCGCCATCCTTCAACCGTTACGAAGACATCCTCCGCACGCCTGCGTATCGGAGGGTCGATGTCGGTTTTTCTCGGGCATTGTACAGCGATGACCCCACACGAGATGGGCTCATTTCCATTGAAGTGTTCAACATGCTCGGCATCAACAACACCATCAACCACAACTGGATTCAAGACGTCAATGGGCGGTACTATGCGGTCCCCAACTTTTTGACCGGGCGACGTGTGAACCTGAAAGTGAGCTTCACGTTTTAGGCACGCGCTTTCATGAAGGCCAATCTTCCTTAGGTCCTTTTCTCCGCGATGCGTGCAAGAAATGCGGCCTCGCCCACGATTGGCACACCCAGCTTCTCTGCCTTTTGACGTTTGCTAGGCCCCATGTTTTCGCCTGCCAACACCAAGGTCGTCTTGCCACTGATGCTCCCAACAAGTCGCCCCCCATGGCTGGTGACGGCAGCTTTCGCTTCATCACGGGACATCGATTCGAACACCCCGCTGACCACGACAATCTCTCCCTCTAGGGCATTGCCCAGCGGCACATCTTCCTCCACCTCCATTTGAAGACCCGCAGAGATCAATCGGTCAAGGACATCCACAAAGGCGTCGTCTTGAAATTGACTCACCACACTGTTCGCTACAATGGGTCCAATTTCCTCCAAAGAGACCAAAGATTCTTCGTCGGCAGACTTGAAGGCATCGACATTCTTGAGAGCACGCGCCAAGTGCTTGGCCACAGTCTCACCCACATGTCGAATGCCCAAGCCATACAACACCCGTTCGAACGGGACAGATTTGCTCGCTTCAAGGCCTGAAAGCAGGTTGTCTACGGACTTTTGAGCCATGCGTTCCAGGGGAAGCAAATCCGCTTCTGTCAAATCGTAGAGATCTGCCACGTCTCGAATCAATCCAGCGTCCACCAACTGGGCCACCGTTTCTTTCCCAAGTCCATCGATGTTCATCGCCTTGCGCCCAATGAAGTGATTGATGCGTCCGCGAACTTGGGCAGGACAAGATGCTGTGTTCGGACAATAATGCTGCGCCTCTCCTTCCTTTCGCACCAGCATCGTGCCACATGCAGGACATTCCGATGGAAAGGTGATGACTTGCGAGAACAAATCACTCACACCACCAGCTTCACGATCCACACCCACGATTTTGGGGATGATCTCACCGCCCTTCTCGACGAAAACGGCATCGCCTTCGCGCAGGTCGAGTTTGGCAATTTGATCGGCATTGTGCAACGACGCGTGCTCTACTGTCGTCCCCCCGAGCTGCACTGGATCAAGGTCCGCCACGGGAGTCACGGCTCCCGTTCGACCAACCTGATACCGAACCCCCAAAAGCGACGTGCTCACTCGTTCCGTTTCAAACTTGTATGCCAAGGCCCATCGGGGACTCTTGGACGTCATGCCGAGTCGCTTTTGTTGGTCGTATCGATTCACTTTGATCACCAAGCCGTCAATGGCAAATTCCAAGTCATGACGCGCTTGCTCCCAGTGGCTCACTGCCTTCATGATGTCTGGCACATCACGCACCACCTCCAATCGACGACCCGTTGGCGTTTTGAATCCCCATGCCGCGGCAGCGCGCACCGCATCGCTGTGACGAGAAATCCCCAGAGAACGCATGGTCTCAGCATCCACATTGTACAGCATGCAATCCAAGGGACGGGTTGCCACGACCGAACTGTCCTGAAGTTTCAAGGTGCCAGCCGCTGTGTTGCGAGGGTTGGCAAACTCGGACTCTCCTGACTCACGACGTTGGGCATTCAGGACTTCAAACGCGGGCCATGGGAAGAAAATCTCACCTCGGATTTCAAGCGAAGCAGGTGCGCCATCCTTCAAGCGCAGTGGCACCGTGGGGATCGTGGCCACATTGTTGCGGACGTCCTCTCCCTGCGCGCCATCTCCACGGGTCAAGGCTTTGGACAACGCGCCATGTTCATACCAAAGTGCGATGGCCACCCCGTCGTATTTCAGCTCAATCACGAACTCAACCTCCTCGTCAGGCAATCCTGATTTCACACGCTCTGCCCACTGGGCCACTTCATCCGCACTGTAACTGTTGGACAACGACAGCATCGGGGTTTTGTGAGGAACCTTGTCAAATTTGTCGGTCAGGTCCCCTCCCACGCGTTTGGTCGGTGAGTTGGGGTCGTCCATATCTGGATGTTGTGCCTCGAGTTCAGCCAGTGCCCTGAGTTTTTCATCGAATTCCCTGTCAGAAATGACGGGATCTGCAAGCACGTAATATCTGTGGTTGTGGGCGTGGAGCTCCTCTCGAAGTTGCTGGATTTGGGCTCGGGCATCCATGCCGTCAAGGTAGCGAACGGCAAGCCACCACATGGCGAGGAAGCCCCTGCAAATCCTCGATGATTTCAACGTGTTTCCAACCACCTCCAGACGTCAACATGGACGCCACTTCCTCTGCACGACGGGTGTGACATTCCATGCCAAGCCAACCCTCCGCCTTCAAGCCACCGTCGGTGCACCATTGCTCAATGGCACGGTAAAAAACCAGGGGATCGTTGTCCGGCACAAAGAGCGCCAATCCAGGCTCATGGCGCGTGACCCGCGCCTGCATGGAGGCCTTCTCACAATGAGGAATGTATGGGGGGTTGGACATGACCATGTCAAAGGGCTGCGATGGCAACGATGCACGGAACAAATCCACCACGCCAAAATGCACGTCGAGGTCACAGCGGTGGGCATTGCCTCGTGCCACGTCGATCGCCTCCTCAGACACGTCGAACGCCTCCACGTCGAGAAGGGGCAACCGGGCTTTCAATGCCAAGGCCATGCAACCGGAACCCGTGCACCAGTCAAGGACACGGACACCTTTGTTGTTGGGATTGATTTTCTGAGCCAAGGCGGCCACCAATTCCTCAGATTCTGGCCGAGGGATCAACACAGACGGAGTGACGCCAAGGCGAAGTCCATCGAACCAGGCCTCCTTGAGCACATACTGAATGGGCTCACCAGCATTCAGGCGGTCTGCCATGACTGCAAGCTTGTCGAGTTGAGATTCTGCCCACTTCATGTCTTCGACAATTCTTTCCCCTCTCGACTTTCCACTGACGTGTTCCAAAAGCCAACGAGCCATGCCTTGGCGTTCAGAAGGTTCAACAGTCGGTAGCCGCTGGGACACCCACGATGACACCACAGCCTCAGTGTTGTTGATGGGCCAAGGTCCTTGACCACGCATCAACTTCATGGTTGGTGTTTGTTGACGGCGAGCACGATGAGCTCGGCCGTCGCCTCATTGGTTGCAAGCGCGACGTTGTGAACATCGCACTGACGGAGCAACATGTTGACATCAGGTTCGTGGGGGTGCTTGCCCATTGGGTCGCGGAAGAACATCACCGCATCCAACTTGCCCTCTGTGATTCGAGATGCGATTTGGGCATCGCCCCCAAGCGGGCCCGAGGCCAAGCACTCCACCCTCAGTCCCAACGATTCAATGCGCCCTCCTGTCGTTCCAGTCCCCACCAATTCACGTGTCTCAAACCAGGACTTGTGGCGTTCGACGAACGCCATGAGGTCGTTTTTCTTGCCGTCGTGGGCAATCAAGGCAACTCGCTTAAGTTCCATGGTGCGAAAGTAGGCTTCGCAGACGAGGTCGATGTGGCTAGGCGGTCACCGATTTGTGGCAAGCACGCAGTAGCCCCAAGGATGAAGGGTTTGACCAGCGTCCCACCCCTCGGCAGCACCCTGCCCCATCGCCACTTCGAATTCAGCATCGGGCAAGGTCAACGACACTTCTTGCGGCGTGTCAGAAAGGTTCAAAATCACCACCACGGTGCTGCCATTCTTTTCTTTGAAGAAGGCAAACACATCGTCGTCTGATGACGTTTTCAACAGCTGAGGCGCACCCCCAAAATCACCGTTCCACAGCGCTTCGCGCGTGTGATTCAGCTCGTTCAGCTGTCTGTAAAAATCGGCTTTGATGTAGTCGCCCCATGCCACCGTATCCTTCTCAAAGAACCGAAGGCGATCGGTGTTGTAGGACTCTTGGCCCGAGTACACCAAAGGCATGTCAAGCAGGGTAGCTGCGAGGACGGCCATGGCATCTCCTGCCGCGCCATACCGCTCTTCTACCGTGCCATTCCAGCTGTTTTCGTCATGGTTGGTGATGAATCCCAACCGGTACGCGTCGCTTGGAAACCGGTCTGCTTCCTCCTTCACATAGTCGCGAAGCACCTGCACCGGCTCTTTGCCTTGCGCCACTTGGTTGGTCAAATGGTGAAAATGCCATCCATAGCTCATGTCGAATGCGCGGTTGTGGTGGTCTGGCTCTTCGGCTTCGGCCAACATGAAGACCTCTGGCTGCACGGCTTCAAGCTGCCGACGGGCCATCTCCCAAAATGAAGTCGGCACTTTCATGGCCACATCGCAACGGAAGCCATCAATGCCACATTCCGCGACCCAGAACGTCATCGCATCTGCCATGGCGGAGTACAGTCCATTTTCCTGACCTTCTTCCCAATCGAGTTGCGCCACGTCCCACCAGTCTGTGCCCAGTGGTGGTTGCAAGCTGCCCGTACTGTCGAGCAAATAATACTCGAGATGATCCTCCGTCCAGACGCAATCAAACGCACTGTGGTTGGCCACCCAGTCCAAAATCACGTGCATGCCCAAATCGTGAGCCGCAGCCGTCAATGCGCGCAAATCGTCGTGGGTGCCGTAATCCAGATTCACCGCGTGGTAGTCCTGCACGCTGTACGGACTTCCCAAGGAGCTGCTGCCAGGCTCGACAATGAAATTGTTGGTGTTTTCACCTCCCTTCCGGTTCACTTCTCCAATTGGATGGATCGGCATCAACCACAAAATGTCCACCCCGAGGTCTTTCAATCTCGGCAAGTCTGGAATGAACGCTTGAATGGTGCCTTCTGGGGTGTGCTGGCGCAAGTTGACTTCGTAGATGGTTGCGTCTTTGGTCCACTCCGGGTGAACGAGTTCATCGGCCAAAACTGCTGACCCCTTGACTTCGGCCTTGCCGGATGGTGAAGGGGGAACACAAGAAATGAGAAAGACTGCGATGAGCATGGATGCACCGGCGCACATCGTCACATGAAATTGGCGTTTCATAAGCATCATTTTGGACCCCGAAGGTAGGACAAATTTCGGGGCTTGGTGTACAAAGAACACCAAGTCTGAATCACGCGTGCTGTCTCAGAACAACGAGGCCTGTCCGGCGTCATTCACGGACTCCGACGTTGCTGGCTTCGATTCAGCTTCGGCGCCTTCATCACTGCCCGCCGAGACGGTCGTGATCTCAGTGGGCAACTGCTCAGCTTCCATCTCGCGCGCCGCATCGGCTTCTCGCGCAGTCTGCAGTTCGCGCTCGTGCGCTTGTTCCAGTTCCTCCATCACTGGTTCCAACGTGACTTCCGTCACGGGCAAGGTGCTGAGCTTGTTGCCAATTGCCTTGACGCCTTTCACCGAAATGAAACCACGCAGGTCTAGGATGTCGTCTTCCCGGTCTCTCGTGTGCTTGAAACGACGGTTGTACCGAATGCGCACGTGTGGATGATGCAAGGTGGAGGCCACCCACAGTTTGGACTGTTCGTGATCTCCGATGAAGCCGGTCGCATTCTTGCTGAATTCAGGAAGGAACCGCTTGACATACCATTCGTCCTTCTCCCCCTCGTAATACACGACAGAAACAGGTTTGTCTTCGTCAAAACGCTCAAGGTGAATCATGCGCTCGTCGAAATGCGTGCTCAAATCGAAGCCTGTGAACAGGTATTCCCCCGTATTGAGCAAAATCAAAATCTTGTCGTCTGGCTTGAAGTCACCAAGGAAGGTCCCCCGTCCATCGGCATTCAACCGACGCACAGTCTCATCGTACCAAACCTTACGCGCCCCCAAGGTGCTGACGCCCGCCTCTTTGAGTTCGATTTTCCGCACGGCAAACTTGGACACGAGGTTGCCCCCAGCTCCACGCCCCTTGATCCCAATGTCGCTGAAGTCGAGGTCGAACTTGACCTTTTTCAGCCTGGCCTGGGCGCGCAAGAAGACCGTGACCACCTCGGCCTCGCCGTTGGGGTTGGCGCTGAAGTACAGGATCTTGGATTTGGGCGTGCCCTTGGTGATCGGATACTCACGATCTCTGGTGATGGAGGTGACATTGAAGCGCTTCACCATGCTACGCCCCGTGGCCCCGTCCAGGTACACGACATTGTACGTCGTACGCTTGTCCCCTTTCTTCCACACCGCCGCGTAGAGCAAGTCTTTGCCAAAGAACGCCTTGCTCGACACCTTGCTTACTTGCATCACCCCGTCTCTGCGGAACACGATGATGTGGTCGATGTCAGAGCAATCGCCCAGCAATTCTCCTTCGGAGCGCTTCAAGCCCGTGCCCACAAACCCCTCTGCTGGATTCCAGTAGAGCTTGGCGTTGGCGACGGCGACTTTGCTGCGGTCGATGGACTCAAACGTGCGCAGTTCTGTTTTGCGCTCCCGGCCTTCACCGTACTTGTCCTTGAGCTTCTTGAACCAATCGATGGCGTACGCTGTCAAGTGTTCAAGGTGGTGCTTGACCTTTTCGATGTCCCCTTCCAACGCCGCGATCCGCTCGTCGGCTTTGAAGCTGTCAAATTTGGAAATGCGTTTGATTCGGATTTCAGTGAGGCGCGTCACATCCTCGTCCGTCACCTCGCGCAGGAGGTGTTTGATGTGTGGCTTCAAGCCATCGTGAATCGCAGTCAAAATCTCCTCCCACGTCTCACATTCCTCGATGTCGCGGTAGATGCGGTTCTCAATGAAGATTTTCTCCAGGGACGCAAAGTGCCACGTCTCTTGAAGCTCACCAAGTTCGATTTCCAACTCGCGTTTGAGCAAGTAGCGCGTGCGGTCTGCACTGATGCGCAAGATGTCGGAAATGCCCATGAAGACGGGCTTGTCTTCAAACACCACGCAACTGTTTGGCGCCAAGCTCACCTCGCAATCTGTGAATGCATAGAGTGCGTCCAGCATCTTGTCGGGGGACACGTTGTTGGCCAAGTGCACCACCACTTCCACTTTGTCTGCCGTGTTGTCTTCGACTTTCTTGACTTTGATTTTACCCTTGTCGTTGGCCTTGAGGATGCTGTCGATGAGCGACCCCGTGGTCACGCCGTACGGCACCTCGCGAACGACAAGCGTCTTGCTGTCGACTTTGTCAATCCGCGCGCGCACCCGCACCCGATCTCCACGAAGGCCGTCGTTGTAATTCTCCATGTCCGCCATCCCGCCTGTGGCGAAATCCGGATAGAGCTTGAACCGCTTGTTTTGGTAATGCGCAATGCAAGCGTCAATCAGCTCTATGAAGTTGTACGGCAGGATTTTGCAAGCCAAACCCACGGCAATCCCATCCACCCCGCTCGCCAACAGCAATGGAAACTTCACGGGGAGCGTTTCCGGCTCTTTGTTCCGGCCGTCGTAAGAAGACAACCACGTCGTCGTCTTGGCGTTGAAGAGCACCTCGAGGGCAAACTTGCTGAGCTTGACCTCAATGTAACGGGGAGCCGCCGCACGGTCGCCCGTGAGGATGTTTCCCCAGTTACCCTGGCAGTCCAGAAGCAGTTCGCGTTGGCCGATTTGGACCATGGCATCCCCGATGCTCGCATCCCCGTGGGGGTGGTACTTCATCGTGTTGCCAATGACGTTGGCCACCTTGTGGAAACGGCCGTCGTCCATCTCGCGCAGGCTGTGGAGGATGCGACGCTGCACAGGCTTCAATCCGTCGTGCTGGTGCGGGACGGCCCGTTCTAGAATGACATAGCTCGCGTAGTCCAGGAAGTAGTCGTTGTACATCCCACGAACGGGAACGACGTGCTCCATCTCTCCCGCCTCCAAGCCCTGGTCTTCACCTGAAAATTCGTCGTCGCGCTCGTCGCGCTCGTCGTCGTGAATGTCTTCGTGCTCGCTCATGCTTCGCTCACTTCGTCTTTCTCCACACGGAGGTTTTCAATGATGAATTTCTGACGGTTGGGCGTGTTTTTGCCCATGAAAAAGCCAAGCATCTCTTGCAGGCTTTGTTCTTTGCCAATGACCACGGGGTCCAATCGAATGTCCTCACCAATGAAGTGACTGAATTCGTCCGGACTGATTTCCCCTAGCCCCTTGAATCGGGTGATTTCGGCTCGGGTTCCGAGTTCACTCAGGGCGGACTGCTTCTCCATCTCGTCGTAGCAGTAGAAGGTTTTCTTCTTGTTTCTCACACGGAACAGCGGCGTTTGCAACACGTACAAGTGTCCTCGCTTCACCAAGTCCGGGAAAAACTGCAGGAAGAACGTGATGAGCAGCAGCCGGATGTGCATGCCATCGACATCGGCATCCGTTGCAATCACCACCTTGTTGTACCGCAGGGTGTCGAGGCCGTCCTCGATGTTGAGGGCAGCCTGAAGAAGGTTGAATTCCTCGTTCTCGTAGACCACCTTCTTCGTGAGACCAAAACTGTTCAGCGGTTTCCCCTTCAAGCTGAACACAGCCTGGGTCGCGACATCACGGGCTTTGGTGATGGAGCCCGATGCCGAATCGCCCTCCGTGATGAACAGGGTGGTTTCCTCATTTCGGTCTTTCTTGACATCGGTCAGGTGCAAACGACAGTCGCGAAGCTTTCGGTTGTGCAGCGAGGCCTTCTTCGCGCGTTCACGGGCCAATTTTTTGATGCCGGCCAAATCCTTCCGCTCCTTCTCACTCTGGATGATCCGGGCCTGGAGAGCCTGGGCCGTCTCAGGGTTGCGGTGCAAGAAATTGTCAAGCTCGCGCTTCAGAAATTCAAACACGAAACTCTTGAGCGACGGCCGTCCCGGTCCAACGTCTTGCGAACCAAGCTTGGTTTTGGTTTGGGATTCAAACACAGGCTCTTCCACCTTGACAGCAACCGCCGCTGAAATGCCTCCCCGAATGTCTTGGGCGTCGTAGTCCTTCCCAAAGAAGTCGCGCACAACCTTGATGTAAGCCTCGCGAAAGGCCGCTTGATGCGTGCCGCCTTGTGGCGTGAACTGGCCGTTGACAAAGCTCTGGTAATCCTCCCCGTATGCATCGGTGTGCGTGATGGCCACTTCGATGTCCTCTCCCGAGAGGTGAACGATGGGATAACGCAGCTTGCTGTCAAGGCGATCTTCCAGCAGGTCTTTCAAGCCATTTTCGCTGCGGAACTTTTCTCCATTGAGATAGAGGGTCAGGCCTGTGTTGAGGTAGGCGTAGTTCCAGAGAAGTTTTTCGACGTGCTCAGTCCTGAAGCGATACGCCTTGAAAATTTCGGGATCGGGCTTGAAGCGGATGCGTGTTCCGTTGCGCTTGGTGGTGGTCTCGACTTTGGCGTCGTCCTTCAATTCACCAAGCACAAAACCCGCACGCTTCATTTGGCCTTCACGCACACTCTCAACCACAAACTCTGTGCTTAACGCATTGACGGCTTTGGTCCCCACGCCATTCAAACCCACAGATTTTTTGAACGCTCGGCTGTCGTACTTACCGCCTGTGTTGATTTTCGACACACAGTCGACCACCTTCCCCAAGGGAATCCCTCGGCCGTAATCTCGAACGCGAACCTCGTCGTCCTTGATCACCACCTCTACGGTTCGACCATGGCCCATCGTGTACTCGTCAATGCTGTTGTCTATGACCTCCTTCAACAAGACATAAATCCCGTCATCTGCATCCTTGCCATCGCCCAGTTTGCCGATGTACATCCCAGGACGCATCCGGATGTGTTCCTTCCAATCGAGGCTCCGGATGTTGTCTTCTGTATACGTGACTTGTTCTGCCATTGTGGTTCTCGAAATTACAGAGGTGACGCGGGTTTGAGGCCAAATCAAATGTCAACTTTTCCACACTTTCAAAGGCATTCACACACGATTCACGCCCTACCTTCGGGGCATGAAGGACCATGCAACCCACCCTGTTCGTCAATTGGAACCGATTGATTTGTGGAACCGATTCGCCGATTTGAATGCCATTCCCCGCCCCTCTAAGCACGAGGATGCGGTGGTGAAATGGCTCCATACATGGGCATCAGAAAAAGGTCTACAGTCGCTTCAAGATGAAGTAGGTAACGTACTGATTAAAAAGGATGCAACGCCCGGGATGGAAGGTAAAAAAACGGTTGTTCTTCAAAGTCATGTCGACATGGTTTGCCAAAAAAATGAAGCCACCGAGTTTGACTTCATGACTGAAGGCATTCGCATGCTTGTGGACGGCGATTGGGTGCGCGCAGAGGGCACCACGCTTGGAGCAGACAACGGCATCGGTGTCGCGAGCATTTTGGCGGTGTTGGAAAGTTCCAACATCGAACACCCTGCCCTGGAAGCCCTGTTCACCATCGATGAGGAAACAGGCATGACAGGCGCATTGGGCTTGCAGGGTGGCTTTTTGAGTGGAGACATCTTGCTCAATCTCGACACAGAAGACGATGACGAAATCAGCATTGGCTGCGCCGGTGGTGTGGACCTCACTTCTCGCGGCACGTACACCCCTGAGCAGACGGTAAGCGAAGGCAACATGGCCTTGTCCCTCGTGTTGCGCGGTGGGTCAGGAGGGCACAGTGGCATGGACATCCACAAAGGCTTGGCCAACGCGAACAAACTCATGAACCGCATTCTGCTGGAAGCCTTGGACCACGTCGACCTGCGGGTGTCTGAAATTCATGGAGGAGGTCTGCGAAACGCCATTCCCAGGGAATCGAAAAGCGTGGTGGTGCTCGCCCAATCGGACATTGGCGCGCTGAAGGCATCTCTGCAAGCCTCCAACAACACCTTGAAATCCGAATACGCCACCACAGACCCAGATCTCGTGTTGGAGTGGAGTGATGCTGACCTGCCCTCGCACGTCATGGGCGAAGACGATCAGTACGCCCTTTTGATGTCCGTTCAGACATGTCCCGTGGGCATTCACCGCATGAGCCCAGATATTGAAGGGTTGGTGCAAACTTCCAACAACCTGGCAAGGGTGGCTGTTGCCAACGGCGAAGTGGAAATCCAGTGCTTGAACCGCAGCAGCGTCGATTCTGAAAAGGACGATCACGCCCGCAGCATTGAAGCCGCCTTCGCCTTGGCTGGACTCCAAACCGAGCGCAGCGGAGCCTACCCCGGATGGACCCCCAATCCCTCCAGCGAAGCCGTGGCCATGTGTCGCGAGATTTACGAAGAACGTTACAACGAAGCCCCGCGCGTTTTGGCCTGCCATGCCGGGTTGGAATGTGGCATCCTCGGGACAAACTACCCCGACATGGACATGGTGTCATTTGGCCCCAACGTCCGTGGGGCGCACAGTCCAGACGAATGCGTTCAAATCAGCTCGGTGCAAAAGTTTTGGGGATATTTCCTTGAAGTGCTCAAACGCACACCCCAATCTTGACCCATGGCAAAGGATTCACAACGCCCCTTGATCCTCGTCACCAACGACGATGGCATCACCGCGCCAGGCATCCGCAACCTCGTTGAGAGTGTGGCCGACCTCGGCGAGGTGGTCGTGGTGGCTCCTGACAGCCACCAAAGTGGCATGGGGCACGCCATCACCATCAGCAACATTTTGCGCATGGCTCCCCACGACTTCGGCATGGCTGGAGTTGATGCCTACAAAACGAGCGGCACACCTGTGGACTGCGTGAAATTGGCGATTTACAAAATCCTGAAACGCAAGCCAGACCTCCTGCTCAGCGGCATCAACCACGGATCCAACGCATCCATCAACGTCATTTACTCCGGCACAATGTCCGCGGCGGTTGAGGGCGCACTGGAAGGCATCCCCTCCGTGGGATTTTCTTTGTGCGACTTTGCGGAGGATGCCGACTTCAGGGGCGCCAGAAATGTGGTCCGCACCATGGCCAGACTCGTTCTTGCCCATGGCACGCCCAAAGGCACGTGCTTGAATGTCAACATTCCGGTCGCTCCGCCTGAGGACCTTAGGGGCATGCGTGTATGCCGTCAGGCCGCGGGCCATTGGGCCGATTCGTTTGAAGAACGCCAATCGCCAGGAGGCCGGTCGTACTATTGGATGACTGGCAACTTCACCGACGTGGACCAAGGTGAAGACACCGACGAATGGGCACTGCGCAATGGCTACGTCAGCGTGGTTCCGGTGCAATACGACCTCACAGCCCACCATGCCATTGCCGAGTTGAACCAATGGAATCTGGGGTTTGATGACTGAACAACACGCACTGGATTCCTTTTGGATCGGTCTGCTTGCCGGTGTGATTGGCATGGCCTTCGGTTGCGCGCTTCTGGGGCTCTTATGGGTGTCAGCCAATGGCACGTCGCTTGTGTATTTCTACCAAGAAATTGTCCTTGACAGCAACTTCTACCGCGACAGCGTTTTGACTTCTGGAACCTTGTTCAATCTCGTCCTCTGTTGGGTCGCCAACCGTCAAGGCTGGGAGCGCATGGGACAAGGACTCTTGGCAGTCATCTTGCCCACAGTCCCTTTGATTGTGTACTTCCAAATGAGCGCGGGCACCGGATGGTAAAGGCTCGACGTCTGACCGTCGATGGTCATCTCAATGTGTTCTTGGTGGCTGGAGAAGCCTCAGGAGACGCGTACGGCGCGCAGCTCATTCGCGAACTCAAAGCAGAATGCAGAATGCGAGGCGTCAACCTGCACGCCGTTGGTTGGGGAGGCGACGCCATGGCCCAAGAAGGCATGCGGGTTTTGACTCACTTCCGTGAAGTGAATTTCATGGGGTTTTGGGAAGTTGCCAAACACGCATCGACCATTCTGAAGAATTTGCGTCGCGCCAAAGACGAGGTCATCCGAGAGCAACCTGACGTTGTCATCACGATTGATTTTCCAGGATTCAACATGCGTCTGGCAAAGGCCTTGAGGAAGATTCAACATCCCGCTTTGCGCGTCCAATGGGTGGCGCCACAGGTTTGGGCCTGGAAAGCGGGACGGGTGACCCAGCTTGCACGGGATTTCGATGCCGTGTGTCCCATCCTGCCGTTTGAACACGGGCCCCTGACTGAGGCTGGCGTTCAGATTTGGGGTGAAGGACACCCCCTCCTCGACCTCTTGCCATCTGCAGATGACGCTGAACGAGATCACGCCTTGGTCCTGCTCCCGGGCTCAAGAACACAGGAATTGCGTCACCACTTGCCGGTCATGATTCGCGCGGCTAAGCAAGGCGCAGCGAAAGGCCTGTGGTCCTTGGAAGACGTGGCCATTGCAGCTGCCCCAGGACGAACCCGCGCCGATTATGCCCTTGCCGAAGCCTCCGGCATCGCGGTGACCTTTGGTCATACCCACGACATGTTGAAGCGATCGCAGTTTGCTTGGGTGGCCAGTGGCACAGCAACACTAGAAGCAGCCTTGCTCGGAACACCTCATGTCATCGTCTACAAAACGAGTGCATTGACCTACTTCATGGCCAAGCAACTCGTGAAGGTCAAATTCATCGGTTTGCCCAACTTGCTCCTGAATCGAGAAGTTGTGCCTGAGTTGATCCACGACTCGCTGAACGCCGAAGCCCTCCTGCATCAATCCTCACTGGACCGGTCAACTCAGCAACAGGCCTTCAAAGATGTTCGTCACGCCCTGGGGGGCGTTGGGGCATCGACACGGTTGGCGCGGCGTATCTTGGACTGTTTCGAGCTTTGAGCCTGACGTCGATTCTGGTCAAAGCCCGATGACATTCCCTCCCTTGGGAAGGGTGATGCGAACAACGACTTCGGCTTCCCAAGAGGCTTTTGAAGAGACTGATACGTTGGTCCATTGTACCTGTCCGTTTTCCATGTCCCAGACCCCGCCATGAGTCGCTGTGACTTCCATGCTCCAGCCCTCTCCTGTCGGAATGGCTTCAACGACGTCAACAGTGGCATCGGTCTGCCCATCGTTGTAAACCCTGACATTGCGAACTTGTTCAACCAAGCGCTTGCCAGAAGACTTTTTGGTGCCACTCTGCTCTCGTTTCAAACTGCTTGTGGCCCGAACCAGGTCATCAAAACCCAACTCAATGTGGAGCGAGTCGCCCCATGCAGGCATGTTGACCGGAAGCACCCCCATCATCACCCGCCCGTCGAACACGCGCCCCTCTCCCGACAACATCCTGACACCCATCCAATCGGAAGTGCTGCAGGAACGAATGGCTGCTTCTGAGTTGCTCGGATGTGCCCGCCAATGAGTCTGAGCGCTCATCACCTGGTCGTCCAACCACACCCGCGCAACTGCGCCTGTCCCTGAAATGGAGACGCGTCCCGAGGGTGACATGGACCAATTGGAGGCCAATGCACCCTGTCCCCCGAGAACCAAAGCCCGAGCTTTCTCATCTCTGAGGCCGCTGTTCACCCATTGCACATTTGCGCAATAACCACCGAAGGACGCTTCGTTGCCCGTGAACAATTGAGGGCGTTGCTGTCCCCTTGCGACCAACCCAAGAGGACGACCTGTCCTCAATTCCAGCTGCACATCTTCCCAGTCAGATCCCGTGGTTTGAATGACATGGGCATGGCGCCCCACTTCCAACGCGCCCTCCTTTTCATTCCAAGCCAAATCGTACGAGGAAACCCAGCCCGCTTGTTGCGTTGCCACGCTGACCTCCGCATCACCCCCACCTCGGCCAGAAATCACCAGTTCGAGCGTGTGGGATGGCGTTTGAGCATCCGCAAGCAAAGTCGCCAATGCCGCCTCCTCTGCTGCCAACAACCCCTTCAGACCTCGGACATTGCTTTTCAAATCGACCCGATCCAGCTCCAACGCTTGGTGTCGCTCGGCAACATAGGCGCGCATCTCCTCCACATCGTCCACCAGCAAAATGTCATTTCCACTGATGGTCCGATTCGCCTCCAAAAATGCCTGCTCCTGATTGAGTGCAGCCAAGAGAGCCAATTCCAAATCCAGGGCCAATTTCCGAGCCTCCACTTGCTTTTCCTGGCGATTGATGGCTTCGTTCAAATTCGGAGCAGCCGCAAAACGCTTGGCCGAAATCAAACGCAAGCCGTCCGGCAAGGCCACTTGAACGTCGGCCACATCCACATCAGATGGGAGGCCTGTGAGTTGAAGTGTTTGTGCCGTTTCTGCTGCCTCCAACGTCGTTGTGAAGGACAACACGGCACCCACCTCGTGACAAATCACCCGGTTGAGGGTCCAATCCAAGCTGGATGTCTGGCCTTCCATCGAGGAAGAAAATGTGAACAACAGAAGAACTGAAAACACCTCTATCAACAGTGGGCGGCAACGCATGACAATCGAATTTGGTGGTGAAAGTACAACGCGACTGCCTGCATCAGGGCAAGCAAACCGTGGTGTCGGTCACGCCGGCGTAGGCAACAAACCAACCCAAGCCTCCTTCTACGTTGGTGCTCGCAGAGGTGGGAAGTGCAAACGGATTGCCCTGATTGGCGACAGACGTTTCAAAATCCCTCAAAACCTGAAATGCATTGAAATCAATGCCCTCAAGTCGCACGACCACCGTGTCCCCAGCTTTCCAGAACCCTTCCTCACCAGCCACTTCATCCACACCGGGTTGAGGTGAACGAAAACTGACAAATGGGAATGACCGCCCATCCACAAAAGCGTCGTCAAAGACACTTCCCAGCGGATAATGGAAATCCGGATCCTTCCCTTCACGCTTGGAGGACCAACGGTAGGCATCGCCAAATCCCTCGGGATCTGTGAACTCAGTCCAAATCAGGCCCAAACTGTCGTTGGTCGAGGTCTCTGGGATTTCGAACCATATGCTGTCCAATTGCGGCATGGAAGGCATCTGGGTGGTACTTTTCAATTCGATGGGCAAGCCGTCCTCATCCCATGTTGCGACGAGCCCGTACTCCGTACCCACCGTGCCGTAGGTCGAGGGCAATCCAAGCCCTGTGTAAACACACAGGTTCACCTCTTCCAGCGTGCTTGCCGGAACGCCGAGAAACATGGCGGCTTCGGCCAACGATTCTGGTAGCAATTCTCCTGAGCAAACCTTGAGCAGAGGCACTTCGTCTCCATCCACGGTCATGACAACCTCTGCGTCTTCCACGAAGAGGTCGGCAAGGGCGCTTGCATCGACCGCATCGAAATACCCTTGAGGGGTTGTCAAAAAAACCAGCGGCGGCTCACCCAAACGAATGGATGCCTCTATCACCCCCTGGACCGGAACCTCCGGCAAGTCGACGTCCACAGGTGTCGTGCATCCCGAAAGGGAGACCGCGAGCGTCACCCCCAGAGCCATCACCCACATTCCGTGTCCGCGCTGGTCATTCATGGTTGCGAAATTACCGTGCCCATCACATGTTGTCACTGCGGCCATGGTGAAAAAAACCGAAACCGATTCTCGATGTTCTCTTCCTCCCCCATCGTATTTTTACAGGCAATTCGCAACCATGCTGAACCGACGCCACCTCAGGATCAAAATCCTGCACGTTCTTTTTGGCCATTTTCAAGACGAGGATCGAGACATCAAACGTGCGCGCCAGTCTTTGGACCACAGCACGCAGAAGATGCAAGAGCTGTATCTCATGTTGCTGGACATGATTGGCTCCATGCAAGCCCTCGCCATCGACCGCATTGAAGCTGGCTACAAAAAGCAGCTTCCTTCTCCCGAGGATTTGAACCCCAACACCAAGTTTGTCACCAACAAACCCCTGCGCATTTTGGCCAACAGCAAGGCCTTGCGCAAGGCGTGTGATGAGCACGGCGTGGGCTGGGGCAACCGCCAAGAATTGCTGCGGGCCATCTTCAAGGGACTGCTCGAGCACGAAGAATATCACGAATACATGGCCTCCGAAGACCGTGGATTCCAGTTCGACCGTGAAAGTTTGGTCAGGATGTTCAGGAAGCACATGGTCAATGTTGAGCTGTTTCAGGACACGCTCGAGGAAGAGAGCATCTTTTGGATTGACGACCTCGATTTGGCCGCAAGCATGGCCATCAAAACCATCAAAACCATCAAAGACGGGGACGATGACGTGTCCTTGCTCCCACTCTGGCGTGACGACGATGACGACAAGGCCTTTATGGAAGGTCTTTTCACCAAGACCCTTGCACTTGATTCGGAAAGTGAAACCATGATCAAGGAAGGCGCCCAAAACTGGGAGCTGGAACGCATCGCGACCACGGACAAAATCCTGATGAAGATGGCACTCGCCGAAGCTCAAACCTTCGAATCCATCCCGTTGAAAGTGACGCTGAATGAGTACATCGAACTCAGCAAATACTACAGCACGCCCAAGAGCCATGGGTTCATCAACGGCATTTTGGACCAACTCTTTGCCAAACTCAAGGAAGGTGGCAAAATTCACAAAGTAGGTCGAGGCCTGATTGAATGACCCATGCGACAAAGTGTCCCGTTTGCCCTGCTTGCATTTTTTGGACTTGGATGTGACCAGACCACCACGATTGGCACAGACATGATTGTCATGCCCGCCACGGCAAGCCAAGCCGAAGGGGACGAGGTGTTGCGACCAGTGCTGACATTTCAAGACACGTTGTTTGATTTTGGAACGGT
This sequence comes from Bacteroidota bacterium, assembly GCA_036339415.1. Taxonomy (GTDB): domain Bacteria; phylum Bacteroidota; class Bacteroidia; order Flavobacteriales_D; family Sanyastnellaceae; genus UBA11663. The sequence continues at coordinate 7,868 of JAYZBB010000084.1, read as the reverse complement.
GAGCGAAGGACACGTGGTGCAACACACGTTCGAATTTGTCAACGACGGTCCAGGGCAGGCGCTCCTTGCGGATGTCTCGACAACATGCGGGTGCACGGTCGCTGGGACGTGGCCACGCGAACCCCTCGAGCCAGGAACCCAAGGCCAAATTGACGTGACGTTCGACACCCACGACAAGTCAGGTGTCCAGGACAAGGTGGTGTCTGTGGTCGCCAACACGAATCCGGGCGTCGTTCGGCTGCATTTGCGGGGGGAAGTGGTTTCCCCCACCAACCCTTGAAGATTCCAACAACCCGTCTCGAAGTCATCGTGATGGGGTTAATTTCGACTCCATGATTGCTTCACTCCTACTACAAGCCGCCGCGGGCGGTGGTGGCATTCCCACCATTGTGATGTTCGTTGGCATGTTTGCCATCGCATACTTCTTCATGTTTCGGCCCCAAATGAAAAGACAGAAAGAGGCGAAGGAATTCAGAGATGCAGTCAAAAAGGGAGATCAAGTGGTGACCATTGGTGGGCTTCATGGCAAAATCGTGTCCGTCAGTGAGAAAACTGTGGTGCTGGAATTCGAATCAGGCAAGGCCCGGGTCGACAAAGCCGCACTGTCGCCCTCAGGCACTTCCGAGTCTCAGGAAATCGAGGCCAAAGCATGACCAACCCAAGCCCCATGCCTTTGTGGATGGCCCTCGCCCCAGTGGTGCTGCTTGTGGCACTGCTGGGTGCGGATGTCGTCTATTTTGGGGAAGACAGTTCCTACGGATCCAACCAAATCGCCCTGCTGCTTTCCGCTCTGTTCGCAGGCACTCTGGGCATGACACGCGGCACCAAATGGTCCGAGATGAGAAACGCCATCGCAGACAGCATCGGCACCGCCACAGAGGCCATTCTCATCCTGTTGTTGATTGGTGCTTTGTCTGGCACTTGGCTTCTGGCAGGCATCATTCCTGCCTTCATTCACTACGGCATGATGATTCTGCAACCAGGAATGTTCCTGTTCGCTGCTTGCATTGTTTGCGCTGTGTTGTCCCTCGCCACAGGCAGCTCGTGGGGAACCGTCGGCACCGTCGGAATCGCACTTGTTGGCATTGGCCAAGCCCTTGGACTCTCCGAGGGGTGGGTGGCTGGAGCCATCATCAGTGGCGCTTACTTCGGGGACAAGATGTCTCCCTTGAGCGACACCACCAACCTTGCACCTGCTGTTGCGGGCACCGACCTCATCACGCACATACGCTACATGACCTTCACCACGGGGCCAAGCATTTTGATCGCCTTGGTCGTCTTTCTGGTGGTGGGTTTGGGTGGAGGTGCGACGGCAGGGAATGCCGAGCTTGCACCAGGTTTCGCTGAAGCTGTTGCCGGAGCGTTCTCCATCCATGTTGGTTTGTTTGTAGCACCGATCGCGGTGTTGGTCATGATCGCCCGAAAGGTTCCGGCCGCACCAGCCTTGTTTGTGGGAGTCTTGTTGGGGGCACTGACGGCAATGGTCTTTCAACCCAACGTCGTTCGACAAGTGGCTGGGGAAGGGCTTTCCATGGCGGCTGCATCATACGTGGCATCCATGCAAGCCATGGCGTTGGACGTGGCCATTTCAACCGGCCACGACTTGGCCGATGAATTGCTGTCCAGCAGTGGCATGAACGGCATGCTGAATACGGTTTGGCTCATTGTGTGCGCAATGACGTTTGGCTCAATCCTTCAAGCCACAGGCATGCTGCGTCGGATGACGCAAGCCCTCGTGGAAGGGGTGAACAGCACTGTTGGTTTGATTGGCCGAACCGTCGGGGCCTGTGTGGCGTTCAATGTCCTTGCTTCCGATCAATACATCGCCATTGTGGTGCCAGGCAAAATGATGGGCGAAGCCTACGCCGAGCGTGGACTGGCTCCTGAAAACCTCAGCCGTACCCTTGAAGATGCGGGAACGGTGACGTCCGTCCTTATCCCCTGGAACACCTGTGGTGTTGCGCAAAGTGGGATCCTTGGTGTGGCCACCCTCGCTTACGCCCCCTACTGCATCTTCAATTGGATTTCCCCCTTGATGACAATCCTTGTGGCGGGTCTGGGATGGAAGGTGCGCAAAACGAACACCGCCGGGGACATCTCGGCGTGAGATGAACCGGACCAAGGTGCAATTGTTGAAACCACATGGCCACGACTTCATCGCCAGTGCATCCCGACGTCAACGACCGCCAAGATGATTTGATTGTCACGGGAGCGTCGGAGCACAACCTCAAGAACATCGATGTCGTGTTGCCTCGGAACAAGCTCGTGGTGTTCACAGGGGTGAGTGGGAGCGGAAAATCCAGCCTCGCTTTTGACACCCTGTATGCTGAGGGCCAACGGCGATTTTTGGAAACGCTGAGCGCCTACGCGCGGCAATTCCTTGGCGGGTTGAAACGGCCTGATGTCGAATCGATCACCGGCCTAAGTCCCGTTGTGGCCATCGAGCAAAAGACCGTGTCGAAGAACCCTCGGTCCACCGTCGGTACCGTCACCGAGCTTCACGACTTTTTGCGGTTGCTGTACGCCAGGGCCGCAGATGCCTTTTCGCTGGAAACGGGGGAACCGATGGTGCGCTTCACCGATGCCCAGATTGCTGAAAACATTTTGGCGCGTTTTGAAGGCCAAAAACTCCTGCTCCTCTCCCCCATGGTTCGCGGTCGAAAAGGCCACTACCGAGAGTTGTTCGAACAAATCATGAGGCTGGGATACCTCAGGGCACGAGTCGACGGTGAGCTTGTCGAACTCGAATCTGGATACAAGGTGGACCGATACAAAGTGCACGACATCGAGGCTGTGGTGGACCGCATTTTCGTTCGGCCGCAAGACGCCGACCGCATCCTCAAATCTGTGCAGACTGCGCTTTCACTTGGGAAAGGCGCCATGGCAGTCATGGCAATGGATGACGACAAGCCCGTCCACTTTTCTCGCAACCTCATGTGTCCCACCACAGGACTGGCCTATCCCGAGCCAGAACCCAACCTGTTCAGCTTCAACAGCCCCTACGGTGCGTGCCCCACCTGCAACGGCTTGGGCAAAGTGGCTCAGGTCGATCCCAAAACCTTGGTGCCAGATGCAACTGTGAGCATCAAAAAAGGAGGCATCGCCCCCCTTGGGAAACTCAAAGACAACCTCACGTCCCGCATCGTGGAAGCCATTTTGGCCTCCCACAACTTGCCTTTGACGACCGCCGTTGGCAACATTCCAGAAGAAGTCATGGGCCAAATCCTGTACGGCACCGACCGTGACGTCAAGCTTCAAGACCGAGGCGGGGTGCGCGGCGGCACCGTGCCCTTCGAAGGACTGGTGGCGGCCATTGTCCGTTCCGCAGAAAAGGCCAAGTCCATCCCGCTGCGCCGGTGGGCCCAGTCGTTCATGCACAAGGTCACGTGCCCGACATGCCAAGGTGCAAGGTTGAAAGCCACCAGCCTTCAATTCCGACTCGCAGGCCGGGACATTGGGGAACTCGGCCGCATGGACCTGCACGAACTCGCGCGGTTCTTGGACGATCTGGAACCCCAGCTGACGGAGCGCCAGGCGACCATTGCACGTGCCCCCTTGAAGGAAGTTCGAGCACGCCTGGGCTTTCTGTTGGACGTGGGGTTGGGCTACCTCAGCTTGGACCGTCCCACGCGAAGCATCAGTGGTGGAGAGGCACAACGTATCCGCCTTGCCACCCAAATCGGAAGCAGGCTCACCGAAGTGCTGTACATCCTTGACGAGCCCAGCATTGGCCTTCACCAGCGAGACAACCGAAAGCTGATCGACAGCCTTTGTGCACTCCGCGACGCCGGAAACTCGGTCATCGTGGTGGAGCACGACGAGGACATGATGCTGGCGTCGGACCACCTCGTGGACATCGGACCAGGAGCTGGCGTGCACGGCGGCCAAATCGTGGCGCAAGGCCCACCCCAGAGCCACCTCGATTTGGGTTCCATCACGGCACAATACCTCACGGGTGCAAAGTCCATCCCCGTGCCATCAAAGCGCCGCAAAGGCCACCGAAAAAACCTCATCCTGAAAGGTGCAACTGGGCACAACCTCAAGCAGGTCAATGTCAAAATCCCCTTGGGTTGTCTCGTGGGTGTCAGCGGTGTGAGCGGAAGCGGCAAAAGTTCGTTGATCAACCAAACGCTGTTGCCCGCGTTGCTCAACCATCTCCACGACGACATTCGAATCCCACTGCCGCACAAGACCATCACGGGATTGCAGCACATCGACAAGTGCATCGCCATTGACCAAAGTCCCATCGGTCGCACGCCGCGCTCCAATCCGGCCACCTACACGGGACTGATGGATTTGATTCGGACCCAGTTCACCCTCCTTCCAGAGGCCAAAATCAGAGGCTACAAAAAGGGACGGTTCTCGTTCAATGTCGCAGGCGGACGCTGTGAAACCTGCAAAGGTGCAGGCGTTCGGACGGTGGAAATGAACTTCTTGCCCGACGTGCACGTGCCATGCGAGTCGTGCAACGGCAAGCGATTCAACCGGGAAACCCTAGAAGTCCGATACCGTGGCAAGAGCATTGCCGACGTGTTGGCCATGACGGTCGACGACGCCCACGAATTTTTTGAGGCCATCCCAAAAATTCATCGCATCACATCGACGTTGAAAGCGGTCGGTCTCGGGTACATCACGCTGGGCCAACAAAGCACCACGCTCAGCGGCGGCGAAGCACAGCGCGTGAAACTGGCCTCTGAGCTCGCTCGGGTTGGCACAGGAAGCACCCTGTACATCCTCGACGAGCCCACCACAGGCCTTCACTTCCAAGACGTTCAGTTGTTGATTGACGTTTTGCACAAACTTGTCGACCAAGGCAACACGGTGGTGGTCATCGAGCACCACCTCGACGTATTGAAGGTCTGCGACCACCTCATCGACGTGGGCCCCGAAGGAGGAAAAGATGGTGGCACCATTGTGGCCTCAGGAACACCTGAACAGGTAGCCAATGTGAATGACAGCCACACTGGCGCATTCCTCGCCCAGTTGTTAGGTTCAGTATGATTCACACGCCAGTCGAACCCCACGAGTGTCAACGTCGATGTGGCCCGCGAAACATGATGAGTTCGACCTTTTCAGGTCGACGACCTGATTTGGCGTGATTTCGAATGACGGGATAATTGGACACCTGCGTGGTGTTGTCCAACGTGACTTGCTCGTGTCTCTTGGCCATTTCTTCAAACAGAAATTGCTGAAGGTGCACGTGCAAATTCCGTCCCCGGTGCTTGGGCTCGATGACAGACAAGATGCCTTTGTACACGGCAACGTCGCCTTGTGTTTTGCCAGGCAAGTAAATGAAATACCCGGCCACATCCCTCTCTTCGCCATGCTCCGCGACGGCAACCAGTGCCTCGGGGTTTTGCAACACATGAGAAATCCAGTTGGCATACCACTTCTCCGCACTGCCTTCTGGGTAAAAAGGCGAATCAAACCGATTGACCACCGCTGTAGATTTCGCCAAATGCACGTTGGTCATATGCAAAATCGCCTCATGGTGAGATTTCTTGCCCCAAACCATGCGGTCTCCTGACAATGGCGTTTTGAGCGAATGTTTTTCCCGCAATTGTTCTCGTGACCAGGTCGTGAGCCACAAAAACCGAGTCTCCCACAATTCGAACCCTTGGCGTTCCAGCCATGGAATGGTGTGCAATTGACTGGCATCCACAGCCACCTTCAGCAAGGTCTCTTCCTTAACGTTCGCCATCAATTCAGCCAACTGCGCAGTCACCTCATCAACCGACAGTTCAGATTTGCCAATCTTGAGTTCTTCAATGGGAAACCCAAAAAAAGAAGCCTCCCAGGCTTCTGAGCGGGTAAGTTTCATTTCAAGATTTTGGCAGGGATGCCAGCGTAAACTCTGTCAGATTCACAATCCTTGTTGACAAAGCTCAATGCACCGATGGTGACGCGATTGCCAATGACAATGCCGTGGTGAATCACGGCATTGGTCCCAATGAAACAATGCTCTCCAATGTGGGCGCCACCAATGGAAACCCCACCCGAATCGAGGTTGTTGGTCATCACCCTTGGACTCATGTAGGTGTGATCTCCAATCTTACATCCTCGGGCAATGATTGTGTCATAACGCAGAGTGACGTGGTTACCTATGACGGCTTGGCCTGAACAACTGACACGCGAATCGATTACACAATCACTTCCCACAACGGTTCCCGGACGGAGTTCGACGTAATCACGGATGACACAGCGGTCTCCAATGACCACACCATCGTGAATGTGGCAGAAGTTACCAATGGTCACATTTTGACCAATTTGGGCGCCAGGATGAATGATGGAATTAGAATTCAAGGTGGGCATGGTTTGATGAACAGTAAGGCTGTAAATTTACAGAAACGAAGGCATGCAGACGCACATCAACTTCAACCAACCACATTGCGTTGGACGTGAAGCCGAGTTGGTGGAAAAGGTGCTCAAAAGCACCAACACGAGCGGCGATGGTCCGATGACCAAATCTGTGCAGGGTTGGTTCCAGTCCGAGTTGAACATGCGCGTGTTGCCGACGACGTCATGCTCTTCTGCATTGGACATGGCCGCCATACTTTCGGACATCAGTCCTGGAGATGCCTTCATTGTCCCGAGTTATACGTTTGTGTCTTCGGCAAATGCTTTTGTCTTGCGCGGAGCCACGCCTATTTTTGCGGACTCAGCGTCGGATCGTCCTCACATGGGACTTGAAGAAATCCAGTCCGTCCACAGGCCTGGGGTCAAAGTCGTCGTGGTGGTGCATTACGCAGGTGTATCCTATGACCTTCCCGCCATTGCCGCATGGTGCGAGCAAGAGGGTATCATGCTCGTCGAAGATGCGGCACAATCGATGGGCGCTTGGCTTAAAGATGATGCGGACCACAGACACCTTGGTCGTTTTGGCGCCCTCGCCACATTTTCTTTCCATGAAACCAAAAACATTACCTCTGGAGAAGGGGGCTGCCTGGTGATCAATCAGGAATCGCTGTGGGGCCGGGCTTGTGTGATTTGGGAAAAGGGCACCAACCGACAGGCCTTTTTCCGTGGTGAAGTGGACAAATACGGCTGGGTGGATGCTGGCAGCAGTTTCTTACCAAATGAAATCACCATGGCACAACTGCTCGGACAACTTGAACACCTCGATTCCATCACAAGTCGGAGAAAGGACATTTGGAACCGCTATTTCGATCGATTTTCCAACGCGTTGTCCATGGATCATTTGCCCCCCGATTGGCGATCAGAAACCAACGGACATCTATTTTATCTCTGCGCCAATTCACTCGAGCATCGAAACGAAATGCTACCTGCATTGAAGACCTCAGGGATTGCGTGCCACTTTCACTACCAGTCGCTGCACAAAAGTACCTACGCCCAGCGCATGGGATGGTCCGCACATGCACCGAATGCCGATCGATTCACAGATTGCTTGTTCCGTCTTCCTTTGCACTTAGGCTTGACGGATGACGATGTCGACAGGGTCATCGAGAACGTCCTCCATGTCTGGCATTGATCGGCGCATGTGCATCGTTCACTTCGCATTTGACCATGCCTCAGTGCGCGCCTTGAACGTCCTGCTTCAGTCTGGATCTCAATCGGATCATTGGTGGTGGGTGAACCCAAGTGAGACCCTCAAGGACGGCACGTTTGAATGGAACAACGCCTTGACCACCGACGAAGTCGCGGGAAAACTCAGTGTCGCGGACGCGGTGTTCATCCATCGTCTCAAGGGCGAAAACTTGAACTGGCTTGAGCGCATTCCTCCTCACCTTCCGGTGATCTGGGCATCATGGGGAGATGACTACTACCGTGTCCTCAACGCACTCAATCGATCGCTTTTTTTGCCGCGGACTGCTGCACTCAATGCCTTGCTTGGCAAAATGAGCATCACC
>JAYZBB010000083.1:0-8846 GCA_036339415.1 Bacteroidota bacterium | reverse complement strand
CAATGTCCATCGTCATGCAGGTCTCCTCCATGGACTGCTTGATGTTCAGTGCGATGCCTTCTTGGATCAACCGGGCCTCATGTTGGCCAGAGATGACGTTGATGTCAAACCCCGTCAATGCCTTGGTTTGGGCCACAAACTCATGGCCATTCTTCGCATCCCGCATTGCACTGGTGGCCATCACGTGCACCTCTTCCACGCGGTAATTGCGGATAGCCTCCTTCATGGACACCAAGGCATCCAAGCCACGCGCCATGCGGTCAGGTCGGATGACACCTTTGGCCACACCTCCTTGACCCAATTTGACAGGAACCCTCTGTCCAAACACCGGAATCCAACCAGCCTCCGACCCCACATCCACGATGCGCAAATTGAACGTGTTGGTGCCACAATCAATCACAGCGACTCGACGTAGGTTGTTCATGCGAAAGGTTGACTCGAACTCAATTACAGGGCGCCAGCATCAGGCCTCAGCAGCCAGCGAACAATCTCTCCGGCGCTCGGGCGCTTGCCGTACATCAGGATCGCCACTCGATACACACGTGCCGCCAACATCACAAGCAACACGGCAGTGCCTGCCAACAACAACATGCTCAATGCGACATGCCACCAAGGCACCCCCATGGGCAAGCGAACCATCATTGACACGGGAGAAGAAAATGGCACAAATGAGCTGACAACGGCCAATGTGCTCTCCGGCGCATCGATGCTCATGGAGGCCAACACATAGCTGAAGAGAAGTGGCAACATGACTGGCAACATGAGATATTGAGCGTCAGCTTCTTGTTCTACCATGGCACCGATCGTCGCAAAAAACGCCGCGTACAACACAAAGCCCAACAAGAAGTACACCACACCACAACCCAACATCACCCCCCAATTGATGTCGAGCAAGAATGCCAAATCCTCTTGCGCAGCGACCACGGTCGAGAAATCAGCGGTCCCCGCAGCAAGTCCCTGCGATGCCGTCCACGAGTCCATCCAAGCACTTTGTTCAACCGCCATGCCGAGGGCCCCAAACAACACCCATGACAACACAGACCAGCCTGCGATTTGAGTCAAACCCACGAGGCCGATCCCCGCGATTTTGCCTGCGAGCAACAACCCCGGGCGAACCGTGCTGAGCACCACTTCAACGATGCGGTTGGACTTTTCCTCGATGACGCCTCGCATCACATGCATGCCATAGACCATCACGAACGTCAGCATGAAGACGCTGAAAGCAAAGCCGAGACCGCCCTGACCGGCGCCTTTCGACTCGCCCGTGGTCAAATCCATGCTCACCAACGAAACATTGGTCTTCAAGGACAAATAGTCGGCGTAATTGAGTTCCGGCCGTTCAAGCACCTTGGCACGTTCGATGGCCTCGCTCAAGTCCCGCTGAATCCAGCGTCTGATGCGCCCAGAAGGCGGGTCGAGATGCAGAAGCTGGGCTTTTTCGCTTTGGACGATGGCGTCGTCAAATTCCACCATGCAAGTGAATCCCTCCTCCCGCAGTTCTGCTTGCGTTTTGGGCTCGGAACCAAACCGATAGCTCAACATGTCTCGGTCTGGAAAGCACTTGGGACAGATGGGAACCCACTGGTCGGATTCCAGTTCTGTGGTGACCAAACCGACATGGTCCACGACCCACACTTTGGCGGGTTCTTCGGTGCTCATTGTCAGCAAGACGAGACCCGCGACGAGGCCAACCATCAGGATCGGACCGAGGAATGTGGCCACCAAAAAAGCACGGCGCCGCACACGTGTGATGTACTCGCGCCAGACAACCTTGCCCCAAACGTCAAGAGGACCACTCGATGTGCTCATGCTTTCGCCGATTCCACTGATTGAACAAAGACCTCCTCCATTGAGAGGCGTCGAGGCTGGGCCTCCATGACATCAACATGGCCCACGGCCCATTGCAAAAAGGCCGGCATGGGCCAATCGCCTGGCAGGGCCAATTCGAGGGTGTGCACGGCATCGGCCATGCCTGAGGAACCCTCCACCGTGGCTTTGGTCAGGAGTTCGGCGCGGGCGCCGAGCTCAGCCACGAACGCCATGAGGTTGCCGCGCATTTTGAGTTGGATGCGACCTCCTCTGGCATCTTCCCTGACCGCATCGGTGGCGCCGGCAAGGACTTTTTGGCCCTTGTGAAGAAGGATGACCTCGTCGCACAGCGTTTCCACCGACCCCATGTCGTGGGTGGAAAGCACCAAGGTGGTGCCCTGCTCCTGAACCATCCTGAGCATCTCATTGCGAACAAGACCGGCATTGATGGGGTCGAGTCCGCTGAACGGCTCGTCGAGGATCAACAGTTCTGGACGGTGCAAACCGGTGGCGATGAATTGGATTTTTTGGGCCATGCCCTTGCTGAGGTCCGACACCTCACGGTTCCACCATCCCTCCACCTCCAAACGTTCAAACCATCCCTTCAATTCGCGCTCTGCTTCGCGTCGATCCATGCCACGAAGGCCTGCGAAGTACAAGACCTGTTCAGCGACGCGCATGCTCTTGTACAGGCCACGCTCCTCAGGCAAATAGCCCATGCGGGACAACAGCGACCGATGGTGCGGCTGTCCCCACATCAGCAGGGTGCCCGCATCGGGCTTGGTGATGCCCGTCACCATCCTCAACAAGGTTGTTTTGCCCGCCCCATTGGGGCCGAGCAACCCCACAATGGACCCCTTGTGGACGTCCACGTCCAAAGGCGCGAGTGCCATGTGGTCGCCAAACGATTTGCAAACGCCTTGGGTATGGAGAATTGAAGTGGGCATCGTCACGAGAACATGTCCCGAACCTTGTCGAAGAATCCGCGCTCTTCATGGTCCGGTTCAGGCTGAAAGTTCGCGGAATCCCGGAGGTCCTCCAACACCTTGGTCTCGTCTTTTGTCAACGATTTGGGAGTCCAAACGTTCAGATTGATCAACAAATCGCCACTGCCGTAACTGTCCACTGCCGGCAGTCCCTTGCCACGCAATCGAACGATCTTGCCACTTTGGGTGCCTGCATCCACTTTGATCTTGGCTTTTCCACCGAGAAGTGGCACCTCTGCCGTGGCGCCAAGCGCCGCATCGATGAAGCTGATGTAGTGGTCGTAATGCAGGTTTTTCCCGTTGCGTTGGAACTTCTCGTGAGGCAATACCTCCACGAGCACGATCAAATCGCCGGCCACACCGCCCATGGGGGCGCCGTTGCCTTCTCCACGCACGCTCAGCTGCATGCCATCCTCGACCCCTGACGGGATGTCCAAAGTCACAACGGCTTCCTCGCGCTTCATGCCAAGCTCATCGGTGCCGCTTGGCTTCCGGGTGATGCGTTGACCCGTGCCATGACAATCGGGACAGGTGGACGAAGTCTGCATCTGTCCAAGAATCGTGTTGGTCACTCGGCGGACTTGGCCCGTGCCATGACAGGTGGGGCAATCGGAATGCTCCACACCCGGAGCCTGGACTTGCTTGAATACTTTGACCTTCTTGTTGACACCTTCGGCGACTTCTTCCAAAGTGAGCTTCACTTTGATGCGCAGGTTGGCGCCTTTCATGCGACGGCGACGTCCGCCACCACCGCCGCCACCGCCAAACGCACCTCCGAAGATGTCCCCAAACTGGCTGAAGATGTCGTCCATGTTCATGCCGCCACCTCCAAATCCACCTGGCCCACCTCGCATGCCGTCGTGCCCAAAGCGATCGTACTGCTGGCGTTTGGTGTCGTCGCTCAACACCTCATAAGCCTCCGCCGCCTCTTTGAACTTTTCTTCGGCTGCCGCGTCGTCCGGGTTTTTGTCGGGATGAAACTTCAGCGCAAGCTTGCGGTACGCCTTCTTGATCTCTGAGGCGGAGGCGCCTTTGGAGACGCCAAGTGTTTCGTAGTAATCGCGTTTGGCCATGGTGCCTTATTGCCCTACCACCACCTTGGCGTAGCGCATGATTTTGTCGTTCAACTTGTATCCAGGCTCCACCACGTCAACCACTTTGCCTGCCAACTCAGGCGTCGGTGCAGGAATGTTCGTGATCGCCTCGTGCAGGTCCACATCGAATGCGTCGCCTGGGTTGACCTCCATTTTGGCGAGCCCTTGAGCCTCGAGCGATTGGCGGAGCTTGGTGTGGATCAGTGCTTGACCCTCCCGGGTTGCCTCTGCGTCGTCGCTCGGGTTGGCCGCAGCTCGATCGAAGTCGTCCAAGATGGGGAGCAACTTTTCAAGCACGTCCATCGACGCGTTGCGAATCAGGTCGCCCCGCTCCCGCATGGTCCTCTTCCGAAAATTGTCGAACTCCGCATACAAACGCAGGTACTTGTCCTGCCAGTCTGTGGCGCTTTCGTCAGCCGACGAATCCAACTCGGACGTGGCCGCTTCTGCACCCTCAGGCGCCTCCACTTGCTCTTCTTGCGCGGCTTGCTGTGACGAAGCGTCCTCGTGCACTTCGTTCACCTCAGGGTCGTTCACTTCTTCCGTGTTCATCTCGTTTTTGATGTTTGGTCTGCACAAGGACAAATCACATGCCAAGCGCAATTCACGGCGCGAAGATGCGACAAGCTGTCAGGAGATGCGACAAGGGCCTGACATCGTTGCCAAGCCCTTGCAATTTCTGTCAGGCCGTCGGCCTCATTTGTTCAACGAAGTGACGTATTTGTCGAGCTGGCGATGCAACTCAATGCCGCGCAAATTCCTGGCGACGATGATGCCATTGGGATCCACGAGAAAGCTCATCGGCACGGAACTGACGCCGTACATCACAGCCGCTTCGTTGTCCCATTTTTTCAAGTCGCTGACGTGGTGTTTCCAGTCCAATCCGTCTTTTTTGATGGCCGCCTCCCAGCGCGGGATGTCCGAATCGAGGGACACACTGAAAATTTCAAAGCCTTTGCCATCCTTGAACGTGGCTTTGCGGTATTTGTCGTACGCCCGAACCACGTTGGGGTTTTCACGGCGACAGGGTCCACACCAAGAGGCCCAAAAATCCACCAGGACATAGCTGCCGCGCAAATCGCTCAGGCGCATCTCTTTCCCCTTGGGATTGTTCATGGCAATCTCGGGGGCTTCGTCGCCGATGTTGTGTCCAATTTTGCCGGTCACCTCCACCGAGTATGGGGCAATGATGATGGCGTCTTCTCCGGTTGACCAGCCAGACCAAACGAGGGCCAACGTGGCCAAGATTGCGCCTATTTTCCACATGATTCCTGAAGTTTGTTGTGTTCGTTGATTGGACATGAAAGATAGGTTCTTTTAAGGTCAAACGCGGACGATGTTGGCTCCCAATGAACGCAAACGTTCGTCGATGTGCTGGTAGCCTCTGTCGATTTGGTCGATGTTGTGGATGGTGCTTTTGCCTTCTGCGCTCAGCGCAGCGATGAGCAGGCTGACCCCGGCTCGGATGTCAGGCGATGTCATGGTGACCCCGCGCAAGCTCGCCTTGCGATCCAGCCCAATGACCGTGGCGCGGTGCGGATCGCAAAGGATGATTTGGGCCCCCATGTCGATCAGCTTGTCCACAAAAAACAGGCGGCTCTCAAACATCTTTTGATGGACCAACACGCTGCCGCGAGCTTGGGTGGCCGTGACGAGGATGATGGACAACAAGTCAGGTGTGAATCCGGGCCATGGCGCATCCGCCACCGTCAACAAACTCCCATCGATGAAGGTGTCGATCTCATAGTGATCCTGAGCAGGAATGTGCAAGTCTTCACCGCGACTCTCCATTTGGATGCCCAAACGTCCAAACACGCCAGGGATCACGCCGAGCTCGTCGTACGCGCAGTCCTTGATCGTGATTTCGCTCTGGGTCATGGCCGCCATGCCGATGAAGCTTCCGATTTCAATCATGTCCGGCAAGCAGCGGTGCTCCGTGCCTCCCAAGGTTGGCACGCCCTCGATGGTGAGCAGGTTGGACCCCACCCCGCTGATCTTTCCGCCCATGCGGTTGATCATCTTGCACAGCTGTTGGAGGTACGGCTCGCAGGCCGCGTTGTAAATCGTGGTGGTGCCCTCGGCAAGAGCAGCGGCCATCACGACATTGGCGGTGCCTGTGACGGAAGCTTCGTCGAGCAACATGTACGTGCCTTTCAGTCCGTCTGGTGCGCTGGCGTTGAAGAATCCTGTGGAGGCATCATAACTGAACTCTGCGCCGAGCTTTTGGAATCCGATGAAGTGGGTGTCCATCCGGCGACGTCCGATTTTGTCTCCCCCAGGTCGTGGAATCGCGCCAATGCCAAACCGCCCCAACATGGGGCCAAGGATCATCACCGACCCACGCAACGCACCACCCTTGGTGCGGAAAGACTCCGATTTCAGGTGGTCAAGGTTGACGTCATCCGCCTCAAATCGCCACGATCCAGGACCAAGGTGCTGGGTTTTGACCCCCAAGTCGCTCAACAGGTTGATGAGCTTGTTCACGTCCACGATGTCCGGCAAGTTGTGGATGGTCACCGGCTCAGCCGTGAGCATCACGGCACAAAGGATCTGCAGCGCCTCGTTCTTCGCTCCCTGAGGAACGACCTCCCCCTGCAGGCGGTGACCGCCTTCAATGATGAAACTTCCCATGACCCCGAATTTCGGAGGTCACCTCACGCGTATGGCACCCAGCCCCAGGGGTTATCAACCCTGCATTGGGGAAGCACGAACCAAGAAAAGACGGTGAGGCGCGCGTTCGCCGGGAGGCCTTCAGCGTCGCTTTTTGTTGTTCTTGTGCGGACGGGCGAGGGCGTCGCTGGTCTTGCGCACGCTGCGCAGGATGTCTGCCTGGCTTTCGAGCTCTGTGCCTTCGGGAAGGGTGAGCTTGCCGTCGGATTTGGCCTTCAACTCCGCCGCAATCACCGAATCCTCAACCGTGTTGCGGTTCCACGTCAGAAAATGACGCTTCATCAAATTGGCGAGTTTGACCACCAAGATGTTCTTCTCCTCACCCCCAGGCATCGCCTTGGCAGCTTCAATCAAATCGAGTGTGGTCTTGCCGTAGTGTCCCACGCGCGATTTGGCATTGGGGTAATCCATGTCGGCGGGAGCACTGTCCTTCTCTGCAGGCTCTGGCTTGGGAAACGGTGCGTCCACGTCGAGCTCATACCGTGCCATGACGTGCAGTTGGTTCCAAAGCTTTTGGTCTGCCCCTTCCTTTTCTCCCTCTTGCGGAACCACGCTGCCCATCACACTGACGATGGCGGCGGCGCACTTGCTTCGCTCTGCGCGGTCGGCAATGGTCAAACAGTGTTCGATCATTTGATGGATGGAACGGCCGTACTCAGGGATGACCAAGTCATCTCTCATGCTGTTGTAACTCAGCGCGTCAAAGTTGATGGAAGCGTCCGCCATGGCTGTCGTCTTCAGGATTGCAGTCGGTGTGTTTGTCTTGCGTGGTGCAGCGAGCTGCGTGTTCGCACGGGCAGGGTCATCCTGGCCTCTGCCCCAAAGATACGAGGTTCACCTCTCTTCCCCACGCTTGCATGCCAAGAACCAAACGTCGGGCACATTCAGTCAACTGGGTCTCATCCTGCACGAAGGCCCGCCAACCAAATGCCACTGGACCCGCTGTTTCTCTTCGACGCGACATGGCTTCCAGCACTGCGTTCACCGTTTCTCCGTCTCGATAACCCTCCAACCATCCGTGGGTGACCATGGCGTCAAAGAAGCGTCGACTCCGCTCTGGCATCTCCCCACGCATGCGTTCAAGCCGAGCTTCCTGGCTTGCGGCAAAGGCCTTTAGAGAGCCGCATCCAGGTGCCAGCTCCTGAAATTCTTTGGCCAACACATGGTCCACCAACACGTCCCAAACCACCCCACTCCACTTGCCACATTGAGATCTCAACACCTTCCTGGCTTCCACACTTGCCAAGCATCGATCGCTCACGTCATCAATGCTCCGGTGCACCCTGATGCCCAAACCCACTGCTTGGCCCCACGTCTGCTCGACGTCACGGCCTTTCACGGCATCGCCGATGAAGTTGCCCAACGCCCCCGCGTCGTTCAACCCCACCCAATGTCCCACGACCATGTGCGCCAAGTAATTCATCCTCGCTTCGTTGCGGCTGCAATGCTCCGAAGTTTCATGGAAGCACCCAAAATCCAAGCAAAAAAATTCCTGTTCAGTTGGCAGAAAGGAGTGGTTGTGCTAATTTTGGCACCCCGCAAACGCGCGGGAGTCCTGAGGTGTTCAGGGCAACACATGCGAGAATAGCTCAGCTGGTAGAGCACAACCTTGCCAAGGTTGGGGTCGCGAGTTCGAATCTCGTTTCTCGCTCATCAAAAGCCTCCCATTTCGGGGGGCTTTTTTCGTAGTACTGGCAAGGGTTTCCGCGGGTCGGAAACGTGGGACGTCTGGCTGGTGAAACAGCGGTTGACCTTAATCAACCTTTGTCAGACTCGAAATGGACATAGTGCTCACAAATTGGTCTTTGCCAATGTTGTATTTCACAACCACTTGAGTCCCATTCATGGTCTGAATCAGGTTGTTGATTTCGCCTTGCACATTTGCGCCGGTCGAACTCACGAATGACACCAAATCTCCAACTCGCAGCACTTCATCGCCACTTGTCGCTTCCTTGAGCACAGATGTCGACGGGCCTTTCTGAGGGACGCTCGTGCTCCCAGCATTGCCCAAGCTCCTAGCGCTTTCGCTGGGCAGCTCGTAACCCGGACCTGGAACTCCGAATTGAATCACATCCGCAGAAACCGTGGCTGTCAAGTCGACCTGATTAGCATCCCGACCATATCGTGTTTGAATTCCAGTCTCAGTCTCAGTGATGTCTACCGTCACGTTGACAAAAGCCTGATTGGGTTCCAAGGGATGTGCGGCAATCAAACCACTTTTGGCATCGGCAATCAGACCGTCCCCAATGACCTCCTCCCCACAAATCATAAGACGCTGTGGCCGCCC
>JAYZBB010000082.1:0-18681 GCA_036339415.1 Bacteroidota bacterium | reverse complement strand
GTTTTGCCACTGGGGTCACCCACCATGCCGGTGGCACCGCCCACCAGGGCAATGGGGGTGTGTCCGGCACGTTGCCAGTGCACCAGCAGCATGATGGGGACGAGGTTGCCGATGTGCAAGCTGTCGGCAGTCGGGTCGAACCCCACGTACGCTTTCACGCGCTCCTGGGCCATGAGCTCTTCGGTGCCTGGCATGATGTCATGCAGGAGCCCACGCCATTTCAATTCTTCAATCAGCGACATGCCGCAAAGATAGGTGGGTCAGAGGTTCGGCATCAGTCGTTCGAGGCCAATGCTGCGACTTCCCTTGATGAGGATCTGGCGGCCACGCAGTGGGGTTTCTTCGAGATGTGTCAATGCATCTTCGCAACGAGAAAAGTGTATCCAACCTGGGCGCGGTGCGCGCGCGTGGACTTTCCCAAACCATTTGCCAACAGTCCAAAGGGCTGCCTCACTTTTGGCCACAATCGCAACCAAGTTTTCATGCGCTTGTGCACTGACATCGCCCAATTCCGCCATGTCTCCGAGAATGAGCAACGGATGGGGATGGTGTCTTTCCAAAAAATCACCCACTGCATGGGCCATGCTTGAGGGATTGGCATTGTACGCATCGAGCAACACCCAATTGTGCGCCGTCTCCACGGCTTGAGAGCGATGGTTGACAGGAATGTATTGTGACAGCGCCGAGATGGCCAACTCTGCTGGAACGCCGAAGTGCTTTCCAATGGTCAAAGCGGCAATCACGTTGGACAAATTGTAACGCCCTTCCAGGTTGACAGGAAAGGTGTCTCCTTGGGGCGAGGAAACCATGGCACCTCCTTGTTTGAGTGCCTTCCAGCTCCAATTCATGTGTGGAACTTCCACTTGATGGGCAATTCCTTCCGCAGCCTTCATGACTTTGGGATCCGAGGATTGAACAAAGGCAGTCCCTTTCGTTCGCTTCAAATGATCAAACAACTCTTTTTTTCCTCGATAAACCCCATCCTCGCCACCAAATCCCTCCAAATGAGCCAGACCGATGTTGGTGATGTAGCCATGGCATGGAAGGGCAATCTGCGCCAAGGTCTCTATTTCTTTTTGGTGGTTGGCGCCCATTTCCACAACCACAAATTCCGGACGGGCAGGCGCATTGAGCAGCGTGAGAGGCACACCGATGTGATTGTTGAAATTTCCTGGGGTGGCGTGGACCTGGAACTTCGTTGCCATGACATCTCGGATGAGTTCTTTCGTGGTCGTTTTTCCGTTGCTGCCAGTCATGGCCAGCACGGGGCATGACCAAGTGTTCCGATACGCACGCGCAAAATGATGCAGGGCCTGCAGTGTGTCTTGAACCACGGTCACATTGGGATGACCTTCCAAGGTGACATCTGAGGTGATGGCGTGAAGGGCTCCAGCTTTCAGTGCGGTGTTGACAAAGGTGTTGCCGTCGAAGTTGGCACCCTGTAAAGCAATGAAAATCTGGTCCCTGAGATCGGCACGCGTGTCGGTGGACACACCTTTTGCACGCGATCTGAGTTCGAGGAGTTTCTGCAGGGCTTTTGAAGTGAGCTCTGTCATGAGATTGCCATACTTCGTTCAAAGAAAAACCCCACGGCAGGGCCGTGGGGTTGTCAATTCGAAAGTTGTTGACTTGTCGTTGAGGACGACCTCATCATTGGCCTCCGTATGGCACCGGTGTGCCCATGCGGTCCATGGCACAGCGGAACCCGAGTGAAGCCGAGCTCTGGCGTTCGTCGAGGAACCGTCGGGTTCCTGGAATGAGGTAGTACGCACGGTCGTCCCATCCGCCGCCCTTGTAAACGCGGCTGCGGTTGGTGATCAGCGTAGAACTTCCCTGAATGTTTTCGCCTGAGGAATACACGCCCTCACTGGCCACATCACCGTCGAGGTAGTCGATGTTGTCAGCGATGTTGTAGTTGGTACGATTGAGGTTCTCTTCCAATGACTCCGGACGCATTTGCATTTCACCAGGCAACGCCACAATGTTGTCGCTGAAACCTTTCCTGAGGTCGGAGGCTGCAAGGGCATCGCTGTCGACGATCAAATCCATGGCGTCTTGCATCAGGGTTTGGGCTTCCTCAAAGCGCAGCTCAGGCGGATCCCGCTTCTCACTCGCCGCTTGAACTTTGTCGAGCAAAAGTGAAATGAGATCCTGGTCTTCCACGGTCAATGCAAAGATGTCATTGCCCGCTTTTTGGTACTTCTCGAGGAATTCCTTGACTTCATCAATGTCGTACACCACAAAGTCGTATTTCTCGACAGGCTTGCCATCTGAGTTCAACCGCTTGGTCTCGTATACATTGCCACGGAAAGGGCGGAATTCGTTGTTGTCTTGGATGGACAAAGGACGATACACGTCCATGACCCATTCGTTCACGTTGCCGGCCATGTTGAACAAGCCGTAATCGTTGGGTGCGTATTGATACACGTTGACGGTGATGTCTCCGAAGTCATTCAAGGCTCCCGCAACACCCATGTAGTCACCTCGGCCTTTCACAAAGTTGGCGTTGATTTGGCCATATCCACCGTCTCGGTTGTCTCCATTTCGAACGAAGTGGCCATTCCAAGGATAGGTCTTGCGTTCAGTGACAAGTTCGCCCAAGCTGTTGCCAATCAAACCGAGGGCCGCAAATTCCCATTCAGCTTCTGTGGGCAAGCGATAGCTCGGCAACAAGACACCATCCTCGACGCGGACATTCCGGAATTCGGCGGTTGAGGCGAAGCTGGGCAATCCTTCGCGAAGACGCTCTCCCTGGTATTGACCAGACAAGTAGGTGTCTGTTGTGAAGTGCTCTTCGTCAATCTGGGCATCTGGATTGTGGGCCAACAACCCTTCACGGATCAAGATGCCCTCGTTCACACGGTCAGAGCGCCACTTGCAGAAGTCGTTGGCTTGCAACCAGCTGACTCCAACCACAGGGTAGTCTCGGTAGGCTGGGTGACGCAGATAGTAGTTCACCATCGGCTCGTTGTACGCGAGCTTGTTTCGCCATGCAGCTGTGTCTGGCAGGGCACGTTCCACAATCTCGGGGTACGAAGAACCATAGATGCGCTTGAGCCACCACACGTATTCCAGCCAAAACTGGTTGGTGATTTCAGTTTCATCCATGTAAAACGAGGAGACACTGACGCGGCGAGCGATGTTGTCCCACGCGTAGTTCAAGTCGTCGTCGACTTGTCCCATTGCGTATGTGCCGCCTTCAATGAAAATGAGGCCAGGCCCAGTTTCCTGCTCGAAGTAGGCGGATCGCTCAAACCCACCGTTCTCGGTGAAGTTGTAGGCCCAGCCTGTCGAGCCTGAACGCTCGTAGTAGCAGCCATTGAGGGTCAACAGCGCAACACAGGCTCCAAAGAGGCCCAAGATGTTTGTGTGACTCATGTTATGCGGTTTCAATTTTCAGGTTTCAGTAGATGATGCAGGGATGAGGTGGTCAGAATGTCGGGCAAGAGACCGTTCTAAACTTCGATCGGTAGGGCGAGGCGAACCTCATTGCAAGCGTGATTTCATGCGTTCCTCCAGTGGCAGGGGTCAGCTGAGAAATGGTGATGTCGTAGCTGTAGCCAAAACGCATGGTCTCTGTTTCAATGCCCAGCAACACGATGAGTGCATCCCTGGTGTCCTCAGAGAAAAAACCTCTGTGCCAGACACCTGCTACCAATGGGCCTTTGTTTACGTACAAACCCACATTCAGCTGAGAAAACTCGCCTTGGCGGCGATAGAGGACGTTGGGGGAAATCCACGCTTCGACCCCTTTGACGCTGCGTTGCAATGGCAGTCTGGCACCTCCGTGCGCAGTCAGCTTCATGGGCAAGGCGCTCACACCCAGGACGAGTGATTCGTCCGGTTCATTGAGATGGTGACCTGCAACGCCCACGTAAAATTTTTCAGTAAACGCCAGCAATCCGGCACCGAAATCCACCGTGCGTAGGATGTCGCCGCGGGGTGTTTCAGCTGTTTCATAAATGAAGCCTTGAACCTTGTCAATCATGTCCCCGAAGGACAGACCTCCCCAGTCGAGAGAGCGTTGTCTGTAACTGGCTTCGAGGCCCATGCGGAGAGAAACTTCGCGGCTGATGGACTGCTGATAGGCATACGACCCCGTCAGTCTCGTGGTGCCAAACGTGTTCACACCTTGTTGGTCGTTCAAAATGCTGAACCCCACTCCGCCCTTGATGGATCGGAAGTATTGGTCGTAGCTGATGGCCTGCGTCTCGTAGTGGCCGCTCTGTGACGTCCATTGATTGCGGTTCGCCAACACCACCCTCGGTCCTCGTGCCGTACCCGCAAATGCCGGGTTCAACAACATGGGGTTCGCATAGAATTGCGAAAACTCGGGATCTTGGGCATGGGTCTTCGTTGGGGCCATGCTCCAAGTGAGTCCGACCACCAAGGCCGCTCCAAGAAGGTGAATGAACGATTTCGTCATGATTCTGCAGGATGTTAAACCTTCAAAGTTACTGAAAATCCGTGAGCACGACAGGGATTCGGTTGTTTGCGGACGGCCTGTCGCATTCCAGCCGGCATTCTCACGGCATCGCGGCGCAATATGATGCACCTTTGTGCGTATGTCTTTCCTGAAAAGATGATGTCCATGCTTCGTGCGAAAATGAGTGTTTCTTGCCTTCGGTTTGAGCAGGTTGATGCCAGTTTGTTCACAGAGGAACGTGCGTTGAGCCGGTTTTGGTGTGTTTTCACCTTGACATGGTGCTTCATGCTGATGTGGGTTGCCACATCTCATGGACAAACCGTCGCTGAGTTCGAGGAGGACGGAGTTGTGTGCGAGGTCACGCTGTCTTGGACCCTCGAGGAGGCTGTGAGAGCATGGCACAAGGGAGGGTCTGGTGCAAATGAGGTGTGGCAGCAATCCATGGTTGGACGTTGGCCAGGAGTGGAAGTGTTGGATTCCGAGGAGTTGTGGGAGCCCCTTGACGCCTTTGAGCTGGGGTGGCTTGACTCGCATTGGAAATCGAAATCTTCAAGTCCCGCGGCGTGGTCTTCGTTTTCCGTGGATGGAAGGAGCTTTTTGAGGTGGGAGGGCTCCCTCGTGGAATTCCACGACGGCACTTGGGAACGTCTCGTCAGGGTGAGTGCGGTGCTTGGATCATCCCCCTTGGGTGGTCCAAGAGTTTCAAGGGATTGGCCGACGCGAAGTGTGCTGGCGGATGGGACCTGGGTGTCTTTTGCATCAACAGAAGAAGGCGTGCATTGCATCGGATATGATGAATTGATTGCGGCAGGACTGGATCCTTCGACATTGGATGCGAATCGACTCCGGCTGTTTGGAAGGGGTGGGCAATCCTTGCCCATTGCCAACGACGCCGAGAGGCCCCTTGATTTGCCCCAACAGAGGGTTGTGCTTCGCGGCTTGCAGGACGGAATCTTTGACCCGGGAGACGAAATGTGTTGGTATGCAAGTCCCCACGAAACCTGGGCTTGGAACGCCCAGGATGGATGGTTGCATCAACCTTCGTTGTGGGGAGATACGGCAAGGTGGTTTCTGAGAATCGACGCTCCATCAAACCTTGTTCAAACCACGGTTGAAGATGTGCCAGACGCCATCGATGACCCAGATGAGATTCGGACACAACACACTGCGTTTGGCGTCAGGGAGGAGCACACATACAATTTGATTCAGTCTGGCCGAAACTGGTTTGGAACGAGACTTTCGGCCTTGGGATCGAACACGGCATCTTGGAACATCACCATGCCCCACTTGGTCGAGGGGAGCGAAGTGATTTTGCGTTTTGCCGCCGCGATGCGCAGTACGGGTGTAGGCTCGTCTTCTCAACTGCAATTTGCAAGTGCAGGAAACACCGTCACACTGACGGACAACCTTCTGTCTCCGTCCTCATTGACCTACGCCCGTTTGGTCAGCGGCGAAATGCAGGTGCCTGCGGGCGAAGCGGGCATCCAAGCGTTGGCCACCTTCACTCCGGGCACGGATGAAAGCAATGCTTGGATCGACTATTTGACCTACCAAGCACCCCAAAAGTTGAATTACAATGGAGGGCAATTTGCGATCAACGGGCTCCCGGTCGATGCGTTGGGGGCGCCTGTTGGACATGTGCGATATGTGCTGTCAGGAGCGGCTCCTGATGACATTTGGGACGTTTCCAATCCGCTGGAAGTCAAACGAATGCAAATGCAAGGGCCGGCAGGAAGCCTCACTTGGGACGACCTGACAGACGACACGACCAAACGTTACTTGGCGTTTCGTTGGAATGCAGCCAAGCGACCCTTGCCCATGGGTCCGGTTGCCAACAGCAACTTGCACGCGCTGGAAGATGTCGACTATGTCATTGTTTCTACACCGAAGCTTCTTCCAGCGGCGGATTCACTTGCGTCGCTTCACGCGGCCACAGGTTTGCGCGTCGCTGTGGTTCCACAGCAAAACGTGTTCGATGCCTTCAGCGCGGGGGTGGCCGATCCCACAGCCATCAAGATGCTGATGATGATGCTCACCGATCGAGCGCAACAAAGCCAGGGAGAGATTGGAGCCCCACAACATCTGTTGTTGATGGGGGATGCCTCCTTCGAGAACAGGAATGTTCAAGGCGATGGCGACATCATCGTGGGCCATTATTCCAACGAGTCGCTTCAAACCACGACGAGCTACATCTCAGACGACTACTATGCGTTGATTGCGCAAGGGCAAGGGGAGCGCCCACAGGATTTGCTTCACCTTGGGGTGGGTCGAATCCCGACCACGAATGTGGACCGCGCGATGGGCGTCGTGGGGAAGATTGCCACCTACATGGGGCTCAACAACAATCCCGACGAGGACATGGTCGCGTGCATGAGTGCCAATGGCGAAAGTGCCTTTGGACCTTGGAGAAACAAGGTGCTTTTTGTGTCTGACGACCAAGATGGAAACAACCAAGATGGCCATCGTTACATGGCCAACAGTGAGGAACATAGCAACACCATTCGTCAGAATCACAACGCGTACGATGTGGTCAAAATTTATCCTGACGCCTACCTGCAAACAAGCACGCCGGGAGGGGAGCGATACCAAGATGCCACAGAGGAAATTGCCCGAAGGGTCGATGAAGGAGCACTGATTGTCAATTACATCGGCCATGGGGGGGAGCGCGGATGGGCGCATGAACGCATCTTGAACTTGGAGACCATTCAAGACTGGACCAATGTCAACCGATTGCCGGTGTTCATGACGGCCACATGCGAGCTTTTTCGCTTTGACGACCCCGACACCTATTCTGCCGGCGAAGCGATCTTGTTCAATCCCAACGGAGGTGGCGTTGCGCTGCTCACGACCACCCGCACCGTCTACAGTTCGGGCAACCAGCAGGTCAACAGAGCCTTTTTTGAAACTGCGCTGAACAAACAGGTGGGGCGGCGCCTCGGAGACATATACCGCGACACAAAAAACTCCGACCAGATCACTTCGCATACAAACAGCCGCAACTTCAGTTTGATGGGAGATCCTGGACTGGCCTTGGCGTACCCTCAGGAATCCATTTTCTTCACGGATGTTCCAGATACCCTACGTGCACTCGAGGAGGTTGCTGTTCGGGGATATGTTGGCAATGCCCTCGGCGACACCCTCCGAGATTTCAACGGAGTCCTGGCCCCCAAAGTGTTTGACAAAAGGGCGGTTGTCAATACGCTGGACAACGATGCGAGTGAAGGGCCATTCACATACGAAGTGTTTCAGAGCATCTTGCACAAAGGTCTCGCATCTGTGAGCGAAGGCGTGTTCGAATTTCGATTTGTCGTTCCCAGAGACATTGATTTTGCCTTTGGTCCCGGCCGCATCAGTGCCTACGCTCGGTCAGGCGATGTGGATGCCCATGGCCACACCGAGGATTTTGTCATTGGCGGCACTGCTGAAAATCCTGTGCAAGATGACGAGGGTCCTGATGTTGAGTTGTTCATCAATGACACGCTGTTTCGTGCCGGAGATGTTGTCCACGAGGACCCCTGGCTGTTTGCGCGTGTGTTTGACAAAAGTGGCTTCAATACCTCGGGCAACGGCATTGGTCACGACCTGAAGGCCGTGCTTGATGGCGATGCCAGCCGACCCTACGTGTTGAACGAATACTTTACGGCGGATTTGGACACCTATCAAAGGGGAAGCATTCGGTTCCCCTTCCAAGATTTGGAGGAGGGGCGGCACGAATTGGAATTGAAGGTGTGGGATGTGACGAACAACAGCGCCACGGCCACGACCCATTTTACGGTGGCCTCGTCCGAAGTCGTCGCACTCGAGAATGTGTTGGCGTATCCCAATCCGGCGACCGATCGCGTGACGTTCCGAATGACGGGCAACCAGGCTTGTCGTGCAGCGGAGGTCAGGCTTGAGATCTTCAGCGTGGCAGGAGCGCTGATGCATGAGCAGACGTTCGAAGGGGAAGTGCCGGGATTCACTGACGACGTCATGTCTTGGGATTTGCGCCAAACAGGAGGGTCACACGTTGTTCCCGGAGTCTACATCTTTCGAGTCACCTGGGAAAATGAATTTGGCGAGTCCGCACAATACGGCGACAAACTCGTCGTTATCCGACCTGATTGACCTGGCAACACGTCTTAACTTTGCCAAACGCTACCATGAAGAACACCGCTCTATTTGTTTTTGCCGTTGGCCTTTTGTGCTCCTTGAATCCCAACCGAATCTCGGGCCAAATCGTGGAGGAGGACCCCACACAATTGCTTCAGCTCAACACCATCACGACAGCGGTGCCGTTTCTGATGATTGCCCCGGACTCGAGGTCAGGGGCCATGGGTGATGTGGGCGTTGCGTTGTCGCCGGATGCCAACAGCATGCACTGGAACCCAGCGAAAATGGCGTTTGCTCCGAACGAGGTGGAGATGAGCTTGAGTTACGCCCCATGGTTGCGTGCGTTGGTGGACGACATGAACTTGGCGTATGTCAGCTCCGTCAGGAGATTGAACAAAAGACAGGCCTTCGGTGTGGCTTTGCGCTACTTCAGTTTGGGCAACATCACGTTCACGGACGAGGTGGGAACCACCATTCGGGACTTCAAGCCAGCCGAGTTGAGTTTGGATGGTGGCTTCTCCCAAAAGTTTTCTGAGCGATTCAGTGGTGGTTTTTCTGCGCGGTTCATCCACAGCAATCTCACTGGGGGGACCGCAGTTCAGGGTGCTGAGAGCCGACCAGGAATTTCGGTGGCTGCCGATCTCAGTATGTATTACGTGAATGACCGGGCGAACTGGGGAAAGAAAAATGGCACGTTCAGCTGGGGTTTGAACATGAGCAACCTCGGAGCTAAGATGTCTTACACTGAGACGGCACAACGAGATTTCATCCCGAGCAATCTTCGCATCGGGGCGGCTTATGAAACCGAAATCGACGACTACAACAGCTTCACGGTGGCGCTCGATGCGAACAAACTTCTCGTTCCGACCCAACCCATTTACGCCCTTGACGATCCGTCTGTCATCATCAGTGGAATGGACCCCAATGTTGGGGTGGCGAACGGCATTGTCCAGAGCTTTTACGACGCCCCCGGCATTGTGACTTTCGACAACGATGGAGAGGCGACTGTGGTCAACGGAAGCCGATTGAAAGAGGAGCTGCGTGAGGTGAACTTGGGTGCGGGCTTTGAATACAATTTCGCCGATGTTTTCGCCTTCAGGTCGGGCTATTTCTTCGAACATTTCAGCAAGGGAAATCGCCAATTCGTCACTTTGGGGGCGGGGGTGAAATACACCGTGTTCACCGTTGATTTGAGCTATTTGATCAGCACGACTCAACAAAATCCACTGGCGAACACCCTGCGCTTCTCTCTGAGACTCCAATTCTCTGAGCTCATCGACAACAACAGGGAGGACGTATGAGCTTCCGCATTGGTTACGGGTACGACGTGCACCAACTTGCCGAGGGCGAGGATCTCGTGGTGGGAGGGTTGACCCTTGACCACGACAAAGGCTCCGTTGGTCACAGCGATGCGGATGTGTTGCTGCATGTCATTTGCGATGCGCTCCTAGGCGCGCTCGCACTTGGTGACATCGGCACCCATTTCCCAGACACGGATCCAGCTTACAAGGGCATTGACAGCAAGGTTTTGCTCAAAGAAACCTGGGCAATGGTCCAAGACCGAGGATACACGCTCGCCAATTTGGATTCAACCGTGTGCTTGCAACGCCCCAAGTTGAAACCACACATTCCCGGCATGAGAGCCTGCATTGCGGCCATCCTCGAAGTGGACGTAGAGGCGATTGGCATCAAGGCCACGACCACAGAAAAACTTGGGTTTGTGGGGTTGGAACAGGGCATTTCCGCTCATGCGGTTGTCCTCCTGCAAGCTCAGTCCTGAAACTCTTCGAAGTGACCTGGTTCTTGGTCGGCTGAAAAATGAATTTTCAGGTTGGCCGTGTCGCGCAGCAAGTCCACTTTTCCAATCTCGAGGTGAACGATTGACACTCCCGTGCGCTGTTCGAGGTCGGCAATGAGTTCATTGCGTCGGCCTTCGTGCAACAAGTCGATGCGGTCGTAGACCACCATTTTGGTGGCCAAATGTTCCACAAACCACAAGCGTTCAAGGATGAATGACAACACCCAAATCAGAACATTGGCGAGCAGGATTTCCGTCAAAGTGGCTGCAAGTGGCGCGAGTGCATTGATGACCGAGAGGGTGATGACAATGAACAAATAGGTCATCTCCCGGATTGGGATGGCGTTGGTGCGGTAGCGAATGATTCCGAAGATGGCGAACAGGCCCAAGGCGAAGGCCAAGTCGATCTCCACTCCTGCCAAAAGACGACACAACAAGAACACCGCTGTGGACACCAGCATGAACGTGAACACAAAGTCGCGTCGCTTGGCGGCCATGTGGTAAATCAGGCGCACCACCACGAGTGAGGAAACGAGGTTGAGCCCGAACAAAGCGAGGAGGGATATCCAGCCTGGGCTCAAGAAGGCAGCATTGAAGATTGTCATAGAAGTTGCAGTCATCTCAGAATGGATTGCGGCGCAAAGGTCGGATTTGCGGCGTAATGTTCGGCGCGCGCCAAATCGCGCAGGGCTGAACGGTACGCCCGGAAGTTGCCCTCTGGGGCGAGATGCGCTTGCCCCAGCACAAATTTGGACAGCCTCAACGCACGCCCGAGTGGCCCACGTCGCCCTTTCTGGGCACGAAGGGCTTGCATCAGTTCACCTTGGTGGTTGACCTTGCTTTGTTTCCATTCCACCACGGCCAAATGCGGCGTTGGTTTCACCCAAGGAAGGTTGCCAGATCGAGCCCCATCAGGCACCTTGAACTGAAGCTCATGGTCAAAGGTGATGCGTTCGCCTTGCCCGACATGAATGAGGGTGAATCGTTCGAAGGAACTCTGAAGTGCAGGCACAAAATCCTCTGCATTGGGCACGTGTTGGCGAAGGAAGTCGAGCTCCTCGATGGTCAGTGGGGCATTCCATGTCCCCTGGCGAACGATGCGGTGCTTGAATGTTTTGCCATGCACATCGCGCAGCTTCACCTCCAAAAAAGTCACGTTGGTGTTGGCGTATTGACGAATGCGCACTTTGTGCCGGACGTTTTTGCCTCGGGTATGGGCATCCAAGCACCTTCCATCTGGTGTGTCGAAGTACAAGTTGTTGTAGACCGTAGCGACCTGATTTTGAATGGAAAGGACACTGTGCTCTCCCAAATCGTGGACCAGGTCTTCGAGCCAAGCCACAGGCACCATATACTTTGAGTCGAAGCGATCCATGAGGGCCACGTCGTCAATGGCCTCCAGCCCAAGGGGGCTTCGGCTCTGAAGCAGTTGATGCAGCTGAGGAGACAAATCGCAGGTTTGATGTGGCATGCCCAAAGGCGAATGCGAAGGTACAACGCCCACTTGAAGGCATTCGTTGCGCGGAGATGGTTGATCGCAATAAAAATGTGTACTTGGTACACGAAATAACTTGGTGCATGGCTCGTGACCTTGGTCCGGCGAACGGGTGAGTCAGAACGCTATATTTGAACGTTAATCCAAACGCGATGGCAACTTCACAACCCACAGCGACTGCAGCACCCAAAAAGCCCGCAAAAGCTGGTCGTAAGCCCGCCGCCAAGAAGTCGGCAAAGGGCCTGAACAAAGACACCTACACGCGCTGGTTCCGCGAGATGTACCTCATGCGAAAGTTCGAGGAGCGTTGCGGACAGCTTTACATCCAACAAAAATTCGGGGGGTTCTGTCACTTGTACATTGGACAAGAAGCGGTTCTTTCTGGCATGCGCGAGGCCATCCGACCCACGGACCGCGTGATCACGGCTTACCGCGATCACGCACACCCCCTTGTGTTGGGCACCGACCCCAAGTTCGTCATGGCCGAGATGTATGGCAAGAAGACAGGAACGAGCAAGGGCAAGGGCGGTTCGATGCACATGTTTGACAAGGAGCGCAACCTCTTCGGAGGACATGGCATTGTCGGTGGTCAAATTGGTCTGGGTGCGGGAATCGCCTTTGCCGACAAGTACCGCAAAGAGGACCACGTCACCGTGTGCTTCATGGGAGATGGTGCCGCACGTCAGGGCATGTTGCACGAGACGTTCAACATGGCCATGACATGGAAGCTTCCCGTGATCTTCATCATTGAGAACAACCAATACGCCATGGGCACCTCGGTTGAACGCACATCGAATGTGACGGACCTTGAGACGCTTGGCGCGAGCTACAAAATGCCTTCGGCAACAGTTGATGGAATGAGCCCTGAGGCGGTTCGAGATGCCATTGCTGAGGCTGCAGCGCGCGGCCGTCAAGGTGAGGGTCCGACGCTTTTGGACATTCAAACGTACCGTTACAAAGGGCACTCGATGAGCGACCCTCAAAAATATCGCACCAAGGACGAAGTGGCCAGCTACGTGGAACGCGATCCAATCACGCACGTACGGAACGTCATTTTGGACAACAAATGGAACACGGAAGAGGAGCTGAAGGCTGTCGAAAAGGAGGTCAAGGCCCAAGTGGAGGAAGCCATCAAGTTCGCGGAAGAGAGCCCGCTTCCCGATGCGTCAGAACTCTACGAAGACGTATACATGCAATCTGATTACCCCTTTGTGAAAGACTGACATGGCTGAAATCATTCGCATGCCCAAACTGAGCGACACCATGACCGAAGGGGTCGTCGCTGAGTGGCACAAAAACATTGGTGACGAGGTGGAAAGTGGAGAGTTGCTCGCTGAAATCGAAACCGACAAGGCCACCATGGAATTTGAGTCCTTTCAAGACGGTGTGCTGTTGCACATTGGCGTGGAGAAGGGCAACACGGCTCCGGTGGACAGTGTGCTTTGCGTGCTCGGCGAGAAGGGCGAAGACATTGCCGAGCTCCTCGCTTCTGCAGAGGCTGAGGCCCCAACAGAGGAAGTTCCCGCCGCACCTGCTCCTGCGCCGGCCCCAGCACCCGCGCCAGCTCCTGCCCCCGCACCTGCTCCGGCAATGGCGCCTGCACCAGCAGCCCAAGTGACACCTGCTCCAGCTCCTGCTGTGGCCAACAGCCGTGTCAAAGCGTCTCCTTTGGCCAAGCGTTTGGCCGAGGAGCGCGGATTGAGCTTGGGCTTGATTCCAGGATCAGGTGAGGGAGGTCGCATCGTCAAGCGTGATGTCGAAGCTTTTGTCGGTGGCGGCGCCAGCGCAGCCTCCGCCGTGGAGCGTTTCACCGAGGTGGGCGTATCTCAAATGCGGAAGACCATCGCGCGGCGTTTGGCAGAGAGCAAATTCACGGCACCTCATTTCTATTTGAGCTTGACCATTGACATGGACGCCGCCATGGTGGCCCGCAAAGCCATCAACGACCGTGGCCCCCATCGGGTCAGCTTCAACGACATGGTGGTCAAAGCTGTGGCGATGGCACTGAAAAACCATCCAGCCGTGAACAGCAGCTGGTTGGAAGACCGCATTCGTTACAACGAACACGTGCACATCGGAGTGGCCGTGGCTGTTGAAGACGGCTTGCTCGTGCCTGTGGTGCGCCACGCCAACGTCAAGTCGTTTGGTGAGATCGGCATCGAAGTGCGCGAGTTTGCCCAAAAAGCCAAAGACAAGAAACTCCAGCCGAGCGATTGGGAAGGCAACACCTTCACGATTTCGAACCTTGGCATGTTTGGCATCGACGAGTTCACAGCAATCATCAATCCGCCAGATGCGTGCATCCTCGCGGTGGGTGGAATTCAAGCGGTGCCTGTGGTGCGTGACGGTGCCGTGGTGCCCGGCCACACCATGAAGGTGACCCTGAGCTGCGACCACCGTGTGGTGGATGGAGCGACCGGCGCAGCCTTCTTGAACGAAGTCAAGCAAAACTTGGAGAATCCCGTCCTGATGTTGGTCTGACGGGGGAAGGGACGTAGCTTGCCGTGACCATGGCCGAGGTGCTTCCATCCACTCCTGTAGAATTTCTCAAAGGCGTCGGGCCCAAACGGTCCGACGCCCTTTTTTCTGAGCTGGGCATTCGGACATGCATGGATTTGCTCCTGCACCTGCCATTTCGGTACGAAGACCGCAGCCAGTTTCACCGCATCGCGGACATTCAAGGCGAGCACACCGCCGTCCAAATGCAGGGCGTCATCACCCAGGCGAAGGAGGTGCGCGGTGCCAGAGGAAGCCGACTGATTGCGGTGTTTGACGATGGCGAAGCCACGATGGAACTTCAGTGGTTCCGTGGGGCCCAATGGATTTTGCGAAATCTGCCAGTGCAGAAGCAAGTCGTCATTTATGGCAAGCCCAACCTGTACAAGGGCAAATGGAACATCGCCCACCCGGAGGTGGAGTTGTTGTCCCACTTTGAGACGAGGAAGGGCGATGGGCTTCATCCTGTATACTCCAGCACGGAGAAACTTGGCCGTCAAGGCTTGCATAGCCAGGGATTGGCCAAGTTGATTCGCAACGTGGCTGCCGCGGTTCAGCCCGCCATGACGGAGACGCTCCCGGAGCGCGTGCGGAAGGAGATGAAATTGATGGGTCGGGCGGAGGCCTTGCGCATCGTGCACGCCCCGTCGACACCTCAAGAAGCCGAACGTGCGCAAACGCGCCTTCGCTTCGAAGAGCTCTTTCTCCTGCAGTTGACCCTGCTTCAGCACAAGAAGACGGTCACCCAGGACATGCCTGGTGTGCGCTTTTCGGAAGTAGGAGATGCCTTCAACATGTTTTACCACGACCGGTTGCCCTTCGAGTTGACCGATGCCCAAAAGCGCGTGCTCCGCGAGATCCGCGGCGACCTCAATACCGGTTGGCACATGAATCGACTTTTGCAAGGCGACGTGGGAAGCGGTAAAACGGTGGTGGCGCTGCTCACCGCCCTGCTCGCCAAGGACAATGGGCATCAAGCGGCCATCATGGCGCCTACGGAAATCCTGGCTCAGCAGCATCTCGAGGGGTTGCGGGAGATGCTCGGTCCCATGGACGTGCGCGTTGAACTCTTGACAGGATCGGTCAAAGGCGCCGCCCGCAAGACCCTTTTGGAAGACCTCAAGGACGGCAACATTGACATCTTGGTGGGCACCCATGCATTGATTGAACCGACCGTGATTTTTGCCAAGTTGGGCTTGGCTGTCATCGATGAGCAGCATCGTTTTGGCGTGGCTCAGCGGGCAAAGCTGTGGAAGAAGGCCAAGGTGGCGCCGCACATTTTGGTGATGACGGCGACCCCCATTCCGAGGACCTTGGCGATGACGGCGTACGGGGACCTTGATGCCAGCATTTTGGATGAACTTCCCCCAGGTCGGAAGCCGATTCTGACGGTCCACAGGACGGATGCAGCTCGGTTGGGCGTGTTCCAATTTTTGGAAGACCAAATCGCCGAAGGCAGGCAGATTTACCTCGTGTATCCCCTCATTGAGGAGAGCGCCACGCTTGATCACAAGGATTTGATGGACGGGTATGAGAGCATTGTGCGTCGTTTTCCCGCACCGGATTATCAGGTGGCCATTGTCCACGGCCGCATGAAGCCGGAGGACAAGGCGTGGGAGATGGATCGATTTGCCAAGGGGCAAGCCCAAATCTTGGTGGCCACCACGGTGATTGAAGTGGGGGTGAACGTGCCCAATGCGAGTGTGATGGTCATCGAAAGCGCAGAGCGGTTTGGGCTGTCACAACTTCATCAATTGAGGGGACGCGTCGGTCGCGGTGCCAGCCAGAGTTACTGCATTTTGATGTCGTCGTCGGACCTCGGTCATGACGCGCGCCGTCGCTTGGAAACGATGTGCCGAACCAACGATGGCTTTGAAATTGCCGAAGTCGACATGGAGTTGCGAGGCCCCGGGGACGTCATGGGGACCCAGCAAAGTGGGGTGCCGGATTTGAAAGTTGCGGATTTGGTTCGCGACCGTTCCTTGCTTTCCAGCGCGCGTTACTTCGCTCAGGAGGTCCTGGAGGCAGATCCAACGTTGGGACGACCAGAACACATGGCCTTGCGTGAATCGTTGGAAACTGCGTTGAAAGCGCGCAGCAATTGGGTGCGGATTTCGTGACAGAACCTTCGAACTTGGGGCCATGCGCTCGGGGTCCTTTCTTTTGATTGCCTTGACAGCGGCCCTCGCCGCCTCGTGGTTTCATCGCACAGCGCCTGCTGCGGAGGTTGGACCTGTCAATCCCATGCTTTGGGCTTCGGACGATTGGACCACTTGGACTCAGTTGAATCGTGAAGACGCTGCTTCTCGATGCGGATTGAGCGACCTGCCCAACACCGAATGGGTCAGGATGTTTGAATCAGCGAGTGCTGAGGTTTGGCACGCCGAGTCGGAATGGCCAGTGTTGCCGGATGGATGGAAGCAACAGTCCTGGCGCGGAGGCTGGCTGTGCGGGACTCCGCCGGTTTTGGATCGCTGGAGGGCACAACCCGGTCAAATGTCCAAGCATTGGCGTGAGGGTGAAGATGGCGCAACACTCCTTCGCACGCCAACCGGATGGGCATTGGATGCGGAAGGCTGGGTGGTTTGGAGGGACTCAACGCAGGATGCCTCCACAAATCGCTTTGCGGTGGAACCCATGCTGGCTCCGCAAGGGCAAGACATTCCGACGACCTGGTGGGCGGGACAGATCTGGGAAGCGCCAATGGCAACATCCAGGGTGGAAGCAGCCCTCAGGGGAAATGGCGTGCCCTTGTCGTCCTGGGCCACGCGGTGGCCTGATGGTGGACGGTGGACTGTCGCAAATTCGGATTCTTGGCGGGCCGACATCAATGCCTTGGCGGCAGCCAACGACTGGACGGTGCAGTGGGATGACCAATCGCTGATTGTAAATGGGGATGCCCAGTGGACATGGAGGCCCTTATCTGACGCCCGAAGTGGGCAAACACCTGCCGACAAATGGGTGGGACGTGTGGTAGATGAACATGTGGTGATTTGGGTGGCACAAGGGTCGAACACAGGGGTGGCGGTCGAAGCGCCTCTGGCCGTCAACGTGGAATCCGTGGGTGATGACGGCGTGATGGGCGAAGTGCGCAACCACCGGAGCCAAACGCGCATGACCCTGCGACACAGAGAGGGAGAGGTCGAGGCCGTTCAGCCTGACGGCACCGTCGTTTGGTCCTTGCCCATGGCTGAAGCCCCACTTGCTGGCGGCGCAACTGAAGTGGACGTGTATGCCAACGGCAAGTTCCAGGCGATGTTTGGCGTGCCCTCGGGATTGCACATGCTCGATGTCAAAGGAAGGGAGGTGAATGGGTTTCCATTGGCACCTTCTGCCGGACTTTGGACGGCCTGGACTGTGGTGGATTACGATGGCAATCGCAAGCATCGATACCTGTCCGCGTCGGACGCTTCTGGACTCGTTGAGAACCACAGGAAGGAAGGTGAGCAAACGCCTGGATGGACCCACCGACCAGATGCAGGCATTGACATCAAGTCGCCAGTGCGTCACATCCGACATCTTCGGCTTGGTTCCCGAGACTACATCTACGTGGGTCGAGACAATGGGCAAGTGGAGTTGCTCAAGCGCAACGGATCCACCCGGGCCACGACTCCCGTGTTGGTCCATCCCAACCATCCTCCACTTTTCAGACGAGGCGCATCCCTTGGAGGCACCTCTGTGCTGTTCATCGACGATGCAGGGTGGGTGCGGGAGCGTTCGCTCGAGGAAGGAGAGGAAGTCGGGATCTCCGGGGCCACACGCGCCGAGCGCATGGAGTGGCTCGACGTCGATGGAGATGGACGAGACGAGTTGGTGACGTGGCTGCGCGGGACGCGTTCGGTTTGGAACGCGCGCAACGAGCGGGTCGATTGACCCAAACTCAATCCAAGTCTAAGGTCAGTCTACCAGGACCGCGCGGCTGATCACGATTTTTTGGACCTCCGAGGTGCCTTCGTAGATCTGTGTGATTTTGGCATCACGCATCAGGCGCTCGACGTGGTATTCTTTCACGTAGCCGTAGCCTCCGTGGATTTGAACCGCCTCCACCGTTTGTTTCATGGCCACTTCTGAGGCATACAACTTCGCCATGGACGAGGCCAAATCGTAGTTCTCTCCCGCATCCTTCAATGCAGCGCTTTTCAAAGTCAACAACCGCGCGGCTTCGATTTGGGTCGCCATGTCCGCGAGCTTGAAGGCAATGGCCTGATGCTTGTGGATTTCCTTGCCAAACGCTTTCCGTTCCTTGGAATAGGCCAACGCCAATTCCATCGCGCCAGAGGCGATGCCGAGGGCTTGCGCGGCGATGCCGATTCGGCCGCCACTGAGGGTTTTCATGGCAAACTTGAATCCAAATCCGTCCTCGCCAATCCGATT
>JAYZBB010000081.1:0-17217 GCA_036339415.1 Bacteroidota bacterium | reverse complement strand
AATTGATGGCGAAGCGGGATGTTTTGAACCGTCAATTCGAGGCCATCGAAGGACTTGAGGAAGCTCTGGCGGCTGCACGCGCCCTGCACGACCAACTGCGGCGAGCACTGACAACCGCTGGGACAGCGTTGACCGAGGCTCGATTGCGGGGTGGCCAACGACTGACCGAGATGGTGCTCCCCAAGCTGAAAGACCTTAAAATGCCCCATGCGCGCATGACTTGGGAGATGCCGCCTTGTGCTCCTGACGACATCGGCATGGAAACGCCGGAAGTTTGGCTCTCAACCAATCCAGGCTCTCCCCTGTTGCCTTTGACCAAGGTCGCAAGCGGTGGTGAGCGGTCGCGTTTCATGCTGGCTTTGAAATCCGTCCTGGCTGGCATCCAATCCACACCAGTGATCGTGTTGGATGAAATCGACACAGGCGTGAGTGGAGAGGTGGCGATGCACATGGGACGAGCGATGAAGGAGATGGCACAATCGTCGAAAACCCAACAGGTCCTCTCGGTCACTCACCTTCCCCAAGTGGCCGCCCAAGCTGAGCATCATTGGGAAGTGCAAAAAATCACAGACGGCGCCTCCACACACGTGCAGGTAGTCGAACTCAAAAAACAAGCACGCTGTCAGGCCATTGCAACCATGTTGAGCGGCGACAATGTGACGTCGGAAGCGCTGGGGCAAGCCAAGAAGCTGATGGCTTCGACTGGTTCAGAACGCCCAATCCAATCCCACTGAGGGCAAGAATGGAAGCTGGTTTTTGCGCTGACCCGTGATGCGGTTGATGTAGAACACATTCTCCCGGCTGTATGCGTTGGTGACCCCTGCCGAGAGTTCGAGCTCTCCGCCACCGACCTCCTTCCAAGTGCGATTGACGTTGAGGTCGAGGCGGTGGTACGCGGGCAGACGCCCTTCGTTGAGTTCAGACAAAAAGATGCTGATTTCATCGGGGTTTGACGTGAGATAGTCCCCATCAATGCCCCCTCCCGTGCTCGGTGCCTGATAATAGCCCTGACTCTGGGTGAACGGCAGGCCTGAGCCCAAATTCCAGCGCGCCGACACCAACCACTTTCCGTCACCAAATCCTTGGCTTGCCACAAGGTTGACGTTGTGTCGACGATCAAACACAGGGTCGTACCACCGGAACCCGTCCCAGCGATCGACATTCCCCAATCCGTAAACAAACCACAGGTATGTCTCGCGCTCTTCATATTTCACAACCACATCTGCTCCGACTGCACGGCCTGTCTCGACAATGAAATCTTTTTTGAACGCATCAGGCTCGCCTGCGTAGGTCACATTGTCAGGAAACAACTTGTTGCGATTGAAGTTGGTCAGTTGCGTGAAATGTTTGACGTATCCCTCAGTGTTGACGTTCAATCGCTCAGTCAAATCGAACTCAAACCCCGCCACCAAGTGGTTGGCCATTTGCAGGCTGTTTTGGCGTTCGCGCACTGTACCATCAGGTAGGTTGATGTCGTCCTGCAAGTTTTGAGGCCCGGCCAGGAACCCATAGAACAGGTTGACCACATCTCGGTCGGAATTGGCTGAAATGACGTTTTGGGAATACATCCCTCCTGCCGCTTTCAACCGCAGGCGCTCGCTGGCTTTGTACTTGATGCCAAACCTAGGCTCAACACGCGCATTCCCAAGCGAGCTGTAATACTGCAGGCGTACACTGGGCTGCACAATCCAAGCACCGCGCTTCACTGTATAATCCAAGTAACCCCCAAGTTCTGTGGTGTTTTCCTGCTGGGTCACCGGAACCGAAAGCGAATTGGTAGTTGAGAAGTCTGTTTGCAATCCCACAACCTCAAGGCCATATTCCAAATTGTCTTCGCCGAGGATGTATTTGAAATCAAGCCCAAAATTGAAGCCTTGCACCTCACTGAACCTGCGTGGTGACCCCACCTCGTCGAAGTTGATGCGGTAATTGCTCAACGCAAAGTGACCGTTGAGCAACACTGAGCTTCCCGGAGGCACCACCGTGAACGTTCCGCCACCTCCGACGTTTCGCCAGCCATAGTTGGCAAAATCTACACCCGTGCTGTCGTCCAACACACTTGCGTTGTCATTGAAGTTGAATCCAAACAAACTCAATTTGGAACCATCCCCACCACCAAAGGTCAATTTGCCGTACGTGTCGGTGAAACCAAAGGGCAGCTTTCCATCGCTGATGTACGGATAAAACAACGATGAGGACTGCTCCAGATAGCTGTGTTTCACGCTCAGCAAATAGCTGATGCCGCCTGACTGATCTTCCGACATGGCTTTCAATGGCCCGTGAACCAACAACTTGGCACCGAATGGACTCGCCCCAACCCGCCCCTCCGTTTCTCGCATGTTGCCATCCCGCGTACGGATGTCCATCACGCTGCTAATGCGACCTCCATATTTGGCCGAGAATGCTCCCGTATACACATCGGCATTGCTCAAGGCATCGGAATCAAAGACGCTGAACAAGCCTATGCTGTGGAAGGCATTGTAAATGAGCATGCCATCGAGCAAGACCTTGTTCTGGATGGGAGAACCACCGCGGATGTACAACTGACCACCCTGGTCGCCAGTTGAGACAAACCCGGGCAAAACCTGCAATGCCTGAACAAGGTCAGGAGCCCCACCAAAGCTTGGGATGCGCTTGATGTCTGCTGGCCGAATGGTCTCCACAGAGGTGCGGACTTGGGTGGTTTGTTCCTCTCGGTCTGCACGAACTTCTGCACCTTCAAGCGTCACTACTTTTTGAGACAGCAACAAGTTTTTAGTCAATACTTTACCGCTTACCAACTCAATTTTTTGTCGAAACGTTTCGTATTCGAGACTCGTGACCACAAGTGTGTACTGTCCAGCGGGGATTCGACTCAGGCTGTAATATCCATCCACGTTGCTGCTGACGCCATATGAAGTGCCCTCCAGCGTCACCGATGCAAACATCACGGCCTCGCCTGACGACTCTGACTTCAAGAACCCCTTGACTGTCCCCTGAGCCAAAACGGTGGCTGAAATCAACATGCCAAGCGCAAGTCCCGCGAGACGGATCATGAACTTTTGGCAAAAGACCACTGAGCGGGAAGGGAAGAAATCTTGCATGAAGGGGCAAAAATAGGTCACGCCCAAGCCATTCGCTTCAGGCGGCTTTCAAGTGTTTCAGATGAGAGCCTTTCTCGAAGTCGATCGACAAACAATGGAAAGGCCAAGGGTGACGGTTTGTCCAACGTGCAATGCACCACGTTTCTCTCAGACATGGACTGCAACCACTGCAGCAGACGACCAAACTCCAGTTGTTCTGCAAGCATTTCATCCTGCGCTTGCCGCAACAACAAATTGTCTGGGTCGTGGTCCTGAAAGACTTGAAGGAGCAAGTTGGTCGAGGTCAACAAATGCCGTTCTTTCACCACTGCTCCGGGAAAACCCTGGAACACGAGCCCGGCAACCGTCGCCACATCCCTGAACTTTCTTCTCACCAGCTCCGAGGCGTTGAATCCAGCACTCAGATCGTCCATCAAATGAGCTGGGTCCAAAAGATTGGTGTCCACGATTTGTTCCCAAACAATGGGTTGGTCAGAAAGCAACTCCAAACCATCGTCATTGCATGCCCAATTGAACGTTTGGGGTGCCATCAAGCTCAGTCTATACGCCAGGAGCATCGCCAGAGCTTCGTGCACTTTGCGCCCTTCGAAGGGATACAAAAACAAGTGGTGACCATCTTCGTCGTGGTAGGTCTCCACGAGAAGTTCGTCGGCGCGCGGGATGTGGCTGCGCTCGGCTTGGATTTGGACCATTGGCGACAAGCGCTGGATTTCAGGCTCCCAATCCTGTTCATCCCCAGCCATCCGGTCCCATGCCCATCGCAAACGGTGGGAAAGCTCTGAACTCAAGCTCATCCTCCCTCCCATCCAGGCGGGCGTTCTGGCAGTGGACGATTTGGACCGACGGACTTTGGCCACGAGACCCTCGAACGACACAAGTGCCACGGTTTGTCCCGCAAAGACAAAGGCATCGCCTTCTCTGAGGGACGCGACAAATGACTCCTCCACATGGCCGAGCAATCCTTGCCCCTTCAATTGCACCGAGACCATGGTCGCACTGACAATCGCGCCCATGCTCATTCGATGACGGCGTGCCTTGGCCCGATCGCGCATCACCCAACGTCCCTCCTCGTTGACATCGACACGTCGGTGTTCTGTGTATGCGCGCAGTGACGGACCGCCGGTAGAAATGAGGTCCAGGCATTGCTGCCAATCTTCTGGTTCCATCTCACGAAACGCAAACGTGCCGCGCACCACGCGAATGACTTCGTTGGGCTCAAAACCATCGCCAACCGCAAGTGTGCAAAGCCATTGCACCAACACGTCCCAGCAAAGCATCAATGGGCTCTTGGGTTCAATTTCACCTTGGGCGATGGCTTCACGCAATGCCACGGCTTCCAACAGCTCAAGACCATGGGTGGGAACGAAGTGAGCCGTGCTCGATTCTCCAGGACGGTGCCCACATCGGCCCGCTCGTTGAATCATGCGCGACACGCCTTTGGGCCCTCCAATTTGCACCACGGCATCCACAGGGCGGAAATCCACACCCAAATCCAAAGACGCCGTGCACACCACCGCCCGGACCCTGCCGTCGTGCAGCGCATCCTCAACCCAGGTCCTCAGCTCTCGTGAAATCGAGCCGTGATGCATTGCGAGCAAGCCAGCCCAGTCAGGCTTGTGATTGAGCAGCGCCTGATACCATACCTCCGCCTGACGGCGTGTGTTGGTGAAAATCAATGTGCTTTGATGGGCCTCCACAATTGCCGCCACTTCATCCAACAATTGAAGGCCAATGTGACCCGCCCAAGGCAATCTCGCAAAGGCTTGAGGCATCGTGCTGGTGATGTGGATTTCTTTGGCAATGTTGGCCCGAACCAAGGTGCCTTCTCGATGTCCAACAAGAGATTCCAAGGCTTCCTCAGGATGGGCCAAGGTGGCGCTGACGCCCCAAACAAGCATCCGCTCACCGCGTTGCCTTGCGCTGTGTCGGATCCAAGACACCGCCAACTCCACTTGCACTCCGCGCTTGGACCCCAGCAATTCGTGCCATTCGTCCACCACCACCATGCTTGCCGAAGCACGCCGTTTGGCACCTCCTTTTTGTGCAATCAGGATGTGCAGCGACTCTGGGGTTGTGATCAACACATCGGGAAGCGCGTTCTTCTGCTTGGCTTTTTCTTTGGCCGAGGTGTCTCCGGTCCTTGTGCCTACTTCCCAGTCCAACCCCATTCCTTTCACCATGGCGCGTGCAGCATCGGCAATGTCCGCGGACAACGCCCTCAGCGGTGCAACCCAAACAAGTTTGACTCCGCTTCGTTGTGGGCCTTGCGTGACTGCATGTGCGAACACATGCCCCATGGCTGCGTAGGTCTTTCCGCTGCCCGTGGGGGCCTGCAACAGTCCATCACAACCTTGGCCCACAGCTTCCCAAACAGCCCGCTGAAATGGCTGGGGCTCCCAGCCTTTGGAGGCAAACCAAGTTTCCAAAGGAACGTGGGTGATTGACTGGCGTGAGGCGTTGGACACAATCAAAGAAACACTCAAAAAAGGCAGTCAGTTCAAACAACATTTGGGGATCAAATCCAGTCCTTAGTGTAGTCAACTTGTATCTTTCGGCATGGTTTGTGTTTATCTACACAGACCCAACACATTGAAGCCATGAAAACCTCAGTCTCTCGCATCTCCCTGTTTGCCTCGCTTTCCCTTTTGTTCATCCTTTCATCAGGAGTGGCCGTTGAAGCCCAAGCTCAACGCAACAGGGACAGCGACGAAGAACCCATCCTGATTCCCGAGGAAGACTTGAATGAACTCCTCGAGTGGTGCGTGGACGGCAAACACGAAAAGGTGCTTTACAAAGCCATCCGCTACACCGAAGACGATCAACAGAAAAAGCATCCCATGCCTTACTTCTACATGTCCAAAGCCTATCTCGCCATTCACAAAAGCGACGATGCAGACTTGCGAGAGGCTTATGAGGTGGAAAAGCTGAAGGCGTTGAAGAATTCGCTGAAATACGCGAGCAAATTTGTCAAGAAGGACCGAGACAAAGACTACGTACCTACGGAGCAAGAATTCATCGAGGAACTGCGGAAAGAGACCATTGTGGCCGCCGAGACTGAAATGGACAACGGCAAGTACACCAAAGCCAAAGGCTACTACAAGTATCTCACCGCTCTGGATGAAGAAGACCCTGGGGCTTGGATGATGTTTGGAACGGTGTACCTCACCCTCAAAGCGCGTCGCGACGCCGAGGTTTGTTGGAAGGAAGCCAAGAATCTCCTGCTGAATCAACAGGGTCGAGGCCTTACAGCAGGTCAAAACGAGTTGCTGCAATACGCCTTCGTCGTAACCATCGAGCAGCTCAACGCGGCAGGGGACCAAGAAAGCATGCGTGAATTCATCGACCTCGGTGAAGAACTGCTTGGCAACGACCGAGAATTCCAGGCTGTCAAGCGCTCCGTTGGAGGGTGAGCTGCCAATTTCTCCCTGTCGCTAGTCTCTCCTGAATGACCACCACTGGCTTTGTGTCGCCCGAATGGCTTGGCAAAGATGGCTTCATACTCGAAGAAGACGGCACCCAGATTCCACTGTACAGCACCAAGCTCAAAGGCCTGGTCTCACTCACGTGCACCCCTCCTTGGGCACTGCATGTGACTTGGTCCGGAGCCTCTGAAACACAAGAAAAGCTCAAGCGAGCCTTGACCCGCCTTCACACCTCGGTGGTTGTGGTCGATTTGGGACCCAAGGCGCTGCCTGGCCTGGAGCCTCCAAAGGGCTGGGTCGATGTACCCAGACACACGCGACAGCTCGCCCTGAATGAGGCGTTCGAAGACACATTGCCCAAGACCCGCATCAAACAAGCCAGACGGTTCGAACGTGAGTCTGGCACGCTCGAGATTCACCAGAATTCCAATGGATGGGATGACGTCTTCAAACTTCACCTTGCGTCGCGAGACAGAAAGGGCCTTCATGCACACCCCAAGAAGCTCGAAGCACTGATCAAGGACATTTCATGCACAGATTGGACCTTTTGTGTGTTGGCCCGGAACGCGCAGGGCGAGTGCATCGCCTCTGGCGGTTTTGTCATTCTCCCAGACCACACTTGCATCTACGCTTTTGGCGGTCAAACAAGGTCACAAGCTTCTGGAAGGGCCTCTGTGTCCATGCTCCTGGAAGCCATGAGGCATGCGCAAAAACAAGGGTGTACAGTCTTTGACTTTGGTGGGAGCCAAGACCCAGGAGTGGATCGGTTCTATGCCGAATTTGGCTCCGACGTCGTCTTCATGCGCAGGTGGGTTTG
Source organism: Bacteroidota bacterium (assembly GCA_036339415.1). Lineage (GTDB taxonomy): Bacteria > Bacteroidota > Bacteroidia > Flavobacteriales_D > Sanyastnellaceae > UBA11663. The sequence continues at coordinate 9,895 of JAYZBB010000081.1, read as the reverse complement.
CACACCGCGATGGTTGCGTTGGATTTTCCCGCGTGTTTGGCGACAATGGACCGCCCCCTCCATTCACAGATGACGACGGCCCAGCGCGTTCATTTGTTCAATGGTGCGCACCACTTCAAGACCTTGTTCTGTGGGGGTGGCCACTTCGCCGTTTCGCAAGAGCACGTCCAACACGTTGTCATAAACATGGTGGTGGTTGGCCGCTGAGCCCGTGTAGCCTCCGTAGTCGTTGGCGGGTGGAGATGCCGGCAATTGGGGGTGATCGCATCCTGGCATGATGAATTCCTCCACCCTGTCCATGTATTGACCGCCGATGCGGAGGGTGCCTTTGGTCCCCATGACGGTCATGCTGCTTTCAAAATTGCCATGCGGTGTGGACGTGCTGAAGGTCATTGTCCCCCACCCGCCTTCCTTCATTTGGAAACGAACAACCCCACCATCTTCAAATTCTGTGATGTCTTGATGGGTTTGATTCACAAAATGAGCGTCTTGGACGTCCAACGGTCCAAACACCCACATCAGAATGTCCACGAAATGCGAGAACTGTGTGAACAGCGGGCCTCCATCTTGCGTCATGGTGCCCCGCCATGACCCTGGCGTGTAATATCGGTCATCCCGGTTCCAAAGGCATTGCACATGCACCTGCAAAATGTCGCCAAATTGTCCCTGTACGTGACTGGACTTCAGCCACTGGGCTGCCGGCGCATGACGGTTTTGCATCACCCCAAACACCACAAGTCCAGCATTTCGAGCCTTCGACTGCAGCGCCTCAACTGACGAAGAATTGAGGCCCATTGGCTTTTCTAGGATCACATGGCATCCCGCATCGATGGCCGCGCAGGCCAGTTCAACGTGGCTGCCATTTGGGGTTGCGATTGCAACCACATCAAATTCTTGGTCAAGAAGGGCATGGGCCAAGCTGGTGTAGGCCATCGCCTGAGCTGCCCATGACTGAGTTGACGTGACATTATGAAGGTCTTCTTTGGACCATGCGTTGTCCACCACAGCGACGAGCTCAGCCTCTGGCGCCGCCTGAATCATCGCGGCATGACGCTTGCCGATGTGGCCGCATCCGACCACTGCAAATTTGATTGGCGCCTTCATGACGCAAAGGTAGCGGACTAACTTCGCACCATGCGCGTGGTTTCACTTGTGCCAAGCTGGACCGAATTCTTGCACGAACTCGAGGTGAATGTGGTGGGCCAAACCAAATTCTGCGTGCGACCCCAGACTGCCTTTCGCACGCTGCCTCGAATTGGGGGCACCAAAACCGTGAACATCGACGATGTGCTGAGCCTTCAACCCGATTTGATCGTGGCCAACCGAGAGGAAAACGACCGCGAACAGATTGAAACTTTGACTGCATCTCTTCCTGCTGCGGACGTGATGGTGACGGACGTAAGGACCAAAGAACAGGCATTTGATGAAATGCGGCGCCTGGGTGAGGCCGTTCATCGGGGCCAGGAGGCTGAGCGCATGGTCGAGCGCATCGCCGACGCTTGGGGCGATGCGAAGAAGCCTGTGGGGCGTGCGGGATATGCGGTTTGGTCTTCACCCTGGATGGTGGCGGGCCCGGACACGTTCATTCACAGTGTCATGACACATTGGGGCATCGAGAACGCCTTCAGCTCGTCAGTTGCTGACGGTCGATACCCCACGCTTGCCGACACCCCTGACGCCGGCACAGGATTGGCCCAGCAATGGCTCCTCCCCTCTGAACCTTTTCCCTTCAAATCCAAACACCTCGTCCGCTTTGAGAACACCCATCCCGAAAGTCGCTTCAAGCTTGTCGATGGGGAAGCCTTCAGCTGGTATGGCTCTCGAATGCTCCATGTGACTGAGCATCTGCGCGAAGTCAGGAAGTGGGTCGCCATGAACGTGGGCCCTTGACGGCATTTGCGACAGCCTGTCAGTCCGCAGCCTTGAAACGTGACGCTATTGTCATAAAAAAGGACGGTCAATTGACAGGATGTCAGCCCTGTCTGATGGAATGAAGATTGGCATCAGGTTTGGTCTAGGTCGGTCGAATCAACGAAAACAATCAACCCTTGCAACATGAGTAAAATCATTGGCATCGACCTCGGGACAACCAACAGCTGCGTCGCAGTGATGGAAGGAAATGAACCTGTGGTCATCAACAACAGCGAAGGCAAGCGTACCACACCGTCTGTGGTCGCCTTCATCGACGGCGGAGAACGCAAAGTGGGTGAACCTGCGAAGCGTCAAGCCATCACCAACCCTACCAAGACCATCTCGAGCATCAAGCGCTTCATGGGATCGAACTTCTCGGAAGTGGAGAAAGAAGCCGGCCGCGTGGCCTACAACGTGGTGAAAGGCGACAACAACACGCCTCGCGTCCAAATTGACGACCGCCAGTACACGCCGCAGGAGATTTCAGCCATGACGCTTCAGAAGATGAAGCGTACCGCGGAAGAATACCTCGGCCAAGAAGTCACAGGTGCGGTCATCACGGTCCCTGCTTATTTCAACGACAGCCAACGCCAAGCCACCAAAGAGGCAGGCGAAATCGCAGGCTTGGAAGTGAAGCGCATCATCAACGAGCCGACGGCAGCTGCCTTGGCGTACGGCCTTGACAAAAAAGCCACTGACCAGAAAATCGTGGTCTTCGACTTGGGGGGTGGCACTCACGACGTCAGCATCCTCGAGCTCGGCGACGGCGTGTTCGAAGTGCTTTCGACCGACGGAGACACGCACCTCGGGGGTGACGACTTTGACCAGGCCATCATCGAATGGCTCGTGGACGAATTCAAAAGCGAGAACGGCGGTCTGGACTTGAGCAAAGACCCAATGGCACTGCAGCGTTTAAAAGAAGCTGCTGAGAAGGCCAAAATCGAACTCTCCAGCACGACCACCTCAGAAATCAACCTCCCCTACATCATGCCTGTGGATGGCGTGCCCAAGCACCTGGTCCGCAGCTTGTCCCGTGCCAAGTTTGAGCAGTTGGTGGACAGCCTCGTCAAGCGCTCCATTGAGCCATGCATGAGTGCATTGAAAGCCGCTGGCCTCGACAAAGGCGACATCAACGAGGTGATTCTCGTGGGTGGTTCCACCCGAATTCCTGCCGTGCAGGATGCGGTGAAGGCGTACTTCGGCAAGGAGCCTTCAAAGGGTGTCAATCCCGATGAAGTGGTGGCCGTGGGTGCCGCCATTCAAGGAGGTGTTTTAACCGGAGACGTGAAAGACGTCCTCCTCTTGGACGTGACGCCTTTGTCACTCGGCATCGAAACCATGGGTGGAGTCTTCACCAAACTTATCGACGCCAACACGACCATCCCGACAAAGAAGTCCGAGACGTTCTCAACAGCCAGCGACAACCAGCCTAGCGTGGAAATCCACGTGCTGCAAGGGGAACGCTCCATGGCCGCGGACAACAAGACCATTGGTCGATTCCACTTGGCCGACATCCCTCCCGCTCCGCGCGGTGTGCCTCAAATTGAGGTGACCTTCGACATTGACGCCAACGGCATCATCAACGTCGGAGCCAAAGACAAAGCCACTGGCAAAGAACAAAGCATCAAGATTGAAGCGTCCAGCGGCTTGAGCGAGGACGAAATCGCACGCATGAAAGCAGACGCGGAGGCCAACGCCGATGCCGATGCCGCAGCCAAAGAGCGCGCCGACGTCTTGAACCAAGCCGACGGGTTGGTCTTCCAAACGGAAAAGCAACTCAAGGAGTTTGGGGACAAAATTCCCGAAGACAAAATGGCGCCCATCAACGAAGCCCTCGAAAACCTCAAGAAGGCGCATGGCGCGCAGGACATCGACGGTTGCAAGTCTTGCATCGAGGCGCTGAACACCGCATTCCAAGCGGCCAGCCAAGAAATGTACGCAGCCCAACAAGCCGCGGGTGGTGCTGACGCGGGAGCGGCAGGCGATGCCGGCGCGGCTGCGGATGGCGACGCTGAAGTCACTGATGTGGACTTTGAAGAAGTGAAAGAAAGCTGACGCTTCATAGACCCTGAATCAAAAAGCCCCGCCATGAGCGGGGCTTTTTTATGCCATTGCGTGAACTGCAAAGCCAAAGGCCTGTTCCACCTTTGCAACATGAGCGCTTCGAGTCAAAACACCCTTCCACTTGCCTGGCGACGCCGGGCCTGGACTGTGCTTGCGTTGCTCCTGGCCGTCTCGAGTTGGATGGCATGGCAAGCCTTGGGGCTCCAATTCAATTACGACTTTGAACAGTTCTTCCCTGCAGACCATCCTGAAACGACGTTCTACCGGGAGTTTCGAGAAACGTTTGGCAGCGACAACGACTTTCTGATTGTCGGCTTCGAAGGCGAGGCGCTCACATCTGGGTTCCTGGCGGAAATCGACGCCCAAATCGAAGCACTCGAAGCGCTGCCTGGCGTGGAGTTGATCCAGTCCCCCACCCGCTTGGAATTGCCCGTGCGCGACCCGTTGAGCGGGATGGTGTTTCAGCGGCCGCTCTTGGCCTGGGACAACGACAGCACCTTGATCAAGGACTTGGATCGGCTGCGACAACGGGATGACATCATGGGCACGTTTGTCAGTCCGAGCGGACGTGCTGTGGCGTTGACGGTGGAGCACCGAGACGGATTGAGCAAGGCCGGATGCGACAGTTTGGCGGCGGCGGTGGCCGTTTGGGAGGAACACTTGCATGAAACCAAATCGTCCATCCAGGACATTCATGTCTCTGGCCGCGCCGTGGCGCAGGCGTATTACGTGGGCGTCATGGAACGGGAGGTCACGTGGTTCGTGAGTGTCGGCATCGTGTTGTTGGTCGCGTTTCTGTGGTTCGCATTTCGCACGGTTTGGGGCATTCTGGTGCCTTTGACCGTCGTGCTCATGAGCGGCCTGTGGACCTTGGGCATCATGGTGTCGACGGGAAAAGCCGTGGACGTCATGACGGTGGTGCTTCCCACCATTTTGTTTGTGGTGGGCATTTCTGACGTGGTGCACGTACTGACGCGTTATTACGACGAACGACGAGCCGATGCCACGCACAAAGAGGCCATGAAACGTTCGTTCCGAGAAGTGGGTTTGGCCACCTTCCTCACATCGTTGACCACGGCCCTTGGCTTCTTGACGCTGTTGACGAGTTCCATCGGTCCCGTGCACGACTTTGGGGTGTACGCCGCCGTCGGGGTGGGTGTGGCTTACGTTTTGGCCTTCACTTTGCTGCCGAGTGTCATGGTGCTCGCCCCTCCTCCTGTGGTGTCCAAACATGGCTCAGGTGTCTTCTGGAATGGCGCGTTGCACCGTGCACTTCGCTGGACGCTCCGCAACAAGGCGGCACTGGCCATCGCTTGGGTGGGCATTGCTGGCGCGACGATGTTCCTTGGGAGCAACCTGCGCGTGGACAACAAACTCATCGAAGATCTGCGCGAGGAGGATCCGTTCCGCAAACAGTTTGCCTTCTTTGAGCGAGAGTTTGCAGGCGTTCGGCCCTTCGAACTCTCTGTCACGCTGCCTGAATTGGTGGAGGCCCCTGCCTCCCTTCGGGCTTTGGATGCGTTGGAATCGCATCTGAAATCGGATTACGGCGTCGGGGCCATCGTGGGACCCGCAACCGCCGTTCGCATGGCGCATCGCGGATGGATGGGCGACCGTGAGCAACACTACAACATCCCTGAACAATCGTCGACCCTCAAAAAGCTAGTGAGGGTGATGAAACGCTCGGGGCAATGGAACGCGCTCGTCACCGAGGATGGCAAGAGCGTGCGTGTGTTTGGCAAGGTTGAAGACACCGGATCTCAGGTGATTCAAGCCAAACACGACGCACTCGACTTGTGGTGCAACGCCAACATGCCCGACGGCAGTTCATGGAAAGTGACGGGGACGGCACATTTGGTGGATGTCAACAATGCGTCTCTGGCATCAGACATGGTGGGTGGCCTGGGGTTGGCCTTGATTGCCGTGGCCATCATTGCGGGGTTGCTGTTCCGAAGCGGTGCCATGGTCGTTCTCTGTCTCATCACAAACCTCTTGCCTCTCGTCATGATTGCCGGCGTCATGGTGCTCATGGATGTGGATTTGAAAGTGACCTCCGGCATCATCTTCACGGTGGCTTTTGGCATTGCGGTGGACGACACCATCCATTTCTTGAGCAAGTTGCGATTGCAACTCAGCCAGGGCCGGTCGCTTCCCGTGGCCGTCAAGCGGAGTTTTTTGGCCACAGGCAAAGCCATCGTGGTGACCAGTTTGATCCTCTGTGGTGGGTTCATGACGCTCACCTCCTCGTCGTTCTTGGGAACCTTCCACATCGGCTTCCTCATCAGCTTGACGCTGCTTTTCGCTGTGGTGGCCGACTTGACCTTCCTGCCTTGGATGGTGCTTCGTTGGTTTAAGCCCAAGGTTTGACGAACTTCCCGGCATGGGACATTCTTCTCGCCGTGCCTTCTTGCAAAAACTCGCCGCCACCGGGGCCACCCTTGGCTTGTCGCCATGGACGTTGAACACCATGTTGGCCAAACACGTCCCCAATCCCCACGGTGCGGAAGACGCCGGTGACGCCTCCATGCTGTCCACATGGAACCACGGCATCGAGGCCAATGCTGCGGGATTTTTGGCCTTGCAGCAAGGCGGGGACGCCATGGACATGATTGAAGCCGGAGCGCGTGTGGTCGAGGCCGACGCGACAGGTCTCAGCGTTGGGATTGGCGGCCTGCCCGATCGGGACGGCCATGTCACCCTTGACGCGTGCTGCATGGACCACACTGGCAATGCAGGGTCGGTGTGTTTTGTGCAAGGCGTCTTGCACCCCCTCTCCTTGGCACGCAAAGTCATGGAAGACACGCCCCACGTGATGCTTGCTGGGGCAGGTGCAGAACAATATGCTCGAGAATTGGGCATCGATTCTGTCGAACTGCTCACCGACACCTCTCGACGTGCATGGCAAGATTGGCGCAAGACGTCTGACTACAAGCCCGTCATCAACATCGAAAATCACGACACCATCGGCCTCTTGGCGCTCGATGACGGAGGACGGCTGGCAGGTGGTTGCACCACCAGCGGACTAGCCTACAAAATGCATGGCCGCGTGGGCGACAGCCCCATCTTGGGCGCCGGATTGTTTGTGGACCCCAAAATCGGCGGAGCCACCGCCACCGGGTTGGGTGAGGCTGTCATGAAAACCGTCGGGTCGTTTTTGGTGGTCGAGTTGATGCGTCAGGGACGCACAGCACAAGCCGCCTGTGAGGAAGCCGTCCACCGGATCATGGAGCGCATGCCCACATCGGATCTTCAAGTGGGGTACCTGGCACTCTCACGATCAGGCGAGACGGGTGCACACGCCATCCATGGGGGATTCAACTACGCCCACACCACCTCGCAAGGCGGCGCCCTAATCGACGCCACCCACGGCTGACCGCACCATGATGCCTACCGCCCTCCTTCCCTTCTTTCATTGGCTGCGCCTGACGCGACCGTGGAATGTGTTGGCCATGGGCGGCATGGTGTGGATTGTGATGCGTTGGCTTGGCAGTGACTTGGCCGCACTGTGGCATCTAGGACAAAGCGGATGGATTGTGGTGCCCATGTTGGTGGGCGCTGCAGGAAACTTGATCAACGACTACTTCGACGTTCGGGAAGACCGAATCAACAAGCCCAACCGCGCCCTCGTTGGCAGGCTTGTCAAGCGAAGGGTGGTTGTGGTCACCCATTGGGGCTTCACCATCGCGGCGTTGTGTTGGAGTGGATGGCTCGCCTCCAACGCGGACACCTCGTGGCCGATTGTGATGGTGGCGCTGTTAAGCGTGGTGTTGTACGTCTACTCTCCCATGCTGAAGGGAAATGGTGCGCTGGGAAATGTGACCATCTCCATTTGCGTGGGTGGGCTTGTGATTTGGGCAGCGATGGGCAGCGATGCGCTTGACTCCTTGGAAGCATGGACGTTTGCGTTGTTGCTGGCGGTCCTGAATTTCATCCGCGAATGGGTGAAGGACGTGCAAGACAAAGTCGGAGATCGAGCCGCACGTCACAACACCATGGCCATGCGGTTGACTCCTGACCAAAACAGAATTGGCGTGTTGTTTGGATTGGCCCTGACAGGCATCATGGTGGTTCTTTGGTCTGCGAAAGTGGCGATTGCGTTGCCTGCCATCCTCACGTGGGCGGCCATTTATTTGGCAACGATGCTGAAGGCATTCAACGCCAACTACAAATCCCTATCTGCTTGGATCAAAGTACTTATGGGCGCACTGTTTCTACTTATTTTAGAGTCATAGAAACGTTCGCTTAACGCCTGCTTTGTCGCGGACAAACATTCTCGTTTTGTTGAAGTCAACTCCGAGGCGTCTTCCGTAACACCAGGGTACCGAGACTTTGAACAAGCAGTAAGGTTGAGCAAACGCGATTTCATGGAACCCAATTCGAGTTTTGGGGGCAGAAATGTCTAATTCAACCCCAATTCAAATGAAACAGTTGGTTCTATTTGCCACTGCCCTGCTTTCTGCAGCTGCAGCTTGGTCACAATGCGATTGCCCACCGTTGGCCGATCGTACAGAAATCGTCATTTCCGATGCCGGACAAGGCACAGGAACATCCACATGGACGTGTGACAACACGTACATTTTGGACGGTTACGTTTTCGTCAATGCAGGTCAGACTTTGACCATCGAGCCCGGCACTGTCATCAAAGGTGCAGCAGGCGCCGGCTCCGACGCCTCCGCGTTCATCGTGGCAAACGGAGGAACCGTGATTGCCGACGCGGCTGAGGCATGCCCCATCATTTTCACCTTTGCGGCCGACCCGCTTGATGGTTCAGTTTCTTACGACACTCGCGGCCAGTGGGGCGGTGTGATTCTCTTGGGTGACGCTTCCACCAACTTTGGAGGTGTGGCCCAAATCGAAGGCATCCCCGCCGACAACGACCGCGCTTCTTACGGCGGTTCGAACGACGCACACAGCGCAGGCATCATGCGCTACGTCTCGATCCGTCACGGTGGAACGCAGCTCGCGGCGGCCAACGAAATCAACGGCTTGACCTTGGGCGGTGTCGGAAGCGGCACGACCCTTGACCACATCGAAGTGGTGTCCAACCTCGACGACGGCATCGAGTTCTTCGGCGGCACGGCCTCCATCACCAACGCCCTCGTGGCCTTTGCCGGCGACGACAGCTTCGACTGGGACCAAGGATACCGCGGCATGAACAACAGCACTTGGCTTGCCATTCAAGACGTGCCCAACGGCATCGGAGACCGCGGCGGTGAGCTCGACGGCGATGACTCTGACGACGGCAATGTCTCCGCCGACGAAATGCCCTTCTCAACTCCTTCTGTCACCGGATGGACAGTGGTGAGTGCAGGCAACAACCAGGGCTTCCTCTTCCGCAACGGTTCAGGGGGTAACGTGACCAACGCGTTGATCGCAGGAACCAACGAAGGCATCGAAATCGAACACAAGGCGGACGAAGTCGAAGACGCGTTCGACCGTTGGGCTGCCGGTGACCTCAACCTCAGCAGCATCAAGGTCGTTGGCGGCACAGACGCCATTGATTACGACGGAGCGATCGTCGCCGATGGCGATGCGCAGTTGGACGCCTACGCTTCAGCCAATGGCATCGTATTGGACGCAGGTGCAGACATCGACTACACTTTCGCCTTCGACGCCGCAGGACAAATGGCCACTGACCAGCTCGACCTCAATGGATCACATGGCTCAGGTCACGACTTTGCCGCCAACTGGACATTCTGCGATGAGCGCGGCATGTTTGCGGAAGCAGTTCAATTGAGCTGCGACTGTCCACCACTCGGTCAACGCACCGAGGTTGTTGTTTCTGACGCCGGTCAAGGCACTGGAACCACCACTTGGACATGCGACAACACCTACATCTTGGACGGTTACGTGTTCGTCAACTCTGGTCAAACCTTGACCATCGAGCCAGGCACCGTCATCAAGGGTGCAGCAGGTGCCG